>CAZJKV010000047.1:0-14112 GCA_964546765.1 uncultured Chromatiales bacterium
GAACACCGGCCAGTTCGAGCGCACGCTGATCGTCGTCGCCGCGGCCGCCTACGTCAGTTATCTCGAGGGCTGCACTGCGCCGATGCGTGACGAGAACCAGCTGCACGCGGCTGTCGTAGAATTGGTCGCGCTCGGCAACGCCCGGATCAAGTATTCGACGGTGCAGAACTGGTATCCGGGCGACGAGAACGGCAAGGGCGGCATCTACAATTTCGTCACCAAGCGCGGCCACTGCCGCGGCATCAATTCTCAGATCTCGTGGACTCAGGTCGAGACCGGCTCGGCGATCACGTGGAAATATCCCAGCGTGATCCTCGAAGGCGACAACTCGGTAGGAGAGTTCTACTCGGTCGCGCTGACCAACAATTACCAGCAGGCCGACACCGGCACCAAGATGATCCACATAGGCAAGAACACACGCAGCACGATCATCTCCAAGGGCATCTCGGCGGGCCATGGCCAGAACGCGTATCGCGGCCTGGTAAGGATGCTCGCCGGCGCTGAGGGCGCGCGCAACTACAGTCAGTGCGATTCGCTGCTGTTCGGCAATCGCTGCGGCGCGCATACATTTCCCTATATAGAGGTCAAGAATCCCTCCGCTCATGTCGAGCACGAGGCGACGACCTCGAAGATCAGCGAAGATCAGCTGTTCTACTGTATGCAGCGAGGTCTGTCGCAGGAGGACGCGATCTCGATGATCGTCAACGGCTTCTGCAAGGAAGTCTTCAAGGAATTGCCGATGGAGTTCGCCGTCGAGGCGCAGAAACTCCTCGGCGTCAGTCTGGAGGGAGCAGTAGGATGAACGACAAGGCAGCGTCCGGCAAAAACGGCGACAGCCTGCTCACGATCAGGAACCTGGTCGTCGATATCGACGGCGCGAGCATACTGAAAGGGATCGACCTCGACGTACGCTACGGCGAGGTGCACGTCATCATGGGCCCTAACGGATCGGGCAAGAGCACGCTCGCGCAGGTGCTGGCGGGCCGGGAAGGCTACGACGTCTCGGCCGACGAATTCACGTTCGCGGGGCATGACCTGCTCGGGATGGCGGCGGAGCAGCGCGCGCGCGAAGGCATGTTCCTCGCGTTTCAGTATCCGGTCGAGATCCCCGGCGTCAGCACGGTCAACCTGCTCAAGGAATCGCTGAACGCGATCCGCAGGCATCGCGGCGAGGCGGATCTCGATGCAATGGACTTTCTGACCATGGTCAAGCAGAAGATCAAGCTGGTCGACATGAAGGAAGAATTCCTTTATCGCTCGGTCAACGAGGCTTTTTCCGGCGGTGAGAAGAAGCGCAGCGAGATACTGCAGATGGCGGTGCTGGAGCCGAGACTCGCGATCCTCGACGAGACCGACTCCGGGCTCGATGTCGACGCGATGAGGCTACTTGCCAACGGCATCAACAGCCTGGTCGGTCCCGAACGGGCGATTGTCGTCATCACCCATTACCAGCGCCTGCTCGAATACATCAAGCCGGACCATGTGCATGTGCTGTCCGGCGGCGTCATCGTCAAATCCGGTGGTCAGGAACTGTCGCTGGAGATCGAGCGCGAGGGCTTTGCCGGTTATGTGCGCGACACCGGCGAGGTCAAGGGCAAGACATCAGCCGGCCTCAACGCCGGTCCCGCCTGACAGCGGGAGGCCCTGTGTCCACCATCATTGATCAATCCGTAGCAGAGTTTCGCAAGGTGCGGGCGACGCTGCCGGGCAATGAACTGCCGTGGCTAGCCAACCTGCGCGACGCGGCGGTGCAGCGATTCTCCGAGTCGGGCTATCCGACGCCGCGTGACGAGGCGTGGAAGTATACCAACGTCGCTCCGATCGTAAAAAAGGGATTCGTTCCGCTCGAAGGCGCCGAAGACAGTGCAGGCATCGATATCTCGCCCTGGTTGCTGACGGACAGCGATGCCCTTCGCCTGGTCTTTGTTGACGGGCACCTCGCTCCGGCGTTATCGGACGCCGATGCATTGCCCGGCGGCGTCATCGTTGCCAGCCTGAAGGACCGCCTGCGCCATGCGCCGGCCGAGCTCGAGGGCTGGCTGGCATCGCATGCCCCGGACGCGCCCCGGGGCTTTGCCGAACTCAATACCGCTTTCATGAGCGACGGTGCCGTCGTCCGGATACCCGCAGGTGTGACGGTCGAACGACCGATCCACCTGCTCTATTTCGCGCGCGAATCGGGCCGTCCCGGCGCTGCTTTCCTGCGCAACCTGGTGATCGTGGAAGAGGGCGGCGCCGCGACCATCGTGCAGCATTATGTCAGCGCCGGCGGCGCGCAGTCGCTGGTCAACAGCCTGACCCAGTGCATCATCGGTGACGGCGCGGCGCTGGAGCATTACAAGATCAACGAGCAGGGTGACGGCATCTACCATTTCGCTGCCGTGCATGCGCGTCTGGGCAGGGACAGCCGCTATGTCTCGCACAATCTGCAGGCCGGTGGGCGCCTCGCCCGCAGCGACCTGCACGCCGAGCTGGCGGGCGAGGGGTGCGCCTGCACGATGAACGGATTCTACATCGGTCGCGGTCGGCAGCACATCGACAATTACACGCGGATCGAGCACCGGGTTCCCCATTGCAGCAGTCGTGAACTCTACAAGGGCGTGCTCGACGGCCATTCTCGCGGCATCTTCAATGGGCATGTCATCGTCCACCAGGACGCGCAGAAGACCGACGCGCAGCAGATGAACCACAATCTCCTGCTGTCGGACGGCGCAGAGGCAGATACCCGGCCGCAGCTCGAGATCTACGCCGACGATGTCAAGTGCAGCCATGGCGCGACCATCGGACAGCTCGACCGGGACGCCCTGTTCTACCTGAAGGCGCGCGGCATCGACGATCTAGTTGCGCGCCGCATGCTGATCGGCGCGTTTTCATCGGAAATTACCGGACAGTTGACACTGGCCCCTGTGCGCGAGCGGTTCGAGCGCCTGGTGGCGTCGCGGCTCGGGGAATGAGGCATGCTGAAGTGAACGTCAATCCTCGCGACACCGGCATCGTCGAACTTCCCGCTTTCGATATCGATGCGGTGCGCCGCGACTTCCCCGCGTTGCACCAGGAGGTATACGGCCGCCCGCTGGTCTATCTCGACAACGCCGCTTCTGCGCACAAGCCGAAGCCGGTGCTCGATGCGATACAGCACCACTACGCGGTCGATTATTCGAACGTTCACCGCGGCCTGCATTATCTGAGCGAGCGGGCGAGCCAGGCCTTCGAGGATGCGCGCGGCAAGGTCGCGCGTTTCCTCAACGCGCGTGATGAGCGCGAGATCATCTTCGTGCGTGGCACGACCGAGGCGATCAATCTGGTCGCCCAGACCTTCGGCCGGACCCGGATCGGCCGCGGCGACGAGATCCTGATCACCGCGCTGGAGCATCATTCGAACATCGTTCCGTGGCAGATGCTCTGCGAGCAGACCGGGGCCGTGCTCAAGGTCGTGCCGGTAAATGACACGGGCGAGGTGGACCTCGAGGCCTACGAGCGCCTGCTGACCCGGCGCACGCGCCTGGCCGCGATCACGCACACCTCGAACGCGCTCGGCACGATCAACCCGGTGCGCAGGATGATCGAGTCAGCCCATGCGCAGGGAGCGCGCGTGCTGGTCGACGGCGCGCAGGCCGTGCCGCACTCCGTCTGCGACATGCAGGCGCTGGATTGCGACTTCTTCGCGTTTTCGAGCCACAAGCTCTACGGCCCGACCGGCATCGGCGTGCTCTACGGCAAGGCGGACCTGCTCGAGGCGATGCCGCCGTGGCAGGGCGGCGGCGAGATGATCCAGGAAGTGAGCTTCGAACATTCGACATTCGCCGCGATCCCGCACAAGTTCGAGGCGGGCACGCCCCATATCGTCGGCGCGATCGGTCTCGGCGCGGCGGTGGATTATGTCGATAAAATCGGCCTGGAGGCGATCGCGCGCCATGAGCATACTCTGCTGGAGCGCGCGACCGCGCTGCTCCAGGAGCTGCCGGGCCTGCGCATCATCGGCACTGCGAAGGAGAAATGCGCGATCGTGTCCTTCGTCATCGACGACATCCATGCCCATGACGTCGGCACCATACTGGATCGCCAGGCCATCGCGGTACGTGCCGGTCACCATTGCGCGATGCCGCTGATGACGCGCTTCGGCCTGAACGGCACCGCCCGCGCCTCCTTTGCGATGTATAATAGTACCGACGAAGTCGACCGGCTCGCCGATGGCATAGGAAAGGTTATGGAGATGTTCAGCAGATGAGCGATCTGAAAGAACTCTACCAGGAGGTCATTTTCGACCACAACCGCAATCCCCGCCACTACGGCAAGGTGGAGGACGCCAATCGTTGCGCAAAGGGCGTCAATCCGCTCTGCGGCGACAAGATGACCCTGTACCTGAAGGTCGATGATGCGGGTCGTATCTCGGATGTCAGCTTCGAGGGCTCCGGGTGCGCGATCTCGGTCGCGTCCGCGTCGCTGATGACCGATGTTCTGGTCGGCAAGACCGTACAGGAAGCCGAGGGCCTGTTCGAGAAGTTTCATGGCATGATGATGGACGACAAGGACGGCGGCGAGCAGCTCGGCAAGCTGCAGGTATTGTCCGGAGTCAAGGGCTTCCCGTCGCGCATCAAGTGCGCGACGCTATGCTGGCATGCCTTGCAGGCGGCACTCAAGGATCAGAACAAGCCGGTTTCGACGGAATAGGCTATGAGCGACTCGCTGAAAGGCATCAAGGTCAAGGCGGACTCGCTGTTCCGGTCACGTGACGAGGCCGAGGCCCATGTCGCCCGGAAGCCGGAACCCGAGGCGCGGCGCGATGATAGTGACCCGGTCGAAGGCGATTTGCGAGAGCGCGCGATCGCCGCGCTGAAGACGGTTTATGATCCCGAAATCCCGGTCAATATATACGACCTCGGCCTGATCTATCATATCGAGGCTAATGAGGACGACGGCGCCGTCTATGTCGAGATGACGCTGACCGCGCCCGGGTGCCCGGTCGCGCAGACCTTCCCCGGCACCGTTGAATCGCGCCTGCGCGAGGTCGAGGGTGTCGAGGACGCGACGGTGAAGCTGGTCTGGGATCCGCCCTGGACCCAGGACCGCATGTCGGACGCGGTGCGCCTGCAACTGGGCATGCTGTGAGCGATTGGGTTGCAGTCGCGAAGGCAGGAGACATCCCGCCGGGTCAGTGTCGCGCCTTCGATGTCGACGGCCGGATGGTCGCCATCGTCAATCTCGACGGCGAATATCACGGGATAGACAGCATATGTACCCATGCCTTTGCCGAGTTGTGCGACGGCATGATCATCGGCGACGAGATCCAGTGCCCGCTTCACGGCGCCCGCTTCAGCATCCTGACCGGCGCGGTCACCGCTCCTCCGGCTTATGAACCCCTGAATACCTACCCTGTGCGCCTGGACGGTGATACGCTGGAAGTCGACCTCGGCTAGACTGACGGGTACCCGTTCCAGTGCTGTGCTGTCCAGGGAGGACTCGATATGCGTAGCTCCGTGATTGCAAGACCGACAATCATCATACTGGGATCCTTTCTGCTGGCGCTGTTGTTTCCGGGGTTCGCCGCGGCGGACACCGGGCAATATCGCAACGACGCGGCGGCCGCGAGCAGGTCGCTGATGGAAGATCTCGCTGCCGAGCTGATGCGGGAGATGCAGGCGGGTGGACCGCCCTCCGCGATCGGTGTCTGTACCGAGGCGGCGCCGCGCATAGCCGGGGCGCTGTCGCGTGAGCACGGCTGGAAGGTGACTCGTGTCGGCACCCGGGTCCGCAATCCGCTGCTCGGGATGCCCGATGCCTGGGAGCAGAAGATCCTCGCGCAATTCCAGAAACTGACGGATGACGGTGAGACGGTCGGTGGGATGGAGCATGCGGAGATCGTCGAAGAGCCGGACGGGCGGTTTTTCCGCTATATGCGAGCAATCGAAGTCAGACAGCCGTGCCTGGTGTGTCACGGGCCGGAAGACGGGATACCGGATGACGTCAAGGTAATGCTTGCGGAACGCTACCCATTCGACGAGGCACGTAACTACCGCGTCGGAGAACTGCGCGGCGCAGTGAGCATCAAGCGCCCTGTCACAGACTGATCTTCTCTTTCGGTTCGGGGATGTACGTCTTCCAGCCGAGCGTGGTCAGGACATGTTGTTGCAGGGCCAGTGATTTTTCTTCCTCGCCGTGCACCAGGTAAATCCGTGGCCGGCCCTTGTTGAAACCGCGCAGCCATGCCGTCAGCTGACTCTGCCCCGCATGCGCCGAGAAGCCGCCGAGGGTATGCACTTGCGCCTTGACCGCGATCTCGCTGCCGAACAGCCTGATCGTTTCCGCCCCGTCGACGAGCGCCCGTCCCGTGGTTCCCCGGGCCTGGAAGCCGACGATGACGACATGTGCCTCGGGGCGCCACAGGTTGTACTTCAGGTGGTGGGTGATACGGCCCCCGGTGCACATGCCGCTGCCGGCGATGATCACCGCGCCGCCGGTAATCTGGTTGATCGCCATCGATTCATCCGGCGTACGTGACAGGCGCAGCACAGGCAGCCAGTCATGCAGGTTGCGGGCGTCCGCTTTGCGCATCTCGAACTTTTCCTCTTGATCGATGAGGTCCATGTGGCGATGGTGAATCTCGGTCGCCGAGATCGCCATCGGGCTATCGAGGAATACCACGCGTTGTGGCAGCCTGCCTTCCTGGTAGAAGCGACCGAGCAGGTAGAGGATTTCCTGTGCGCGTCCGACGGCGAACGAAGGGATCAGGACATTGCCGCGACTCTTTTGCGCGTCGGCGAGTACCTCGGCGAATTCCTCGACCGTCTCCTCGAGTGGGCGATGATCCCTGTCGCCATAGGTCGATTCCATTAGCAGCACGTCCGCCTGATCAAGCGGCGCGGGTTCCCTCATCAGGTAGGAGCTGACATTGCCGAGATCGCCTGAAAATACCAGTCTGATTGTCCGTTCGTGCTCCGTGATCTTCAGCTCGACTATTGCCGCTCCGAGGATGTGTCCGGCGTCGAGATACCTGAGCTCCAACTCCCGGGAAATCTTCAGCGGCTGTTCGTATTCGACCGTTATGCACAGCGACAGCAGGGTATCGACATCCTCGGCCGTATAAATGGGCGCTTTCGGCTCCTTGCCCGCACGGCGGCGCAGCTTGTTTTCCCAGTCGACATCCCGTTGCTCCAGGAATGCCGCATCCTTTAGCATCAGGTCGAGGAGGTCGCGGGTCGCCGGCGTCGTGTAGACGGTACCGGCGAATCCCTCCTTGACGAGCTTGGGCAATAATCCCGAGTGATCCAGATGCGCATGCGACAGGATGACCATGTCGATCGAGTCGGGCCGGAATGGAAACGGTCGCCGATTGAGGTCTTCGGTCCTGGTGTCTCCCTGGAACATCCCACACTCGAGCAGGATAGTATGCTCCGATGTCCTGAGTAGATAGCAGGATCCGGTGACCTGTCGCGTCGCGCCGAGAAATTGCAGGCTTGCCATAGGATAGTTTCCTCCGATATCGGAACAATAGTACTGTGTTGCGGCGATCTGTGCATAGCCATGCGGTAATTGATACACTGCAGGAGGTTTTCAATTCACGGTCTGTCACGATGAAGGCCGGCTGTGACGGGCAGAAGGAGTGCAAGGATAATGGACCAGATAACTGAACTGTTCGATCAGGTCAGCTGGGAATCTATGATTCTGTCGATGGTCAGGATCACGCTGATCCTGGGCATCGCATGGGGACTTGTACACGTCGCGCGTCTGGCGCTGAGTCGTCTCGAGGTCAACCTGGTCGAGCGCGGAAAACAGGAGGGCGAACCGCCGAGCGAGGCGGTCAAGCGCGCTGAGACCTTGATCAGGCTGTTGCGACAGGCGGTTGTCATCCTGATGTGGGTCATGGCTATACTCGTGATCCTGCGCGAGATGGGTTTCGAGATCATGCCTGTGCTCGCCAGCGCCGGCATTGTCGGCCTTGCCGTCGGTTTCGGCGCCCAGAACCTGGTGCGGGATGTTATCGCCGGTTTCTTTATCATCCTCGAGAATCAGGTGCGGGTCGGCGACGTCGCGATCGTCAACGGGACCGGCGGCCTGGTCGAACGGATCAACTTCCGCACCCTGGTGCTGCGCGACCTCTCAGGCGTGGTCCATGTCTTTCCGAACGGCACGATCGACACCCTGTCAAACATGACCCGGGAATGGTCGGCCTTCGTCTTCGATATCGGCGTCGCTTACAAGGAGGACACCGACCGGGTCGTCGATGTCATGCGTGGCGTCGGGGAAGAGCTCAAGGGGGACGGGTATTTCGGGAACCTCATGCTGGATACGCCCGAAATCTTCGGCGTCGACGCCTTTGCCGATTCGGCGGTGATGATCAAGGGGCGGATACGCACGCGGCCGATCAAGCAATGGGAAGTCGGGCGCGAATTTCATCGCAGGATCAAGAAGGCCTTCGACCGCGAGGGTATTGAAATTCCCTTCCCGCATCGTTCAATCTATTTCGGCGAGGCGAGCGGGCCGGTGCTGGCGCAACTGGTAGGAAAGCAATGACGGCAACAATATGCGGACGGTGGCCGAATGCTGTTCCATGAGTCGTTCAACGAGGAGACTTGCATGAGAAGGATTCGGGCTGGAATGATAGCATTGCCAATGCTCGCGACCGCCGTCGCGGCGAATGCCGAGGAGGCGCCGCCAGCGCCCTGGACGGCCAAGGTTGCGGCAGGGCTCATCCTGACCTCCGGCAATACCGACACCGACAGCTTCACCGGCAACGCCGAGGTCGTGAACAATCGCGACTACTGGCGCCATACCGGAACGGCCGAGATCTACACCAGCAGGACCGATGGCGAGAAGACCGCCGAGCGCTGGCTCGCATCGGCCAAGAGCGACTACCTGATCGGCGGCGGGCCGAACTACCTGTTCGCGATGCTGATGTATGAGGACGACAGCTTCAGCGGCTACGACTACCAGGCCAGTGAGACCGTCGGTTACGGCCGCAAGGTCATCGAGCGTCCCGACATGATGCTCGACCTCGAAATCGGCGCCGGTGCGCGGCAACGCAAGGAGACCGTGAGCGGAGATACCGTCAACGAAGCGATCGTGCGTGGCGCCGCGAAGTTCGAATGGCAGATGCGGGAATCGGTGGCCTTCGGCGAGGTGTTGACCGTCGAGTCCGGCGAGGAGGCAACGATCTCGACCTCGACCACGTCATTGACCAGCCAGCTGGTCGGCAATCTCGCGGCGAAGCTTTCATTCCGCATCAAGCATGTGTCCGATGTGCCGGAAGGCGTGGAGAAAACCGATACCGAGACCACGGCCACCCTGGTCTACACGTTCTGAACGTACCTGTGGAGGGGACCGGAATACTGCAGGAAGGGCCTGATTATACCAGAATATTCGCTCGCGCATAAGCTACAGCAAACGACGCCGTTCAGTTATATATGAGACATGCCGTTACAGTGGGTGTGAACGGCGGTTTCGTGTCTCTTCTCGAGGAGGCCCTGGATGCGCGATCGATCAAACACTACCCGGGTCATAGCCAGCGCGGATCTGCGTGAATACTTCCACGAAACGATCGGCGATGCGCTGAACCGGAAAGGCGTCGACGCGACGGTAGAGACCGTCTATTACATCGTCAACCTGCTGACCGTCTTCCAGCGTAGCGATCGACTGTTCGACTTCAACGGCGAGCGTCTGGAGATCCGGCCGCTCGCGATGCTCTATGCCGATGCGCTCGAGGGACGCGGTCCCGAGGAGCGAAACCGCATCATGCAGCGCATGGGGGACGTGGCGCTGTTCATCTCCGGCGTGTTTTCGGAAAGCTTCTCGCGCAAGCTCATCGATGTCGATTACTACATCGGGATGGGCAGCAATGCCTATGCCTATCTCTCGGATTCGATGCGCGGCACGACCCGGGGCGAGGTCTTTTGCGCGATCTTCGAGGAACTGTCCGCCAATTTCACCAGCTTTGCGGACGCCCTGTCCGGACTCAACGAACATGCCGCGACCGGCAGCGATGCCGACATCCTGCGCCAGTACGAGCTGTGGCTGCGGACCGGGAGTCGTCGCGCGCGGGAGCGTCTGCGCAAGCACGGCATCGAGCCGAGCGCCGCGGGTTCGGCGCCGCTCGGCCGCACGGATCACTGACCGGGGCGAGTCATGGCGTCCGCCTCGAGTCTCGGCAGGATGCAGAATTGCCTGGAACGCCTCTATGAAGTCCGTAGCGGCTGTGACATCGAGCGCTTCCTGATCACCGATCCCGAACTGCTGAGATCACTCGAGCGCAATCCCGCCGCGCGTGAGACCAGCGAAAAGCTGCTGGTGCGCGAGCACGGCGATGATCTCGACCTGGCGCTCTATCTGGATGCGGCCACCGTGACGGTCCTGCGCGACAACGATCCGGTCCACTCGCTGAACGACGGGAACCTGGCCGAGTTCTGGACCGCACTCGAAGGTGTCAGTCATTTCCTCTACCTGGTATGGAACGCGCGTCATGGGCGCGGCGTCAGCCGCTTCGAACTGGAACTGCAGGCTGAAGTCGACAAGTTCGCCGCCGCAGTGCTCCTGATCGGCCGCCAGCGCGCGATGCGGATCCCGAGGGAACTGCATGAGCGCCTGTTCTCTGATCCGGTCTTCGAGAACGGCATGGACACGAGCGAAGAGCGGCGCTATTACCAGGCCAACTATTACGCCGGCCTGTATTGCGAACATCTGCAGCAGGAATGTCTCCAGGACAGGCGCTCCAGTATGGTCAGGGAACTGCGGCGCTTCTATCGCCTGACCCATCGCCACAAGCTCCAGCACATCTCGAGGAAAAGCAGGCGGAGGGATTGATTCAGACCCGGGATGTCGCCAGCAGCGCCTTGCGCAGCATCCATTCAGCATCGGAGTGGAAGGGCTCGAAATAACGGATCTCGTTGCCGATCGAGGCGGCGATCGGAACGCCGTCACGATACAGGATCCGGTTGCCGGCGACTGCCGGCACGCGCTCGCCCGGCGTGACGATGCCGGTCAGATTCAGCGGGTCGGCGCCGCTGATGCCGGTCAGCGTGCCGGCGGTCTCCTTTCTTGCCTCGCGCAGCGCGCCGATGGCATCGGGCAACGCGAACTGCTCTCCGCTGAATCCGTCGACGAAGCGACCGCCGCGTATCTCGCCGCGCGCCTCGAGCCGGCGGTAGACCATGACGAGATCGCGCCATGGCGGCAGGGCGCCCTCGCGCGCGAGCAAGGCGCGAAACACAACGCCGTAACGGCGCAACAATACCCGTGCAATGTGGCCGATCGCCGCACCGTCGTCAGCGGCTGCCGTTGCCGGCGCGGCCGGCAGCCAGACCCAGCGCCCGCTCTCGGCGATGCCCGGCGCATTCGTCCGATGCCGCCGTCGTGAACCGGAATAACCGGGGCGCCGCTGCTGTGGTACGAGCAGCGCGCGCAGCCCGTTAAAGCTGTCGGCGCTGGCGAGGCCTGCCGCGACCAGTTCGGCGAGCGCGGTCTCGATGCGGGTATGCAGCAGTCCGCTGGCCTCCTTCAGTTCTTCGAAAAACGCCGCAGGGTGCCGTTCGAACACGGTGGCCAGTGCACGCGCATCCGCCGACAGCGTCTCCGGTGTGACCGCCGGCGCAGGCTGCAACCGGCGCCAATGCCGCAACTGAGGACGCGGGACGAAGGTGATCGATGTGCTGCGCAGCGGCGCCGGTGACCGGCCCGGGCTTCCACTGCCGCCGTCCGGCCGGCGCGGCGCCGGGCGCAGCCAGGCGAAGCGACCCGATACGCACAGCCTGTCGAGGTCGTCCGGAAACCAGTCGCGGGCGCGCGTGGACAGGAGTTGCGTTTCCCAGGCGCCGGCGGGCGCGGCGAATCCTTCGAGCTGTGTCAGCGCGCGCGCGAGCGACTCGCCGCCTTCGCCGGGATCCGCGACATGTTGCCAGTGAAACAGGAAGCGCATGAAAGCGGCCGGCGCGACCGCCTCGATCTCGCTGCGCAGGCGTTTCAGCGTATAGCGATGGATACGGGCAAGCAGTCGGCGCTCGCACCATTCGGCGCCGGATCCGGCGCCGGTAAACGCGCCGCGGATCGCGTAGCCCTCGGCTTCCAGTCGCAACAAGGCGGCGTCAATCGCGCACGTTGCCAGCCCGGTGTGCGAAGCGAGCGTTGCCGTCGTCACCGGACCCAGCGCCTCGAGCCTGCTGCGCAACACGGACACCAGGGCATCCCCGCGATCCTCGCTGACCGGGCCCGATGGCGTGATCGCAGGAATCTCCGGTTCGGACGCGGCGTCGGGTAACAGCACGCGCAGTTCGGAGAGTCGTTCCGCAGCGACATGGAAGATCCGTCCATTCGGGTGTGCGAGACGAGTCGCCCGCCGTTCGCATGCCAGGGCTTCGAACAATACCGGCCAATCGTTGCCCCGCGCGAGTTCGGCATCGGTCAGGAAACCGCTCAGCACCAGGGCATCGTGCAGCTCATCGGACGTCGCCGCTTCCGGCCACGCCTCGGTACGCACGCGCGCTATCGCGTCCGGATCGAGCCGCCCGAGGTCGGCCGCGCTTTCGGGATCCAGGAAACGACGTTGTTGCACCGCAAGCGTGCGCCTTTCCTCGGCGGGTGCGTCGTCGAGGAAGGCATAAGGTCGGGCATTCAGTATTTCGCAGGCGAGCGGCGACGGCGCGGTCAGGTCGCACGCCTTGACGAGGATCGCGCCGGACTCGATGCCGCGCAGCACCGCCTCCAGGCCCTCGATGTCCATGACCTCATGCAGGCAGTCGGCCAGCGTCTGCCGGACCAGCGGATGGTCGGGGATCTCGCGTTCGCCGCGGATGTTCTCGAGGCAGGCGAGCTGGTCCGGGAAGATCAGTGCGACCAGGTCCTCGGCGTCGGCGCGCTGAAATGGCGCCGGCACACGCCGGCCGTTGCGATTGCGCGGTACCGCGAGCGCGGTGTTCGCGACCCAGCGCCAGCGCGTGCCGAACATCGGCGCGTCAAGCAGGGCCTGGATCAGCAGCGCGCGCACGCCGTCGGTGCGCAGGTAGCGTGCGACCTCGGCAAGCGGGAAGCTGTGCGTCGGACCGAGCGACAGCACGATGCTGTTTTCGGTCGCGGCGGCCTGCAGCTCGAAGTTGAACTTGCGGCAGAAGCGCTTGCGCAGCGCCAGTCCCCAGGCACGGTTGATACGCACGCCGAACGGCGCGTGGATCACGAGGTGCATGTCGCCGGCTTCGTCGAAGAAGCGTTCGAACACGACCGTCTGCTGCGTCGGGAGGACGCCGAGCGCGGCGCGCGCCGCTGCGAGATAGTCGGTCAGCTGCCGCGCCGCCGCGGGATCCAGCTGAAAGGCCGCTCCGATGACGCCGCGCGCCGAGTCGATCCCGGCCGCGAGGGCGTCGTCGGCAAACCGGTGCAGCCGAGCCACCGCGGCCGACAGCTCGTCGCTGCGCCCCGGCGCCTCGCCGAACCAGAACGGGATGTTCGGCGGCTGCCCCTTCGCGTCCTCGACATGGACCTTGCCCTGCTCGATCTTCAGCATCCGGTACGAGGTATTGCCGAGCTGGAAGATGTCGCCGGGCAGGCTCTCGAACGCAAAGTCCTCGTTCAGCGTGCCGATCCGGTAGCCCTGCGGTTGCAGCACGACGTCGTAGTCGAACTGGTCCGGGATCGCGCCGGCATTCGTGACCGCGGTCAGGCGCGCACCGCGGCGCGCGCGGAGGCGGCCGTTAACGGCGTCGTGATGGATATAGGCAGCACGCCGTCCGCGCCGCGTCGAATACCCCTCGGCGAGCATGCGCACGACGGCGGTGAAGTCCTCACGCGCGAGCGTGCTATAGGGCAGGGCGCGACGGAATATCAAATAAAGCGCCTCCTCGTCCCATTCGCGGCTCGCGACCTCGGCGACGATCTGCTGGGCGAGCACGTCAAGCGGCGCCTGCGGCATCCGGATCAGGTCGAGCTCACTGCGGCGTACCGCGTCAAGCAGCGCCGCGCATTCGACGAGGTCGTCGCGCGACAGCGGGAACAGCCGTCCCTTCGGCAGCGCACCGACCGCGTGACCGGAACGTCCGACGCGCTGCAGCAGCACCGAGATCGTGCGCGGCGAGCCGAGCTGGCATACCAGGTCGACCGACCCGATGTCGATGCCGAGTTCCAGCGATGCCGTCG
>CAZJKV010000048.1:0-13966 GCA_964546765.1 uncultured Chromatiales bacterium
AGGGCCTGCTGGAGTTCGTCGAGATGTTCAAGGCGCCGATCAAGGTCCTGCACCCGCTGTTGACCGCAACCCAGGAAGGCAACTACAACGGCACCGAGGGCATGGGCGCGATCCCGTTCGAGGGCATCATCCTCGCGCACTCCAACGAGTCGGAATGGCTGAGCTTCAAGAACAATCGCAACAACGAGGCCTTCCTCGACCGCATCTATATAGTCAAGGTGCCGTACTGCCTGCGCGTGTCCGAGGAGATCCGGATCTACGAGAAGCTGACCCACCACAGCTCGCTGTCGGAAGCGCCCTGCGCGCCCGATACGCTAGGCATGATGGCGCAGTTCGCGGTGCTGTCGCGGCTGAAAGAGCCGGAGAACTCCAGCATCTACTCCAAGATGCGCGTCTATGACGGCGAGAGCCTGAAGGACGTCGACCCCAAGGCCAAGTCCTACCAGGAATACCGCGACTACGCCGGCGTCGACGAGGGCATGTCGGGTCTGTCGACGCGTTTCGCGTTCAAGATCCTATCCAAGGTCTTCAACTACGATCACAGCGAGGTCGCCGCGAACCCGGTTCACCTGCTCTACGTGCTGGAACAACAGATCGAACAGGAACAGTTCCCGCCCGAGATCGAGGAAAAATACCTGTCCTTCATCAAGGGCTGGCTCGCCCCGCAGTACGTCGACTTCATCGGCAAGGAGATCCAGACTGCCTACCTGGAGTCCTATTCAGAATACGGCCAGAATATCTTCGATCGCTATGTCATCTATGCCGACTACTGGATACAGGACGAGGAATACCATGACATGGATACCGGCGAGAACTTCGATCGCGCCGCGCTGAACGAGGAGCTCGAGAAGATCGAGAAGCCCGCCGGCATCAGCAATCCGAAAGACTTCCGTAACGAGATCGTGAACTTCGTGCTGCGTGCGCGGGCGCAGAACAACGGCAAGAATCCGCACTGGACCAGCTACGAAAAGCTGCGCGAGGTGATCGAAAAGAAGATGTTCTCGAACACCGAGGATCTGCTGCCGGTGATCTCCTTCAACCCCAAATCATCGGGAGAGGACATCAAGAAGCACGAGAACTTCGTCAAGCGCATGATGGACAAGGGCTACACGGAAAAGCAGGTGCGCCTGCTGACCGAGTGGTATCTGCGCGTACGCAAGTCGAGCTGACGTCTCGCAACCGTGCCGCTGATTATCGACAGGAGGCTTAACGGAAAGAACAAGAGCGCCGTCAACCGGCAGCGCTTCATCCGCCGTTTCAAGGGACAGATTCGTCGCGCGGTGTCGGATGCGGTCTCCGAACGCAGCATCACGGACATCGACTCCGGCGAAAAGGTCAACATCCCGGCGCGCGACATTACGGAGCCGACCTTCCGTCATGGACCCGGCGGCGAGCGCGACCTGGTGCTGCCGGGCAACAATGAGTATGTGGCCGGCGACAGGATCAAGCGCCCGCCCGAGGGCGGCGCCGGACGTGGCGGCCGGGCAAGCAAGGACGGCGAAGGCATGGACGACTTCGTGTTCACGCTGACCAAGGAAGAATTCATGGAATTCTTCTTCGAGGACCTGGCCCTGCCCGACCTGATCAAGACCCGTCTCGCCACTACCGTAGACTTCAAGTCGGTGCGTGCCGGCTATTCGCGGGACGGCATCCCGTCGAACATCAACGTGATCCGCTCACTCAAGGGCGCCCTGTCGCGACGCATCGCGCTGCGAGCCGCCTTCGAAAGTCACCTGGATCGGGCGCAGGCCGACCTCGACGAGATGCGCGCGCTGCCGGCGCCGCAGGACGAGTCCGGACGCGCCGCCCGCATCGCCGCGCTCGAGGAAGAGATCGCGCGTCTGGGGCGAAGCATCACATCGATACCTTTCATTGACACCTTCGACCTGCGTTACAACAACCGCATGCGGCTGCCGCGCCCGACATCGCGCGCCGTGATGTTCTGCCTGATGGATGTCTCGGGATCCATGGACGAGGAGCGCAAGGATATCGCCAAACGATTCTTCATTCTGCTGTACCTGTTCCTGATCCGCAACTACGAGCACACCGAGGTGGTGTTCATACGTCACCACACGACCGCCAAGGAAGTGGATGAAAAGGAGTTCTTCCATTCACGCGAGACCGGCGGCACCGTGGTGTCGAGCGCGCTCGAGATGATGCATGAAGTCATACGGGCGCGTTATCCGTCTTCGGACTGGAACATCTATGCAGCCCAGGCCTCGGACGGCGACAACTGGAATGACGACTCTCCGCTTTGCCGCAACCTGCTGATTGAAGGCATTATGCCGCTGCTCCAGTATTTCGCCTATGTCGAGATCAAACCGGACGAGCACCAGAGCCTGTGGCGCGAGTATCTGACCGTGAAGGCCCGACACCGCAATTTTGCGATGCAGCGCATCGACACCCTGGCCGACATATACCCGGTGTTCCACAAGCTGTTCAGAAAGAAGACTGCGGCATGATCGCTGACTACATCTCGGACTCCCCGGAGTGGACCTTCGACCTGATCGAACGCTATGAAAAGGAGATCGGCCGCGTCGCCGAATCGTTCGGACTCGACACTTATCCCAACCAGATCGAGGTCATCAGCGCCGAACAGATGATGGATGCATATTCATCGATCGGCATGCCGGTCAGCTATCACCACTGGTCCTTCGGAAAGCAGTTTCTTGGCGTCGAGCAGCGTTATCGTCGCGGCCAAATGGGGCTCGCCTACGAGATCGTCATCAACTCGAATCCCTGCATCGCCTACCTGATGGAGGAGAACAGCATGATGATGCAGGCCCTGGTGATCGCCCACGCCTCTTTCGGCCACAATTCCTTTTTCAAGGGCAATTACCTGTTTCGCACCTGGACCAGCGCCGACGCGATCATCGATTATCTGATGTTCGCGAAGAACTACATCTCTGACTGCGAACGGCGTCACGGGGAGGAAGAGGTCGAACTGTTTCTTGATTCCTGTCATGCGCTGATGAATTACGGCGTGGACCGCTACAAGCGCCCGTCACCGCTGTCCGCGAAGGAAGAAGCGCTGCGCCAGAAGGAGCGCACCGCCTATCTGCAACTCCAGGTCAACGACCTGTGGCGCACGATCCCGAAAAAGGAACCTCAGGACGGCGGCCAGCCGGAGCGCCGTTTCCCGGAGGAACCCCAGGAAAACCTGCTTTACTTCATCGAGAAAAACGCGCCGCTGCTGCAACCCTGGCAGCGCGAGCTGGTGCGTATCGTGCGCAAGATGGCCCAGTACTTCTATCCCCAGCGCCAGACCCAGGTCATGAACGAGGGCTGGGCGACCTTCTGGCATTACACGATCATGAATCGGCTCTACGAAGAGGGACTTGTCAACGACAGC
The DNA here is from genome assembly GCA_964546765.1 of uncultured Chromatiales bacterium. Classification (GTDB taxonomy): domain Bacteria; phylum Pseudomonadota; class Gammaproteobacteria; order SZUA-140; family SZUA-140; genus JAITWN01. Next base: position 3,353 of record CAZJKV010000048.1, read on the forward strand.
TTCATGCTGGAATTCCTCCAGACTCACACCAACGTGATCTATCAGCCGCCCTATGACAGCGAATACTACAACGGCATCAATCCCTATGCGCTGGGCTTCGGGATGATGAGCGACATCCGTCGCATATGCGAGAATCCGACGAAGGAGGATCTCCACTGGTTTCCGGACATTGCGGGCAGTGACTGGCAGAAGACGCTGGACTTCGCGATGCGCAATTTCAAGGACGAGAGCTTCATCGCACAGTATTTGTCTCCACGCCTGATCAGGGAGATGAAGCTGTTCACCGTGCTGGACGACGACCGCAAGCGCAAGCTCGAAGTCACTGCCATCCACGACGATGCCGGCTACCGCCTGGTGCGCCAGGCGCTGGCAGAACACTACAATCTGGGCAGCAACGAACCGAACATACAAGTCTATGACGTCAGGCGCGATGGCGACCGTTCCCTGACGCTGCGACACACACAGCACCGGCGCCGGCCCCTGCACACGAACATCGACGAGGTCCTCAAGCACGTTGCCCGCCTGTGGGGCTTCGATGTCCGTCTCGAGGTTGTCGACGTCGACGGCCACGTCGCGCAAACTCACGAATGCGCGGCCTGAAGTCCGCAGCTCCCCGCCCGCGCCGCTAGACGGCATCGAGCGGATCACGATCCGCTGCCGCGGCGGACTGTGATCCGAACTATAATAGGCCGATGGCGAGATATCTGTTTTCAGGGCTGTTGCTGTTGCTGACATCGACAGCTGCCTGGTCTACCCCCCCTGAACTTGAAATCGAGATTACCGGCGTCTCCGGCGACATGCTCGCCAATGTGCAGGCCGGCCTAAGCCTGTATCTCCAGAGAGATCACGCGCTCCTGAGCGAGGCTCTGATCCATCGCCATCATCGAAGCGCGCCCGGCCAGATACGCAAGGCGCTCGAACCCTTCGGCTACTATCACGCGGAAATAGAGTCGGCACTCGTACAGGATGGCGCGCGCTGGACCGCCAGTTACCGAATCCGGCCCGGCGCACCGGTCAGGATCCGCGAGGTGCGCCTGCGCATCGAAGGCCCGGGCGAATCCGACCCCTCGTTCCTGCGCTGGCAGTCAGGCTACCCGCTGCGCAGCGGCGAACCGCTCAGACACCGGGCATACGAGGATGCAAAGAGCCGGCTGTTGCAGCTGGCGCGCGAGCGCGGTTACGTCGAGGGCCGGCTGGAACAGCATCGCGTCATGGTGGACCTGGAGTCGAGAGCAGCGGACATCGACATGCACTATGTAACAGGTCCCCGTTACCGGTTCGGCGAGATCACCATCGACCAGGAGGATTTCCATGAAGACTTTCTGCGCCGCTACCTGACCTTCGGCGCCGGCGATCCCTATGACGCCGCGCAATTGCTCGCGCTGCGCCGCGTGCTTGCCGACAGCGACTACTTCGAACGCGCCGACGTCATGCCGCTGCACGAGCTGGCGCAAAACGGACAGATCCCGGTACAGATCGTGCTGCGGCCGCGCAAGCGCAAGCTGTATACCGCGGGCCTCGGGTATTCCACCGACTCCGGCGCGCGCGCGCGGCTCGGATTCGAGGAGCGGCGCGCCAATCAGTATGGTCACCGCTATGGCGCCACCTTGCGCGTATCCGAGATCCAGTCCAGCCTCACCGCGCGCTATCTCGTACCGCTCGCGCGACCGGTTACCGATACACTGACGTACAGCTTCCTGCTGCTCGACGAGGAGACCGACACGACCGACCGCACGACCGCCTCTATCGGCGCCGACATTACCCGGCAGATAGGGAAGTGGCTGCGATCGACGGGTCTGAGTTACGAATGGGAAAACTTCACGATCGCGGACGAGGAGGAACAAAGCCTGTTGCTGATCCCGAACGTCCGCTGGCAGCGTATCCATGCCGACCAGCGCATACAGACACGGAATGGCTGGCTCTTCAGCATCGGGTTTCGCGGTGCATCCGACTCGATACTTTCGAACACCTCCTTCCTGCAGACGCGCAGCCACGGGAAATACATCCGGGGCATCACGGAACGAACGCGCGCGTTGCTGCGCGTAGCGGGCGGCATGAGCTGGACCCCGGATTTTACCGAGCTCCCGACCTCGCAGCGCTTCTTCGCCGGCGGCGACCAGAGTGTGCGCGGTTATGCCTACAATTCACTCGGTCCCGTGAACGATCTCGGCCGGGTGATCGGCGGCAGGCATCTGCTGGTCGGCAGCATAGAATTCGAGCTGGCATTCCTGCCGAACATGGCCGTCGCCGCGTTCTACGATACGGGCAACGCCTTCAACAGCAATGACTACGATCCCGTGTCGGGCGCCGGCGTGGGCCTGCGCTGGAAGACGCCTATCGGGGCGGTACGCCTGGATCTAGCGCAGGCGCTGGACAAAGACGGGCGGCCCTGGCGCCTCCATCTCACCCTGGGGCCGGACCTGTGAAGCGTCCGGCGCTCTGGATCCCTGTCCTGCTGCTGTCGCTCACGGCGGGGCTCGTGACGGTGCTGATTCACACCGAGACGGGTTTGCATTGGAGTTTCAGGCTGGTCCAGGCCCAACTAACCGGTCAGCTCGAGGCGCAGCGGCTTAGCGGTCGACTGAGCGGCCCGCTCGAGATCGGCGGCCTGCGCTATCGTGACGAGACCGTCGACGTGCGCATCGGCCGCATTGCACTTGACTGGCGACCATGGTCACTGCTCGCCGGACGCGTCGTGATCCGGGAATTGATCATCGAGGACAGCGACATCACCATCGCCGGCACGGCGCGAGAGAAGGGCGATGCGCAGGGCCTAACGGCCCTCGAGGATCTCGCGTTTTCTCTGCCCGTCCCGATTGCCATAGATCGGCTCGATATCCGCAGTGCGACGCTGCGGCTGCCGGACCAGGATCCGCTGACGCTCGACCGCCTCGGGCTGCGCGCCAGGGCGCGCGACGACGGTATCACGATCGAGGACTTTCATTTCGACGCCGACTTTCTCGCGGTCGAGGCCGAGGGTCGCCTGCCCTTGTCGAGCAACGGCCCCTTGCGGATCGCGGCGCGGTTTCGCGCCACGGTCGACGGGCAGGCATGGAGCGGCACGACGATCCTCGCGGGCACACCGGCCGCGATTGACGCGCGTCTTGCGGTCGAGCAGCCGATAGGCGTACTCGGCGAGGCGCAGCTGCATCTGCTGGCCGATCCCCCGCACTGGCAGGCCGCGGCCGGTGTCGATCCGTTTTCGCTCGACGTCGTGGTCCCGGAATCCCGGCCGGTGAAGATCCGCGCCGCCGAGATCGAGGCTGAGGGTCGTGGCACGACAATCGACATCACCGGACATCTCGCCGCAGCGGATGACGAATTCGGGTCGTGGGGCGTCGATCTCGATGGCCGCGTGGACGGGCCCCGGCGCGAAATCCATCGTTTCGTGATCCGCGCGCTCGAAGGCGACGCCCGGATCGAGGGACGCGCAGCGCACACGGCCGGTGACGAACCCGGAGCAGGACTCATCGAGGTCGACCTGCACTGGATAAACCTCGCGTGGCCGCCCGCAGGCGAACCACAGGCGTTCGGACCACAGGGATCAGCAAACCTGTCCGGCGCGATCGAGGACTACCGCTTCACGCTGGCAGGCACATGGCTGCTCGCCGACCTGCCGCCTCTCGATCTCGCGCTGGAGGGAAGCGGTAACACCAGCGGTCTGGATGTCCGGGAACTACGCGCAGATTTCCTCGGCGGCAACTGGAACGGCACGGGCATGCTCGAATGGCGACCCGCGCCCCGCTGGGCGCTGTCGCTGACCGCGAGCGACATCGATCCCGGGTCGCTCCATCCGGAACTCGCCGGACGACTCGACGGACAAATGGATCTTAACGGCGGCTTTCATGACGTGCTGGCCCTGGATATCGGGATTGGCCGGTTGGGGGGGACCCTGCGGGGATTACCGTTCGACAGCCACGCCCACATAGTCGTCGAGGACACTGTCATCGACGTCCGCGAACTGTTCGTACACGCCGGCGGCATCGAAATAAACGGCGCTGCACGGTTCGACGAGCAGTGGAACGTCGACTGGCGCCTCGACTCGACCGACCTCGGCGTGCTGCATCCCGATCTCCGCGGCACCGTGCAGTCCACCGGAACGGTGACCGGTCCGCCCGACGCATTACGACTGTGGCTCGCGCTCGACGCTGAAGCCCTGTCATGGCTCGAGCATGGCACCGAGACCCTCACGTTGTCGGCCGACCTCGGCCTGGGCGTAGCGGGTCAATGGCAGGCTGCGCTGATCGCGGACGGTGCGCGTGTCGCCGGGCATGAGCTCGGGCGTATCACGCTGGACACGGAAGGTTCCGCGCCCGACCACCGGATCACGCTGCGCGTCGAGCACGATAATCATTCCCTGTATCAGCAGCTGTCCGGAGCGCTCGGCGACGGCCGCTGGAGCGCCCTGCTGAACCAGGGCCGCATCGAAGAGGCGCGCGCAGGCGCATGGTCGCAGCAGACCGACACGCGACTCGAGATCACGACCGCCGGCGCAAGTCTCGGTGACTTCTGCTGGCAACAGGACGCGGCGGTCGTCTGCCTGCGCGGGGACCGCGATGCGAAAGCCGGTGTGCACGCCAGGCTGGACTGGCGTGATCTCGAACTGTCGCTGTTCGATCCCTGGCTGCCAGACGAACGCGCCGGCATCACAGGCTCGACGCGCGGGGTGCTGGAGATCGGCCTGGAGCAGGATGGGCCGGGTGTGTTGCGGCTCGATATCCGCAGCACGGCCGGCGCCTTGCGTTTCCCCCTGCAGGCGCAAGGCGAGATCCACACGCTCGGTTTCGAGTCGATCGTGCTGACAGCGCTGGCGGAGGAACCGCTCGGCCTGACCGGAAGCCTGGAAGTCATCCTCAACGATCAGGAACGCATGGAAGGCGAGATCCACCTGCCGGCATGGCGACTATCCGAACCGATGATGGGCCCCGAACAGGCGCTGCACGGCAGTCTGGGCATGGAACTCCATGACCTGAGCGTGTTGTCGATGCTATTGCCTGATTTGCAGACCGGGCCCGGCAGGATCGCGGCCGATGTTCGCGCCTCGGGCACCGTCGGTGCGCCCCGCATCGACGGCGACCTGCAGCTCACGCTCGACCACCTCGCGCTCGTCCGCTTCGGCGTCAGGCTCGACGAGCTGCTGCTCGATGCGGATATCCGGCACAATGACTGGACACTCGCCGGAGGGGCGCGCATGGGCCAGGGCCGGCTGGAACTCGCCGGTCACGGTACGGCGCACAGCGCCGGCGACTGGCGCGGCGAAATCTCGCTGAACGGCGAGGACCTGATGACGCTGCAACTGCCGACCGCCGAGGTCATTACCTCCCCGGCGATCACCGTGCGCGCCAACCAGGAAGAACTGGCCTTCAACGGCACCCTAAGGATTCCCCGCGCCCGGATCGAACCGGTTGCGCCGGAATCGGTCGAGCCGCTCTCGGGCGATGTCGTCATTATCGGCGAAATCGAACCCGAGGAAGCGCCACCGCGCATCGATACCCACGGACAGATAGAGCTGGTGCTGGGAGATCAGGTCAGGGTCATCGGCAAGGGCTTCGATGGACGACTGACCGGACGCCTGCTGGTGATACTGGAACGGGATGGCAGCCTCAACGGACAGGGGGAGATTCGCGTCGCCGACGGACGCTATCGCGCGTATGGACAAAATCTTTCAATCAGCCAGGGCCGCATGCTGTATGCCGGCGGTCCGCTCGACAATCCCGCGATAGACATCATCGCGTCCCGGATGCGCGGCGAGATCGAGGTCGGGGTGCGCGTGACCGGAACCGCCGAGCAACCCCAGGTGGCGCTGTTCTCGAGTCCGGCGATGGATGACGCCGATGTCCTGTCCTATCTCGTCCTCGGCCGGCCGATGGACCAGGCCGGCGAAGGCGACGGACAGCTGTTGCACCAAGCCGCGACCTCGGTCGCGCTGGTCGGCGGAGAGGCCATCGCCGAGCGCATTTCCGAACGCTTCGGCCTCGCCGAGGTGACGATCGAGGCCGGCGACGATGTCGCCGACGCCGCGCTGGTGCTCGGCAGGGCGTTGTCGCAACGGCTCTATATACGCTATATACAGGGGCTGGTCGAGAATACCAACGCGGTCCAGCTGCGATACAAGCTCAGCGACAAGTGGACCATCGAGACCGAGAGCGGTACCCGCGCCGGGGCCGGCGCGGATATCCTCTACACCCTGGAGCGGTGAAACCGGAGATTCAACCGCATGTCCGACCGCATCCTGCTCTGCACCGACCTCGACCGCACGCTGATCCCCAACGGCTTGCAGCCCGAATCACCCGCGGCGCGTCCGCTGTTCCGGGCGATCGGCGCGCGGGCCGGCTTCACACTGGCGTATGTCAGCGGAAGAGACCTCGATCTCCAGCTCGACGCGATCGACCGCTATCGATTGCCGGTGCCGGACTTCGCAGTCGCCGATGTAGGCACCTCGATCTACCGGCTCGGCGCAGGAGAAAAGGCGCCCTGGCCGGCATGGAGCGAGGACATCGCCACGGACTGGCGGGACATGACAGGCGCCGGGCTCGGACGGCTGCTCGGCGAGCCGGGACCGCTGCGTCTCCAGGAACAGCAGCGACAGAAGCCGTTCAAGCTCAGCTATTACGCCCCTGCCCGACCCGTGCCGGAATCCACGCTGACTGAACTGCGCGCGGCGCTGGCGAGTCGCGGCATCGCCGCCGCGCTGATCTGGAGCGTCGACGAGACGCGCGACCTCGGCCTGCTCGACATCATCCCGGCGTGCGCGACCAAGCTGCATGCGATCGAATTCCTGATCAGGACCCAGGGTTTCGATAGGAATCGAACCATCTTCGCCGGCGACAGCGGTAACGATCTCCCGGTACTGTGCAGCGGCGTGCCCTCGGTACTGGTACGCAACGCCGACGAGTCGGTGCGGCAGGCGGCCGTGGAACAGGCTGCTGCACAGGGTCACCAGGCATCTCTCTATCTCGCGCGCGGCGGCTTCATGGGGATGAACGGCAATTATGCCGCTGGTATACTGGAGGGCCTGGTCCATTTCCTCCCCGAGACGAAACCGTGGCTCGAAATGGCGCGAACGGACCATGAATAAGGCTGGCGGCTGCATGAATGTCCTCGTGATCCTGGGCCATCCCGAAAACGACAGCCTCTGCGCATCTATCGCCGATGCCTTTGTCGAGGGCGCCGTCGAGTCCGGCCAGCATGTCGAAACACTCCGTCTCGGCGACCTGGTCTTCGACATCAATTATCCGACCGGCAGGGAAGACGCGCCGGAAGAGCCCGATCTCGAGCGCGCGCGCGCGATGGTGCGCCGCGCGGACCACCTGGTGTTCGTCTTCCCGAACTGGTGGGGCACGATGCCGGCGCTGATGAAGGGCTTCATCGACCGGATCTTCAAGCCCGGTTTCGCGTTCCTCATGCATGAGGACGGCAATTGGGACAAGCTGCTGACCGGGAAATCGGCCCAGCTGATCACGACGATGGACACGCCGTACTGGGTCTATCGCTGGATCTATGGCCGGCCGGGCGTCAACGCACTCAAGAAGGCGACCTTGCAGTTCTGCGGCATCTCGCCGGTCAGGACCGTCAGTTTCGGCACCGTATTCAATTCCACGCCGGCGCAGCGGGAACGATGGCTGACACGGGCGCGCGCGCTCGGCCTCGAGCTCGCGCGAGGCGTGCCCGACGCGGGCGAGCGGCACCGTGCAAAGGCGCTGGTCTGGATCAAGGCGATGCGACTGCAGTTTTATCCGATGACGTGGCTGGCCTACACGATCGGCGCGATGGCGGTCAGCGGCGGCCAGGCGGTATTCGCCGATCCGGTATACTGGCTCGGCTATGCGGTGGTGTTCCTGCTGGAGTTCGGCACCGTGCTTGCCAATGAGTATTTCGACTTCGACAGCGACCGGCGCAACGTAAACGCCGGCCCGTTCAATGGCGGCTCGCGCGTCCTGGTGTCCGGCGAACTCAGTTTCCGCGAAGTGCGCGCCGGTATCACGCTGACACTGACCGGCTTCGCACTCGGCAGTCTGTGGCTATTTGCCGCCACCGATGTCTCCGCGCTGAAACTCGGGATGGTGCTGTTCGCCGCGCTGATACTCTGCATGGGATATACCGTGCCGCCGCTCAAGTTCTCCCATCGCGGCATCGGCGAATTCGATGTCGCGCTGACGCACAGCTTCCTCGTCATGCTGTTCGGCTGGGTGCTGATGGGAGGCAGCGCGCTGGAGGGTTTCCCATGGCTGGCCGGAATTCCGCTGTTCCTGTCGATCATGCCGGCGATCATGCTGTCCGGATTGCCGGATCGCGAGGCGGACCGCGAGGCGGGGAAGCGAACGCTCGCGGTCAGCCAGGGACCGCCCCGACTCGTCGGCCTGGCGATGACCGCCACTATCGCATCGGCAGCGACAGCCGCCCTGTGGCATGCCGGCGGGCTTGCCGGCGGCGTCTACGCCGGCGCCACCTGGTTCGTGATCCCGCACGCCGCGCTGCTGCTGGTAATGTTGCACCGTTACCGCAGGACCTGCGACGAGGGCGGCCGCATCGACACGCTGATGATCGCGTCGTTGACCTACACCCTGTGGTTCGTCGTGATCCCTTTCATACACACGATGTAAACCCGCACCTTTGCGGCCGGGGGCCGATCCGGAACCCCGTCAATGCGTGCGGTCTCCGGAATATGCGATAATCTGTCCGACAAGATACTACGACTTCAGCGCAAACAACCCGGGAATTCATTCATGAGTGAAGAGATCAAGTCACCCTGCATCAGTGTGTGTCTGTTCGAGGACAGTGTCTGCACCGGCTGCGGCATGACCGAGGACGAATCGAACAAATGGCGCAAGATGACCGACGAGGAAAAGATCAAGGTGCTGACGCGCCTTGGCAAATGGCCACCGCAATAACACCCGCGACCGGCGCCGGCAGGGCGGTAAGCGCGCCCTGAACGACCGCCGGCACGCACGACGATGACCCCACTGCTCACCCTCGGCCAGGTCTCTCTGGCCTATGGACACAAGCCCCTGCTCGATCATGTCGACTTCCAGATCGAGAACGGCGAACGCGTGTGCCTGATCGGCAGAAACGGCACCGGGAAGTCGACGCTGTTCCGCATCATCAGCGGCGCTGCCGAGACGGACGACGGTGAGATCTGGCGCAAGGACACACTGCGCGTTTCCCATCTCGAACAGGAGGCGCCGGAGGACCGGGACGACACACTTTTCGACATCGTTGCCGGAGGCCTCGGTCACATCGGCGATCTGCTTGCGGAATATCATCGCTGCACCCGCCACCCCGAGGCCGGCGGGAACGCCGCCCCGCTGGCGCGTCTCGCCGCGCTCCAGCAGCGCATCGAAGCGGCGGACGGCTGGAACATCGGACAGCGCGTCGCGACCGTGCTGACAAAACTCGCGCTCGAGGCCGACATACCGATCTCCCGGTGCTCCGGCGGCATGCGCCGCCGCGCGATGCTGGCGCGGGCGCTGGTCAGCGATCCCGATCTGTTGCTGCTCGATGAGCCGACCAACCACATGGACATAGAGGCGATCACCTGGCTCGAGGAATATCTGCTCACCTTCCGGGGCGCGCTGATGTTCATCACCCACGATCGCACCCTGGCCCGGCATCTCGCCACGCGCATCGTCGAACTCGACCGCGGCCGGCTCACCTCCTTTCCTGGCGACTACGATACTTTTCTGCGCAGAAAGGACGAGATGCTCGAGAGCGAGGCGCGCGCGCACGCCGAATTCGATCGCAAGCTCGCCGAGCACGAGGCTTGGATCCGCCAGGGCGTCAAGGCGCGCCGCACTCGCAACGAAGGCCGTGTCAGAAAATTGCAGGCGATGCGCGAGGAGCGTGCGCAGCGGCGGGAACGCGCAGGGTCGGTCAGCTTCAATGTCGACACCGGCGACGCATCCGGGCGGCGCGTCATCGACCTGCGACATGTCGGTTTCAGTTTCGACGGCCACTGCATCATCCATGACCTGTCGACTACGATCATGCGCGGCGACCGCATCGGGATCGTCGGCCCGAACGGCAGCGGCAAGAGCACGCTGCTGAAGCTGATTCTCGGCGAGTTTCAGCCCGACGCCGGTGAAGTCGTTCATGGCAGCCGGCTGCAAATCGCCTACTTCGACCAACACCGCGAACTGCTTGACCCCGGCAAGACCGTGCGCGAGAACATCAGCGCAGGGAGTGATTACGTCAGCGTGCGCGGACGCTCCCGACACGTGATCGGCTACCTCAAGGATTTCCTGTTCCCGCCCGAACGCATCGATGCGCCGGTCAGGATATTGTCCGGCGGAGAGCGAAACCGCCTGCTGCTGGCCCGCCTGTTCACGAAACCCGCGAACATGATGGTGCTCGACGAGCCGACCAACGACCTCGACGTCGACACCCTCGAACTGCTCGAGGACCTGCTGGCCGATTACGACGGGACGCTGCTGCTGGTCAGCCATGACCGCGCCTTCCTCGACAACGTGGTCGGCAGCATCCTGGTGTTCGAGGGCGACGGTCGCGTCGGCGAGTACGTCGGCGGCTACGAGGACGGGATCAGGCAGCGGCAATCGACGCTGCAGGAGGCGCCGCCCACCGTCTCCATGGCCTTCTCGACGCTGCGAATCGCGGCGC
>CAZJKV010000049.1:0-13739 GCA_964546765.1 uncultured Chromatiales bacterium
AGTTCGCGGCCGGCCTGCTCGACGTCCGCCCCGGTCATCGCGTGCTCGACCTGTGCGCGGCGCCGGGCGGCAAGACCTGCCATATCCTCGAGACCGAGCCGCGGCTCGCGGCGCTGATCGCGGTCGATCAGGACGCGACGAGGCTCGCGCTTGTCGGCGAGAATCTCGCGCGACTCGGGCTCGCAGCCGAGTGCGTCTGCGCCGATGCGACGTCCGATACGGCATCATGGTGGAACGGCGAACCGTTCGATCGTATCTTGCTCGATGCGCCCTGTTCGGGCACCGGCGTGATCCGCAGGCATCCCGATATCAAGGTCCTGCGCCGTCCGGAGGATATCGCGACGCTGGCGGCGGCACAGTCGCGCCTGCTGGATGTCGCCTGGTCCATGCTTGCGCATGATGGGGTGCTCTTGTATGTAACATGCTCTATTATTCACAACGAGAATGATGAGCAGATTCACCATTTCCTCGCCCGCCGTGATGGCGCCGGCGCGCGCGGGTTCGTTGCCCCATGGGGCAGGGCCATGCGGCATGGGCGGCAAATCCTGCCCGGCGAGGATGACATGGACGGTTTCTTCTATGCCTGTATCGGACGGCGCGAGGACGGGCACATGACCGGGGTGATGACGTGACGACCGCGAGCTGGCTGAAGACCGGGGCGCTCGTGTTGTCGATGACCCTGGCGGCGCCGTTGCAGGCCGAGGGCGAGGCGGCCGCGCCCGGCATCCACATCCATGCAGCGCAATCCGACCTGAAAAACGAGGTCCATTACCTGAACGCGCTGGTCACGTTCACCTTCGGCCGACAGGTCGACGAGGCGTTGCTGGAAGGCGTGCCGCTGACCTTCGTGTTCGACATCGAGATCGTACGCGAGCGTACCTGGATGTGGGACGAGAAAATCACGGCGCTCGAGCAGCGTTACCAGATCAGCTATCACGCGCTGACGCGCCAGTACATGGTGCGCAATCTCAACATCGGTACCCAGCGCAACTTTCCGACACTCGAGGCGGCGTTGTCGATGATCGGTACGGTGGTCGACCTGCCGTTGATCGACGGCAATCTGCTGCAAGCTAAACAGGCCTATCGCGGTCGCATGCATGTTCGACTGGACATCCATACCCTGCCGGCGCCATTGCGGCTGATGGCGCTGATATCGCCGGAGTGGCGCCTCGCCAGCGAGTGGCGCGAATGGGATCTTTGAACCTCAGCCGGCTGACCAGCGGGGCCCTGCCGATCCTGGCCCTGTCCGCGCTGTTGCTGGTTTCGCTGTACCTGATGGGGGCGGCGACCCGAAATACCGAGGAATTCGGCCGTCTGTACCTGCTGCTCCTGCTGATCAACATCCTCGGGCTGATCACGCTGGTCGTGCTGATCACCGCGAACCTCACCCGCCTGGTTCGCCAGTACCGCGCCGGAGCCGCAGGTTCCCGACTGACCGTGCGCCTGCTGCTCAGCTTCGTATTGCTTGCGCTCGCCCCGGTGGCGGTCGTCTATTACTTCTCGGTCGATTTCATACAGCGCGGCATCGACAGCTGGTTCGACGTGCGCATCGAGCAGGCCTTCGACGACGCGCTGGAGCTGAGCCGGGTCTCGCTCGACGACCGCAAGCGCGAGTACCTGCGCCGCACCAACAATATCGGCGGTGCGCTGTCGCTGATGCCGGGCAGCCAGGCTTCGATCATGCTGAACGACATGCGCGTGCAGAATGACGCCCATGAACTGACGATATTGCGCCCGAACGGCCATATCATCGCGTTCAGCAGCGCGAACCCGCTCGCGATCCTGCCGAACCTGCCGTCCGAGTCGGTCCTGCGCCAGGTTCGGCAGGGCACAACCTATGTCGGCCTCGATCCGATCGGCGATTTCGATCTTTATATCCGCATCGTGCTCGAGGTGCCGGTGATGAGTCCGATCGAGGATTCCCGCGTCCTGCAGGCGCTGTACCCGGTATCCGGTCACATGAATACGCTTGCCGACAGCGTCGAGGAAGCGGCGACCCGCTACAAGCAGCTCGCCTTCCTGCGCGGGCCGTTGAAATACAGTTTCATGCTGACACTGTCACTGGTGCTGCTGCTCAGCGTGTTGAGCGCGGTATGGGCGGCGTTCGTGTCGGCGCGGCGCCTGGTCGCGCCGATACGTGTACTCGCGATCGGCACCCGCGCGGTAGCGTCGGGCGATTTCGACCGGCAGTTGCCGCAGCACTCGACCGACGAACTCGGTTTCCTGGTCAAATCCTTCAACGACATGACCCGCCGCCTCGCGGCCGCGCGCGATGAAGCCACCCGCAGCCAGCAGCGTGCCGAAAGTGAACGGCTCTATCTGCAGGCGGTCCTCGGACGCCTGTCGTCGGGTGTGCTGACGCTGGACCGGCATCGCGTCGTGCGCACCGTCAATCTCGCCGCAGGGCAGATCCTCGGCGCCAGTCTGCAGGAATACATCGGCAAACCGCTGGTTTCGGTCGGCCATGATCATCATCACCTGAAGCCGTTGCTCGAGGCGATACGCCCGCACCTCTCGGGCGGCGTCGAGGATTGGCGCAGGGAAGTCGTGATCTATGGCGCCGCCGGGCGGCAGGTGCTGATGTGCGGCGGCGCGTCGCTGTCCGGCGGCGACAGCGAATGGGGCGGTCATGTGCTGGTGCTCGACGACGTGACCGCACTGGTTCAGGCGCAGCGCGATGCCGCGTGGGGCGAGGTCGCGCGCCGGCTCGCGCACGAGATCAAAAACCCGCTGACGCCGATCCGCCTGTCGGCGGAGCGCCTGCGTCATAAGTACCTCAAGGACATGAAACCCGAGGATGCCGAGGTGCTGGACCGGTCGACCCATACGATCGTGCAGCAGGTCGAGGTCATGAAGGAGATGGTCAAGGCTTTCGCGGAGTACGCCCGCATCCCGCAGCTCAGGCTGCAGTGGCTTGACCTGAACACCATCGTCAGCGAGGTACTCGATCTCTATCGCGGCGAGGACGTATACGCACGCTTCGTGACCGAGCTCGATCCCGCGCTGCCGAAACTGCGGGTAGATTCCGGCAGGATTCGCCAATTGCTCCATAACCTGATAAAAAACTCGCTGGAAGCTGCGCAGCCCGATATCAAGTGCGTAGTCGCGATCCGGACCGCCGTGCTGATCGAGGCCGGCGTAAAACTGATCGAGATGCGCGTCGAGGACAACGGGCCCGGTCTCCCGCCGGATATGCTGGGGCGATTTTTCGAGCCCTATATCACGACCAAGCGCAAGGGGAGCGGGCTCGGGCTCGCGATCGTCAAGAAGATCGTCGAGGAGCACGGCGGGACCGTCCAGGCGGAAAATGCCGATCAGGGCGGGGCGTTGATCATCGTGCGCTTTATAGTCGATCCGGCGACGGCCCCGGAGGTTGACGACGCCCCCGGCGATGACGCGCCGGGTAACAGACATGAAATGACCAGGCAGACAGAATGATGAGCGCACATATATTGGTGATCGATGATGAACGGGACATCCGCGACCTGGTCCGGGAGATCCTCGTCGACGAGGGTTACGAGGTCAGCGTCGCGGAAACCGCCGAGGACGCGCGGCGGGCGCGGCGGCTGCGCCGTCCGGATCTGGTGCTGATGGACGTATGGCTGCCGGATACCGACGGGATCTCCCTGTTGCGGGAATGGACGCGCCAGGGCGGTTTCGATTCGCCGGTGATCATGATCTCGGGCCACGGTACGGTCGAGACGGCGGTGGAGGCGACACGCCTCGGTGCCTACGACTTCATAGAGAAGCCGTTGTCGCTGTCGAAGCTGCTGCTGGTCGTACAGCGCGCCCTTGAGGCGGACAAGCTGCAGCGCGAGAACATCGACCTCAGGCGCCAGTCGCTGGCGTTGGTCGAACCGATCGGCCGCAGCAAGGTCATGAAAGACCTGCGCGCGCAAGTCGAGCGCATCGCCAGGCACAACGCCTGGGTGCTGATCAGCGGTGAGCCGGGCAGCGGCAAGGAACTGCTCGGCCGTTATCTGCATTACAGCAGTCCACGCCGGGACGGACCGTTCGTAGAAGCCGGCGTGGCGTCGATCGCGAGCGAGAACGCCGCGATCGCGCTGTTCGGATCGGAACAGGGATCGGGCGTGTTCTATGGCTTTTTGGAACAGGCCAACGGCGGCACGCTGTTCCTGGGCGAGGTTGCCGACATGGACACGGCAATGCAGGCCAAATTGCTGGGCGCGCTCGAGAACAAGTCCTTTGTGCGGGTCGGCGGCCGGGAGCCGGTGCAGTTCGACGCCCGCGTCGTCGCCGCGACTCACCGCGATCTCGAGGATTATATCGAGGCCGGCCGGTTCCGCGAGGACCTTTATTATCAGCTCAATGTCGTGCCGCTGCGCATCCCGCCGCTGCGCGAACACACCGAGGATATCCCGGAGATCCTCGATTACTATATCGACCTTTTCGTCGAGCAGGAACGCCTGCCGCCGCGCCGGTTCTCGGAAGGGGCCAAGCAGCGTCTGTGCGACTATCACTGGCCCGGCAACGTGCGCGAACTGAAGAACCTGGTCCAGCGCCTGCTGATCCTCGTCATCCACGAAGAGATCACGCAGGACGATGTCGAGCATGCGCTCGGGTTGTCGGCGCCACACGCCGTAGAGATTCCGGTGGCCTTCGACGCGCCGTTGCGCGAGGCGCGGATGCAGTTCGAGA
This sequence comes from uncultured Chromatiales bacterium, assembly GCA_964546765.1. Taxonomy (GTDB): domain Bacteria; phylum Pseudomonadota; class Gammaproteobacteria; order SZUA-140; family SZUA-140; genus JAITWN01. The sequence continues at coordinate 4,660 of CAZJKV010000049.1, forward strand.
AGGCCTATTTCGAGTACCAACTCGGCATCGGCGGCGGCAACATCGCGGAGGTCGCTCAGCGCGCCGGCATCGAACGCACGCACCTCTACCGAAAGCTGCGTACGCTCGGAATCAAGCCGAGACAGGACGAGGGATGACGCAATGAAGATCATCATACTGGGCGCCGGACAGGTCGGTGCCTCGGTCGCAGAGAACCTCGCGCGCGAGGCCAACGACATCACCGTCGTCGACCACGATCCGAAGCGTTTGCAGGATCTGCAGGACCGCTTCGACCTGCGCACCGTACACGGCCAGGCCTCGCATCCGGACGTACTGCGCCGCGCCGGTGCCGACGACGCCGACATGATCATCGCGGTGACCAACAGCGACGAGACCAACATGATCGCATGCCAGGTCGCCTATACGCTGTTCCATACTCCGACCAAGATCGCGCGCGTGCGCGCCCGCGACTACCTGGCCTACTCCCAGCTGTTCACCCAGGAGGCGCTGCCGATCGACATGCTGATCAGCCCGGAACAGGTCGTCATCGAGCAGATTCAGCGCCTGATCGAATACCCCGGCGCACTGCAGGTGCTCGACTTCGCGAACGGCCGGGTGCGGATGGTCGCGGTGCGCGCCTACTACGGTGGTCCGCTGGTTGGACACGAACTCAGCGAGCTGAGCCGGCACATGCCGGGCATCAAGACCCGGGTCGCTGCAATCTTTCGCCGCGGCGCGCCGATCATCCCGCAGGGCGACACCGTCATCGAGGTCGACGACGAGGTCTTCTTCATTGCCGCGGCCACCGACATCCGTGCCGTAATGGGAGAGCTGCGCAAGCTCGACAAGGACGTCCGGCGCATCATCCTGGTCGGCGGCGGCAACATAGGGAAGGGCCTCGCCGAGGCGCTGGAGAGCCGCTGCCAGGTCAAGCTGATCGAGCACAACCCGGCGCGTGTGCAGCAGATCTCACAGGAACTGAACCGCACCCTCGTGCTGCACGGCGACGCCGCCGACGAGGAGTTGCTGCTCGAGGAGAATATCGAGAACACCGATGTCTTCTGTGCGGTGACCAACGACGACGAGGCCAACATCCTGTCCGCGATGCTCGCCAAGCGGCTCGGCGCGCGCAAGGTGATCTCGCTGATTAATCGCGCGGCCTATGTCGACCTCGTCGAGAGCGGAGACATCGATATCGCGATCTCTCCGCACCTGTCGACGATCGGCAGCCTGCTGGCGCATGTGCGCCGCGGCGATGTAGTCGTCGTGCACTCGCTGCGCCGCGGCGCGGCCGAGGCCATAGAGGCCGTCGCCCACGGCGATAGCAAGTCGTCGAACGTCGTCGGCCGGGCCATCGAAGACATCAAGCTGCCGCCCGGCACGACGATCGGTGCGGTCGTGCGCGGCGAGGAGGTCATCATGGCGCACCACGATACGGTGATCGAGGCCGACGACCACGTGATCCTGTTCCTGGTCGACAGGAAACGCATCGTCGAGGTCGAGCGCCTGTTCCAGGTCGGCGTCACATTCTTCTGATGCAGGGCGGGCGCGCAGGGTCTGAGCGACGCTGATGCAATTGCGCGTCATCCAGCGCCTCTCCGGTTTCCTGCTGGCCCTGTTCAGTTTGGCAATGCTGCCGCCGGCCGCGATAGCATTGTATGGCGGCGAGCCGACGCTGCCGGCATACCTGATGTGCTTCGCGGGCACCCTGGCGACGGGGATCGTGCTGTGGTTTCCGGTGCGCGCCTATCGCGGCGAACTGCGGCTGCGCGACGGCTTCCTCGTCGTCGTCATGATGTGGGTGACGCTGTCGCTATTCGGCGCCGTCCCGTTCCTGTTCAGCCCCGGACTGTCGTGGACCGACGCGCTGTTCGAGTCGATGTCCGGGCTAACGACGACCGGCGCGACCGTCCTCTCCGGCATCGACGGACTTCCGGACTCGACACTGTTCTATCGCCAGCAACTGCAGTGGCTCGGCGGCATGGGCATCATCGTGCTCGCGGTCGCTATCCTGCCGATGCTCGGCATCGGCGGCATGCAGCTCTATCGCGCCGAGACCCCGGGTCCGGTCAAGGACAACAAGCTGACGCCGCGCATCACGGAGACCGCCAAGGTGCTCTGGTACATCTACCTCGGTTTGACAGTCGCCTGCGCAGCGGCCTACTGGTCCGCCGGCATGAGCGCCTTCGACGCGGTTGCGCACAGCTTTTCGACGGTGGCGCTCGGCGGATTCTCGACCCATGACGAAAGCTTCGGGTTTTTCGGCAACGGCGCGCTGGAGGCCGTCGCCGCGGTCTTCATGGTCCTCGCCGGCGCGAACTTCGCGCTGCATTTCCTTGCCTGGCGCCGGACCAGCCTGCGGCCCTATCTCGACGATGCGGAATTCCGCGCCTATCTCGTTTTGCTCGCGACCGTTGCGGTAATCACCGTCACCTGGCTGCACTTCAACAATGTCTTCACCCGCCTGGACAGCACGCTGTTTCACGGGCTGTTCCAGGCGGTCTCGATCGCGACCACGGCCGGTTTCACGACGGCCGATTACCACGACTGGCCGCCGTTCCTGACGCTGATGCTGCTGATGGCGAGCTTCATCGGCGCCTGCGCCGGCTCGACCGGCGGCGGCCTCAAGGTCATACGCATCCTGCTGCTGGTCAAACAGGGGTTGCGCGAGATTCGCCGCCTGATCCATCCCAACGCATGGTTCCAGGTCAAGGTCGGCGGCAAGTCGCTGTCCGGCGACGTCATCGACGCGGTCTGGGGCTTCTTTTCGCTGTACATCGCCTGTTTCTGTATCATGACCTTGCTGCTCGCGGCGAGCGGCCTCGACCTGATTACCGCGTTCTCGGCTGTTGCCGCATGCATCAACAACCTCGGCCCGGGCCTCGGCGTCGTCGCGGTCAACTACGCCGGCATCAACGACTTCGCGAAATGGGTGCTCTGTCTCGCGATGCTGCTGGGACGCCTGGAAGTGTTCACGCTGCTGGTGCTGTTCATGCCGGGATTCTGGAGGAAGTAATCATTGTGAGGAATCAGTGTATGGAAGATCCACGCGAGAAATGGGACGCGATCTACAGCAATGGGCAGGGCATCCTGTCGAACCCAAGCCGCGTCCTCGAGGAAAACGCCCACCTGTTACCTGCCGGCGGCGACGCGCTCGAGATCGCGTGCGGGCTCGCCGGCAATGCAGTCATGCTCGCGCGCGCCGGCTTTCGCACCCGCGCCTGGGACATCTCGCCGGTGGTCGTTGCGCAGATCAACGACTACGCGCACGCGCACGGCCTGCCCCTGGAGGCCGAGGCCCGCGACATGACGAAGGCGCCGCCCGCCCCCGGCAGTTGCGACGCGATCGTCGTCGCGCACTACCTCGAGCGCAGCCTCGTACCGGCGATCATCGATGCATTGCGGCCCGGCGGACTCGTGTTCTACCAGACCTTCACGCGCACGAAGGTCTCGTGCAAGGGCCCGTCCAATCCGGACTTCCTGCTTGCCGACGGCGAACTGCGGGAACTGTTCAGGGACCTGGACCTGCTGGTCTATCGTGAGGAAGGGACGGTCGGCGACTCCGCGCGCGGACTGCGCGATGAGGCAATGATCGTCGCGCGCAAGCGCGGCTGAATCAGCAACCTGAATCAATAAAAGGTCTTGCTGCCGTCCGGGCGGGTGTTGAAGCGCTTGTAGCTCCACTGATACTGCGCCGGAATGGTCCGGATGCAGTTCTCGGCGATAGCATTGATCGCGGTCGTGATGTCCTCGATCGGTCTGCTCGCCAGATCGTGTGGCGCCGGTACGAAGTGGATATGAAATCCGCGGCCTGCCGGCAGCCGTTCGGAGTACGTGAAGAATACCGGCGCTCCGGTTCGCATCACGAGACGCCCGATCAGCGTCATCGTATACGCGGGTATGCCGAAGAAATCCGCAAAGATGCCGCCGCCCCGGTTCGGCTCCTGGTCCGGCAGGATGCCGACTGCCTCTCCGTGCTCGAGCGCGCGATAGAGCGCGCGCACGCCACCGGCGTTTGCCGGCACCAAGCGGGCCCCGACGCGCTCCCGGGCCTGCTGCATGAAGGCATCGATTTCTCGCAGCCGCGGCGGCCGGTACAGGCTCGTCATCGTGTACAGAGATGAGCAGTACAGGCCGGACATCTCCCAGTTGCCGAGGTGCGGCGTTGCGATGATGACGCCCTTGCCGCGTGCGACCGCCTCATCGACGGCCTCCCTGCCGCTGCAGCCGGCCACCAGGCCAAGCACCCGCGCCTTCGGCCAGTACCACACGGGACCCATTTCAGTCACCGCCTTGCCGGTCTCGATCAGCGAGCGGGCGACGAGGAGTCGCCGCTCGTCCGGCGGAAGCTCAGGAAGACAGGCTTCGAGATTGACGCGCGTGATCTCGCGTGCGCGATTCGGTATCCACACCAACAGGCGGGCGACCATCGCGCCCAGACCCTGCGCGGCACGCAGGGGCAGCAGTGCGCACAGGCGAAGAAACAGTATTAACAGGGTCCCGCGCATCGGAAATTTATCTACGACAATGTTAGAATAACCCGGATTCGACAAAAGCAGCATTATCACACGGTCTTTGTGTGAAATGCACAGCCATGCGTCAGCCGGAGTGACCGGATTACACCGGGTGATCCGCTTCATGTCTCGGGATTTCCTTCATTCAGGGATCGGAACCGGCCGCGCCGGAACCGTTCGATTCGGGGTTACAGGCTTGTGAACAAAGAAAAATTCATAGACAGACTGAAACATCGTGTGCTGCTGTGTGACGGCGGCACCGGCACGCTGATCCAGGCCGTCGACTGGGACGTCGACAAGGACTTCCTCGGCCTGGAGAACTGCTCCGAAATCCTGTGCCGGACCCGGCCCGATTTCGTCCGCGACATGCACCGGACCTATTTCGCGGCCGGCGCCGATTGCGTCGAGACCAACACCTTCGGCGCGAACAAGGTCGTGTTTGCCGAATTCGACTTGGTCGAACAGACCCGCGAACTGAACCGACTCGCCGCAGTACTCGCGCGCGAAGTCGCGGACGAGTTCGAGACCCCTGAATGGCCGCGCTATGTGATCGGCTCGATGGGCCCGGGTACGAAACTGCCGAGCCTCGGCCACATCGACTACGACACGCTCGAGGACTCCTATCACGAGCAGGCGCTCGGCCTCCTCGACGGCGGCGTCGACGTGTTCCTGCTCGAGACCAACCAGGACCTGCTGACGATGAAGGCCGCGGCGAATGCCTGCAAGCGCGCCAGACATGAGATGAACCGCCTTGACGTACCGATCTTCGCCCAGGTCACGATCGAGACGACCGGCACGATGCTGGTCGGCTCCGACATCGGCTGCGCGGTGACCGCGCTCGCGGCGATAGACGTCGACGCGATCGGGCTGAACTGCGCAACCGGGCCGTCGGAGATGGCAGAGCATGTGCGTTACCTCGGCGAGAACTGGCCGGGACTGATTTCGGTGATGCCGAACGCCGGACTGCCGATGTTGGTCGACGGCAAGACCGAATATCCGCTCGGACCCGAGGAGCTCGCGGACTGGCAGCAGCGCTTCGTCGAGGAGGACGGCGTCAACCTGATCGGCGGCTGCTGCGGCACGACGCCGGACCATATCCGCCGCCTGCGCGGGATGCTCGACGCGCGGTCGGACAAGGCCCCGCGCAAGCGCGAGCTGACGCTGATGCCTGCGGTCAGCTCGCTGTACACCAGCGTAGCGCTGCGCCAGGAGAACGCAATATTCGCGATCGGCGAGCGCACCAATGCGAACGGATCGAAGAAGTTCCGCGAGCTGCTCGGCGAGGAAAAGTGGGACTCACTGGTCGCGATCGGCCGCGAGCAGGTCAGGGAAGGCTCGCACGCGCTCGATGTCTGCGTCGCCTATGTCGGCCGACCCGAGGTCTCGGACATGAACGAAGTCGTATCGCGCTATCGCGGTCAGATCACCGTGCCGCTGGTCATCGATTCGACCGAGACGCCGGTGATCGAGGCGGCGCTGAAGTTGCTCGGCGGCAAGAGCATTATAAACTCGATCAACTTCGAGGACGGCGAGGAAAAGGCCGAAAAGGTCCTCGGCTATGCGAAGCGCTTCGGCGCCGCGCTCGTTGCGCTGACGATCGACGAGGTGGGCATGGCGAAGGGCGTCGACCGCAAGCTGGAGATCGCGCATCGCCTGTACGACTTCGCGGTCAACAAGCACGGCCTGCCGCCGTCGGATCTGATGTTCGATCCGCTGACTTTCACGATCTGCACCGGTATGGAAGACGACCGGGAACACGGCATCGGCACGCTGGACGCGATCGAGCGTATCGCGAAGGAACTCCCCGAGTGCCAGATCCTGCTCGGCCTGTCGAACATCTCCTTCGGTCTGTCGGCCGCGGCGCGCCATGTGCTGAACTCGGTATTCCTGCATCACGCCCAGAAGCGCGGCATGACCGCGGCGATCATCCACGTGTCGAAAATCGTCCCGCTGCACAAGATCGACGAGGCGCACAGGGAGGCTGCCGAGGACCTGATCTTCAACCGCCGTCGTGAGGGGCGCGACCCGCTGCTGCATTTCGTCGACCTGTTCAGGGACGTCAAGTCCGTCGTCGCCGAGAAGAAGCGGCCCGAGACCATCGAGGAGGCGCTGAAGCAGCGCATCATCGACGGCGACAAGCAGGGACTGGAGTACGACCTGAAGAAGGCGCTGGAGAAATACCCGCCGCTCGACATCATCAACATCTTCCTGCTCGACGGCATGAAGGTCGTCGGCGAGCTGTTCGGTTCTGGACAGATGCAGTTGCCGTTCGTACTGCAGTCGGCCGAGACGATGAAGGCTGCGGTCGCCTTCCTCGAACCCTACATGGAAAAGGTAGATGGCAGCGAGAAGGGCATACTCGTGCTCGCGACGGTCAAGGGTGACGTCCACGACATCGGCAAGAACCTCGTCGACATCATCCTGACCAACAACGGCTACAAGGTCGTCAATCTCGGCATCAAGCAGCCGATCGCGAGCATCCTCGAGGCCGCGCGCGCGCACCACGCCGATGCGGTCGGCATGTCGGGCCTGCTGGTCAAGTCGACCGTGATCATGCGCGAGAATCTCGAGGAGATGAAGCGCCAGCACATCGATATCCCGGTGCTGCTCGGCGGCGCCGCGCTGACGCGGCGCTATGTCGAGACCGATTGCCGCAACGCCTATACGCGCGGCGAGGCCGTGCATTACGCGAAGGATGCATTCAGCGGATTGCGGCTGATGAACAGCATCATCGGCGAAAAGAAAGAGAGCAGGGCGAGTCAGGGCTGAGTACGGCATTACGGAGACCACCACGATGATGGGCCTCTTTCCGGCGATCAAGCCCTATGTCAAGCACAGCCTCGACGTCGAGCCGCCGCATGTCATTTATGTCGAAGAGTGCGGCGCACCGGACGGTATGCCGGCACTGTTCATTCACGGCGGGCCGGGCGCCGGCTGCGAACCGTATCACCGCCGCTTCTTCGATCCGGAGCGCTGGCGCGTCGTCCTGTTCGACCAGCGCGGCTGCGGCCGCTCGACGCCGCATGCCGAGCTGCGTGACAACGACACCTGGCGACTGGTCGCCGACATCGAGCGCATCCGCGAGCATCTCGGCATCGAGCGTTGGCTGCTGTTTGGCGGATCGTGGGGTTCCACGCTTGCGCTTGCCTATGCCGAGACCCATCCCGAGCGCGTGCTCGGGATGATCCTGCGCGGCATCTTCCTGTGCCGGCCCGAGGAGTTTCGCTGGTTCTATCAACAGGGTGCGAGTCGGTTGTTCCCGGATTACTGGGAGGAGTATCTGAAACCGATCCCCGAGGCGGAGCGCGATGACCTGCTGCAAGCGTACTATCGCCGTCTCACCGGTGAAGACGAGATCGCACGCATGGCGGCGGCGAAGGCGTGGTCGCGCTGGGAGGCCAAGACCTCGACACTGCTGCCGCTCAAGGAGGTCGTCGACCACTTCTCCGAACCGTTCACGGCGCTCAGCCTCGCGCGCATCGAGTGCCACTACTTCGTCAACGACGCCTTCCTCGAACCCGACCAGCTGATCCGCGACGCGCACCGCATCGCGGACATCCCGGGGCATATCATCCACGGTCGTTACGATGTCGTCTGCCCGGTCGAAAACGCATGGCTGCTGCACCAGGCCTGGCCGCGTGCAGACCTGCGCATCATCCCGGACGCGGGGCACTCGGCGACGGAGCGGGGCATCATCGACGCGCTGGTGCGCGCTACGGTCGACATGCACCGCCTACTGGCCGCGCTCTGACGTGGCGGTCTACGCAATAGGTGACATCCAGGGCTGTTACGACGAGCTGCGCATGCTGCTCGAACGCATCGCGTACAGCGGCGATCGCGATCGCCTGTGGTTCGTCGGCGACCTCGTCAACCGCGGGCCGCAGTCGCTCGAGGTGCTGCGCTTCGTCCGCGACCTCGGCGACGGCGCGGTCACCGTGCTCGGCAATCACGACTTGCACCTGCTCGCCGCCGCAGCCGGCGTGCGCCGTGCGAACCCCCTCGATACCTTTGACGATGTGCTCGCTGCGCCAGATCGCGAGGCGCTGGTCGACTGGCTGCGCCGGCGGCCGCTGCTGCATGCCGACGACGAACTCGGCATCGTCATGATCCATGCCGGACTCGCACCGCAATGGGATCTTGCGCAGGCGCAGGCCTGCGCGGCAGAGGTAGAGGCAGCGTTGCGCGCGGGCGGTTACCGGGCGTTCCTCGCGGCGATGTACGGCGACCGGCCGGACCTGTGGCGCGGCGACCTGCGCGGCATCGACCGCCTGCGCTTCAGCCTGAACTGCTTCACACGCCTGCGCCTGTGCGATCGCGACGGGCGGTTGCACCTGCACGAGAAGGACGGTCCGTGGGAGCGCGACGACGGTCTCGTGCCGTGGTTTGCAGCGCCGGGCCGCGCGAGCGCCGGCACCGACATCGTGTTCGGCCACTGGTCGACGCTCGGCCGCTACGAGGACAAGGCGAACGGCGTGTATGCGCTCGACAGCGGCTGTCTCTGGGGCGGCGCGCTGACCGCGCTGCGGCTGGATGGTGAACGAAGGGAGTGGTTCGACGTCCCCTGCGCCGGCCACTGCCGGCCGGGAG
>CAZJKV010000050.1:0-13641 GCA_964546765.1 uncultured Chromatiales bacterium
GATCCCGGCCAGCGCGCCCGAAGTCCCGCCCCTGCGCTGCCGCTCCGCCGCCTTGTGCCCCTCCCATGCCGCCGCCTGCGCCGCCGCATCACCCGCATCCGCATCGCCGAACACATGAGGATGGCGCCGCACAAGCTTCCCGGCAATGCCTGCCGCGACGGCGTCGAAATCGAAGGCGCCCTCCTCCTCGGCAATGCGCGCGAAAAACACGATCTGGAACAGGAGGTCGCCAAGTTCCTCGCGCATGCCTTCGTGATCGCCGCGCCGGGCGGCGTCGGCCACCTCGTAGGCCTCCTCGAGCGTGTACGGGATCAGCGAGGCAAAGGTCTGGCCCCGGTCCCAGGGGCAGCCATCCGGCCCGCGCAGGCGGCGCATCACATCGAGGAGATCATCGAGAGATCCGCGGGACATGGCGCCGGCGCTACGCCGGGAGGCGTTCCATGCTGATGAGCCGATGATCGCGGTCGTATCGCAGCAGGAAACTGCCATTCACCCCGTCGTCATCGACGAACGAACGGAGCATCGCAGCGGGGAAACGCACGATCCTGCCGTCACGGGCGCGCACGCGAATGGAAGCGGCGTGTCCCTTGTAGTAGCGCAGACATTCCCCGGGCGGGATCCTGAGGTCCAGGATCACCTCGTTCGCGACGGCGCCGCTCATGTCCGTATCCATGTCCGCTCCCGCAGCGCGATCATCCCGCGGACCTGAGCGCGGCCTCGATGATGCCGAGCGGGATGCGTGCGCCACGGCCTATGCCTTCGCAGCGCGCGGCCTCATGTTCCCAGGCCTCGCGCGAGGCGACCAGCTCGGGCCAGAACGGATAGCTCCGGCACTGATCCGGGCGCACGTCATAGACCGCGCAGCTGCCGTTTTCACGCAGAAACACGCAGGCCCCGAGCGCGGTCATGCGCAGCACCAGGTCGCCCTGCGGGGTACGCATCATGTACTTGCGGCGAAAGCGGTCCCGGGTCACGCCGAGCCGTTCAGACATCGCGAGCGCCTCGCCCGCGGCGAGAAACACATATTGCTCGCCGTCACCGGTGCAGCACGCACCGCAACCGGTGCATTCGAAGCGCAGGGGATCCCCGCGATACCAGGCTTCCATATCATTCTCCAGGCGGTGAGCCGCATGTCCGCATAGCGGCCGGAGCCCGTGAAATACAGCGTCAACGACCACTCCGGCGTTGCCCGATTCTAGCAATAAAATGGATTGCGAATTGAAAAATACGTTGCTATGCTGCGCATACTGTAAAACAGGCGCATCATGCAGGTTTCCGACATTCAACCGCAAGCAAGGAGAACCATAATGGCTGTGAAGAAAAAGGGCGGTACAAAGAAAAAGGCAGCAGCAAAGAAGGCCCCCCGCGCGGCAAAGGTGATCAAGTCCCCGTACACCCGCTCCAGCATGCTGACCCATATCGCAGACAGCACGGGCCTGACCAAGAAACAGGTCGGCAACGTCCTCGACGAGATGAAGAATGTCATCGAAGGCCACGTCAAGAACGGCGGCGCCCGCGTCTTCACGATGCCGGGACTCTACAAAATCAAGGTCGTGCGCAAGCCGGCCACCAAGGCGCGCAAGGGTGTGAATCCCTTCACCGGCCAGGAAATGATGTTCAAGGCCAAGCCCGCGCGCAACGTCGTGAAGATCCAGGCGCTGAAAGCCCTGAAGGACATGGTCTGACCTGATACTTCGCCGCGGTGCACGGAAACGTGCACCGCGGATCCGATCCCGCTGCCTGAACAGGTGGCAAGGATGCTTGTCCCCCGGATACAGGCCGAGGCACACCGCTTCGCAATCCAGCCCCAGGCTGCATCCGGGCCGGCGACCCCGGGATCCCCCTCCCGCCTTGAACGGCGGCCTCGATGTGGTACGAATCTTCCATGGTAAACGCCATGCCACGATCCGTAGCGTCCATGATCCTGATCCTGTCCCTCGGCCTCGCCGCGCCGGCGGCGTCCGCGACAACGGCCGTGGATTCGCTTGAACAGCAACGCACCGCGTTCATTGCCGCGGAAGCCGCGCTGAAAAAAGGCGAAATCACCCGTTTCCACGCGCTGGCGCAAGCGCTTCGTGATTACCCGCTCTATCCCTATCTGCGCTACGAGTACCTCCGGCCGCGTCTCGCCCTCACTGCCGAGGCCGAGGTCCTCCACTTCGTCCATGAACATTCCGGCAGCCCGCTGTCGCCGCGCCTGCATCATGCCTGGATCGACGGGCTGGCTCGACGCGGACAATGGGAGACACTGCTGCGGAATTATCCCGCCCGCGCCGAAAGCGTCACCATGGAGTGCTACCGCCGCCATGCCCTGCTGCAAACCGGCGAAACAGCACAGGCCTTCGACGGCATCGAGACGCTGTGGCTGTCGGGAAATTCACAGCCGGCCGCCTGCGACCCCGTTTTCTCGGTCTGGCGCGCGCAGGACAAACTCGATGCCGAACTGGTCTGGCAGCGTTTTCGCCTGGCCATGCAGGCGAACGAGGTGCGTCTCGCGCGTTACCTCTTGCGCTACATGAACGACGCCGACAGGGATCGCGCCGAACTCTGGTTGCGCGTACACCGGGATCCGCGCCTGGTGGACAACCGGCGTCGTCCAGCCGCCGAATATCCGCTGCACAAGGACATCATGATCCACGGCATAAAGCGCATGGCGCGCACCGATATCGATCTCGCCATCGAGGCCTGGGACCGGGCCGTGGACGGTGATACGGCGCTGTCGCGCGAGGAATACGCCGACGTCGAGCGCAGCCTGGCACTGACGCTCGCGCTGCGCAGCCACCCGAGCGCGCTCGAACGCCTGAGGACCATCGACGATTCCGCCGCCGACACGCCGTTGCGCGAATGGCGCGTCCGTGCCGCGCTGGCGAGACAGGACTGGCGTGCCGTACTCGAGGGAATAGCGCTGCTGCGCGAGGATGAACGCGAGGCCCCGGCCTGGCGCTACTGGCAGGCCAGGGCGCTGGAGTCCCTCGAGCAGCATCAGCAAGCCGAGGAAATCTACCTCGAGCTCGCGATTTCGCGCGGGTATTACAGTTACCTGGCGGCGGACCGCCTGTCGCTGCCCTATCAACTCGGGCATCGCCCGACCGAAGGAGACGCCGTCACACCGGTACGCGTCGAGGAATACCCCGGCCTGGCGCGTGCGCGCGAACTGTTTTTCATCGGGAGATTGGTCGATGCCCGCCGCGAATGGTATTACGCAACCCGGGACATGGCCGACTGGCAATTGCAGGCGGCCGCCATGCTTGCGCAGGAATGGGGCTGGTACGACCGCGCGATCATGGCGGTGGCGCGCACCGAATACCGCGACGACCTCGACCTGCGTTTCCCGTTCGCGTTTCGTGAACAGGTTATAGATGCGGCCAGGCGACAAGGCGTCGATCCGGCGCTGGCCTTCGCGCTGATTCGCCAGGAGAGCGCCTTCGATCCCGAAGCCCGCTCGCCGGCCGGCGCCCTCGGTTTGATGCAGCTGATGCCGGCGACCGCGCGCCAGCTCGCCCGCCACCTGAATATTCCGGCGCCAACCCAGTCCGCATTGCTCGATATCCGGACCAACCTCCACCTCGGCATGACCTGGTTGCGGCGCATGCTGGACCGTTACGACAACCAGGCGGTTGCGCTCGCCGCATATAACGCCGGCTCACACCGGGTGGATGCCTGGTTGCCGCCCGAGCAGGCGATCCCGGCCGACCTGTGGATAGACACCATGCCATTCAGGGAGACGCGCGGTTATGTCCAGAACATCATGCTGTTTTCGGTGATCTATGAACAGCGCATGGACCGGGCCGAAGGGCGGCTCGCGCAGCGCATGCCGGTCGTGATCCCGCGCACCGCGCGCCTGACAGGGGACATGCGCAGCGACGTACCGGCGACGGCAGATAAAACGAAAGACTCCAGCTCCTGATCTCACGCGCCCAGCGCGCGCAGCCAGTCATTCAGATGGCAGCGCGCGAACGTCGCCCTGTCCCAGGCCTCGCGGGTAAGACGCATGCGCAGCGCGGCCGGCACGACATAGACCCAGGCGAGCGTCGTCGCGCCGGATAACAGCGTCACTTCCAGCAATCGCCTGCTGTAGCAATCGTCCTCATACAGATCGATCAGATGCAATGCGGTCTCGTCCACACCACCATACATGACGCCCCGGACCTCCGCCGCTGCCTGCGCGATGACGCCCGGAAAATCCTCGTCACGCACCCGATAACGCGCATGACCCGTGAGCACGGCCTCCTGTTGCGGGAAGTACCTGCCGGTCACGGCACGCATAAGCTCGGGAAATTCGAGCGTACCGTAACAAAACAGGCTGTCTGACGCGCCGATTTGCTCGATCATCGTCGCAATCGCTCCGTAAGCGTTCTTCCGATAATCCAACGGATACGCTATCGGCGCAAGCATGCGCACCGGGATGACTTCACAATGAAATCGCGCTAACTTATCGACCATGCCGACGATACCGAGCGAGCCGCATGGAATTCCCGGCCTGGATTGAGACATTCAGCGCGGAATTCACCGGCGCGGCGTCACAGATCGCCGCGTTTCTGCCAAGGCTGCTGCTCGCAACCGGCATCATGGTCGCCGGCTGGCTGGTCGCGAGACTGGTTCGCGCGATCAGCATCCGCCTGTTGCTCGACCTCGACCGTCTGTGGCAGCGGCTGATCGCACGCAAGGGCCTGGAGCGCCTGCAACCACGTTTCCCGCCAGCGCGGATCGCCGGCGAAATCCTGTACTGGTTCATCGTACTGCTCTTCATGGCCGGCGCAGCGACGATCCTCGGTCTCGAGATCTTCGTATCCTGGCTGACCGCGGTCGCGACCTATATTCCAATACTTCTGACCGGCCTGCTGATCATCCTCGCGGGCATCATCATCAGCGCGATGCTGCGCGACCTGGTCGCGACCACCGCCGAACGCACCGGTATGGGCAGGGGCGAGTTGCTCGGGCGGATCGTGCAGATAACCATACTCGTAACTGCGACCGCGATCGGCGTCGAGCAGATCGGCATCGATATCACGTTCCTGTCGGTCATCGTCGGCATTGGCCTCGCTACGACGCTCGGAGGTATTGCGCTGGCCTTCGGGCTCGGAGCACGCGACTACATGAGCAATGTCATTGCCGGCCATCAGATCCGGCGGGTCTACCGGCCCGGCGACCGGCTGCGACTGCGCGACCACGAAGGCACGATTATCGAACTGACGCCAACCCGGGTGGTGCTCAGCACCGAACGGGGACGGGTTTTTATCCCGGCCGCCGTGTTCGAGGCGGAGATCACCGAGCTGCTGGAGAAAACGGGGCGTGAAACCGGATAACCGCCTCACCATCGCCTTTATCAAGACTCACTCTGACGAAGCGGCACGCACGCTCGAGCGGCTCCCGCCCGACACCGTCGCCCGCCTGTTCGAGGCCGTCGACAATGGATCCGCCGGGCTGGTCCTCGGGCACATGATGCCCGACCTCGCGGCCGCCGTACTCGCGCACTGCGACCGCAGGCAAGCCGCGGAACTGCTCGATGCAATACCGGCTGCAGCAGTAACCCGCATCGCCAGGACCGTCATTCCTGCAGATGCCCCGCTCCTACACGAATTGCTGCGACAACATGACAGGATAGGCAGCCACCGCCTGACGCGTCACGCGCTGAACAGCGTCGGCAGCCACATGCAGGTAATCGACTCGGCGCTGCCCGATGACCTCCCTGCCGCAGAGATCCTCCGGCGCGTTCGCCATAAAAATCACGAAACCGACTGCGAGATCTGGCTTGTCGACCGGGATTTCCGCCTGAGCGGGGTGGTAACGGTTACCGCACTGTTGCACGCCGGGGCCAACGATGCACTGCACAGCGTGAAGCGTCCGTTCCCGGATACCCTGCCGGCGCGCATGTCACTCATTGTCGCTCGCGGCCACCCTGCCTGGGAGAGCCGGCGGCGTCTGCCGGTGACCGACGACGACGGGATACTTGTCGGCGTCATCGATTACCGAACCGTGCTCGAGGCTACGCGTGACGAGGCGGAATCGGTTGAACAGTACGATGCGCTGGACAGCCTGTTCGCGCTGGCCCGCATCTACTGGCTGGCGATCTCGGAGATCCTCGACACGCTGCTCAAACCTCGCGCAGACAATCGGGCCACCGCCCGCAGGGAGAACGATCATGCCCAGTAGCGTCTCCAGCGCCGTGTCGGCGCTCAATAGCGACTTCCTGCGGCGCCATCCCGTTGAAGCCATCCAGGCCCTGTCCGCCATCCCGCTGGATGATATTGCCGAGCTGTTGCAGGAGCAGGATCCGGCGCGATCGATCACGATCTGGCAACAGCTGCCGGTCGATATTGCCGCTTCCGTGCTCGCCGCGCTTGACGAAGGACATGCCCGCCTCGTGATTGCCCGGGCGGACTCGGTCAAGGTGGCGCGCGCCCTGCTGCGCTTGTCCGCGGCCCAGAACGAGCGCCTGCGTCCATTGGCCACCGCGGCCAGGCTGCACGAACTCGAACGGCTGATGCATTACCCCGACAACTGTGCCGGCGCGTTGATGGACACAAACTTCCCGGTGCTGAACGGCGCAATGACCGCCGTCGAAACCCTGAACCGCCTGCGCAAGCGCAAATCACGAGCAGCGCAGCAGTTTTACTACACCGCCGGCGAGCCGCCGATCCTGCACCGTCTCGAGGTGCAGGATATCGCGCTCGCCGAGCCGCGCAGCACGCTCGCCGACCTCGCGCGTCCGGCACCGGCGATGGTCGTGCCAACGGCCGGTCTCGGCGAGATCGTCGAGGAATTCGACCGTCACAAGCTGGCGGAGATGCCGGTCGTCGATGTCGGCGGCGAGCTGGTCGGCGTGATTCATTATGACGCCCTGGTCAACGCGGTGCGCACTGAAAGCAGTACAGACATCCTGATGATGGTCGGCGCCGGCACCGAAGAGCGCGCACTCTCCAAAGTGAGCCTGGTCGTGCGCAAGCGCCTGCCCTGGCTGCATGTGAACCTGATAACCGCCTTTCTCGCCGCATCGGTGGTCGGCATGTTCGAATCGACGATCGCCCAGTTCACCGCGCTCGCCATCCTGATGCCGGTAGTGGCCGGCGAGGCCGGCAATACCGGCGCCCAGGCGCTCGCGGTCACGATGCGGGCCCTCGCGCTACGCGAGATCAGCACCAGTCACTGGTGGCGTGTCGCGCGCAAGGAGGTCGGCGCGGCCTTCATCAATGGCAGCATCATCGCGCTGGTCACATCGCTGGCCGTACTGCTGTGGAGCGGATCGCCCGGGCTCGCGTTCGTTATCGCCTGCGCGATGGTAATCTCCATGGTGATCGCCGCGTTCGCCGGAATGACGATACCGATAGTGCTGTCGGTGCTCGGTCAGGATCCTGCGCAGGCCTCGTCGATCTTCCTGACGACGCTGACCGACATCACCGGTTTCCTGACGTTCCTCGGCATCGCGACATTGATGGTCGGGCTGCTGTAGCCGCTGAGATCATCCCTTTCTCGCCATGATCGCCCAGGTGCTGGAAGGCATATAGACGCAGCCGTCGTCGCGCCGGTGCGCCTCCATCAAGGTGCGCAGCTCGGCGCGGATCTCCGCCAGCGTCCGCTGGCCTTCCGTGCCCGCTTCCCGGATGATCTCGCCTGAAGGCCCGACCAGGATCTGGTAATCGATCGCCTCCTCGATACTGGTGCCGATGCAGATATCGGCGTCGATGCGCCTGAACAATACGACATCGACGAATCCGGCGGCCTTCAGAATCGCCCGATCGGTTTCCTCGTCGGCCAGGGAAAACGGTCCCGGTCCGCAGGTCTTCGCCTGTTCGCCGGGAGGCGGCAGATACTTCAGCGCGACCTCCTTCGCGAGCCCCCAGCAGGGGTTGTCCGCAAGCCCGCGCCACACGATCATGCAGACACGCCCGCCCGGCTTCAGGGCCTTGTGCGCATTCCTCAGCGCCATGACGACGCTCTCGAAGAACATCACACCGAAGCGCGAATACACCGCGTCAAAATAATCCGCCTCGAGCGGACTGTTCTGGGCGTCGCCCAGAACATAACGGACATTGTTCATTCCGGACCGCGCACATTCCTGTCGCGCAACCTCGAGAAAGGCCTCGGTGCAGTCCAGCCCGACGACCTCGCCCTCCGCACCGACCAGCCGCGCGATATCAAGGCAGGTCTCGCCATAACCGCAGCCGATATCCAGCACCTTCTCGCCGGGATGGAATTCGAACCACGGTGCGGCAATCGCACTGTGGATCGCCCCGTTACCCGACAGCAGGTGCCGGAACCGGTTCCACTTCGGCACCAGTATCTCGTTCCAGCAGCTGATGAAGTCGTCGTTTACGACAGTAGACATGGCAAATCTCCATAAAATTAAGGCGAGGCAATCCCGTAATGACTTGCCTGATCCCTGACCGTCGGCCGCAGGGATGCGGCCGACGAGCGTACAGGGACGTATTTAAAGCGTGTCAGGGATCAGGCAAGTCATTACGGGATTGCCTCCACCTTTTATATATCAACACAGTCGCTTATAATGTCAACTTCTACGCCACCGCCAGCCCGGAGAGGAGACCACGTCATGCGGACTCACCGGATCACGAATCCCCGCGTCTGGCGTCTCCTGCTGCTGATCGTCCTGCTGTGCGCATCGTTCCAGGCGTTCGCGCGCCAACTGTTTGCCGACCCCGGGGACCTGGTCGCCGTCGAATTGGCTACCGTCGGCGTCCACTCTCCGAGCGGCACGCCGGTCGTCGTACTGCGCGAACCCGTGTCGGGCGATGTCATACCGATCGTCATCGGACCGATCGAGGCCCGCGCAATCATGATGGCGCTGCAGGGCGTGCCGGTCCCGCGACCGATGACCCACGACCTGATCTCGAACATCCTCACCGCAACCGGAATGCGACTGGAGCGGGTCCTCGTCGACGCGCTGATCGACGGCACCTATCACGGGGCGCTGGACCTGCGCGCCGACGGCAGCGACACGCCGGTCTATGTCGACACACGCCCCAGCGACAGCCTGGCGCTCGCCGTGCGCGAAGGCGCCACGATCTTCGTCGCGCCCGAGGTCATTGAGGCCGCGCGCGGGCTCGAGTTCATGCCGTTGCCGGACCAGGAAATCGTGACTGCGCTCGGCATCACCGTCGTCGCGCTCACCGACGAATTGCGCGACGCGATGGAGCTCGGCGAGCGTGCAGGCGTGCTGGTCAGCCGAGCCGCAGGCGCCGCGGCGGAGGCGGGACTCGGCGCGGGGGCGCTGATCATGAGCGTCAACGGCGACACGCCGGATTCACCGTTGAACTTCCTCGATCTCGTGCGCCGCACACCACCCGACAAAAAGGCGCGCATCGTCTTCTGGGACGACGGCGACGAACACGAGATCGAGCTCTCCACCGACGTACCGAATATTCATCGCCTCAGGGAAGCCGAGCCCAGACTGCGAGTCTGAGCGATAGCACGCGATCAGGCGCAGCCGGACGGTATCGGGCTTGCAATCGCGTGCCGTATCACTCAAAGTAGTACGACCCGATGTAAACCCTGTGGACGGCCAGTCTTGCCGGGTCGTCCCGTATCCATTGCCCGCGCCTGACGGGTCAGGCGCGGCATTCAGACGCGTCCGGCGACAGCCGCACGCTGACAACCGCGGTCAGACCGCATCCGCCCGTGTACGCGACACAGTCGCAGTACCCGGGGATGACGACGGCATCGCGCCGTCGCAGACAACAACTGACGTAAAGGCCGCCAGGCCGAAGCAGCGCCGCCGCTACGGGATCGATTTTGTCATGCATCCCGCGCTTGCACGTCGGACAGGGACCAAAGGAGCGAACAGCATGACCATGACAACCAGCGAACAGCAATTCGGACCCGAGCCGGTCGAAGTCCGTGAAACCGGTCATTATCGGGAGGAGTACGTAAAATCGTTCGTCGACAAATGGGACGAGCTGATCGACTGGGAAAGCCGTGCCGCGAGCGAAGGCGACTTCTTCATTCGTGTGCTCAAGGAGCGCGGTGCGCGGCGCGTGCTCGACGTGGCAACCGGCACCGGATTCCATTCGGTTCAACTGATAGAAGCGGGCTTCGATGTCGCGAGCGCAGACGGCAGCCCGGAGATGCTCGCAAAGGCCTTCGAAAATGCGCGCCGCCGCGGTCACATCCTGCGTACCTCGCATGCCGACTGGCGCTGGCTGAATCGCGATATCTCGGGCCGCTACGATGCCGTGGTGTGCCTGGGCAATTCCTTCACGCATCTGTTCAACGAGAACGACCGGCGCAAGGCGCTGGCCGAATTCTACTCGGCGCTGAACCACGACGGCGTGCTGATCCTCGACCAGCGCAACTATGACGATATCCTCGACAACGGCTATTCGAGCACCCACACCTATTATTATTGCGGGGACAACATCTCTGTGCACCCTGAGCATGTCGACGAGGGGCTGGCGCGATTTCGCTACGGCTTTCCGGACAAATCGGAATACCACCTGAACATGTTCCCCCTGCGCAAGGCCTATGTCCGGCGCCTGATGCGCGAAGTCGGATTCCAGAGCATAGAGACCTTCGGGGATTTCAAGGAAACCTATCGCGAGAACGAACCGGACTTTTTCATCCACGTCGCCGACAAGCGCTATCAGGAGATGCCGCAATGACACGCTCCCTGAAAAACGGCGCCGTCGCCGCTGCACGCGAGTACTACAACAGCGACGACGCCGACACCTTTTACCGCAAGGTCTGGGGCGGCGAGGACATCCATATCGGCCTCTATGAATCCGACATCGAACCGATCTTCGACGCCAGTCGCCGCACGGTCGCCTGCATGGCCGATCTGCTCGGCGAGTTGCGACCGGTGCATCACGTCCTCGATCTCGGCTCCGGATACGGCGGTTCCGCGCGCTATCTCGCCGCGAACTTCGGCTGCCGGGTTACCGCGCTGAATCTCAGCGAGGTCGAAAACGAGCGTAATCGCGAGATCACGCGCGCGCACAAGCTCGACGGCCTGATCGACGTCGTCGACGGCAGCTTCGAGGAAGTCCCTGCTGAAAACTCGACCTTCGACATCGTCTGGTCGCAGGATGCGATCCTGCACAGCGGCGACCGGCGGCGGGTGATTCGCGAAGCGGCCAGGGTGCTGAAACCGGGCGGCGTCCTGATATTCACCGATCCGATGCAGGCCGATGACTGTCCCTCGGGCGTGCTGCAGCCGATCCTCGACCGCATCCACCTCGACAGCCTGGGCTCCCCCGGTTTCTATCGCGAGGCCTGCGCCGCCTCGGGCCTCGTGGAAATTGGTTACATCGATTACAGCGAACAACTGCCGCGACACTACGGCAGGGTGCTCGGCGAGACCGAGGCCCGCGAGGGCGATCTTGCCGGCGACATCTCACCGGATTACATCGAGCACATGAAAAAAGGGCTGAGACGCTGGATCGACGGCGGCCGCAGCGGCTGGCTGTGCTGGGGGATCTTCCGCTTCCGCAAGCCGGCGCAGCACGCCTGCTAGTCGGCGACCCGCCAGTTGGCCAGGACCGGCCTGCGCGAAACCTCGCAGCCGAGCTCGACGAGCCACTCGGCGACGACGTGGTTGGAGTTGTGGCGAAACGTGTACGGGACCGGATACGGAACGAACTCGAGATCCATCAGGGAATTGTACAGACGCGTGTCCGCACCCGCGTCGTAGATCGCATCCAGTCGCGCGCGCAGGCGCTGCGCCGCTGCGGCCTCGACATGCAGCAGGTGTACCCGCTCGACCACGACACTGATCCGGCTGACCACAAGTTCCGGATCGGCGTGACCCGGCAGCTCGCGTCGCCCGAGCGCGGCCAGTGTGCCGCGAAACAGCGCGTCGAACGCCGCGCGTATCCCCCGCTCACCCTCGGCGTAATAGCGCCAGTCCCCGTAGGCGTAACGTACCAGGCGATCCTCGCCGTCGGGCAGCACCAGGCTGGTGTGGCGGCCGTGGTCGATCACCAGCACCGGCAACGGCTGTTCGGGTGACGCCGGCGGCGTGATGACGGTCGCGCAGCCGCCCAGCGTGAACAGTACAGCGAAGAAAACGCTGCGTGGAAGCAGTGTTCGGAGCGACGCGCTGCGCAGCCGGCTCACGGCAGAGGCGACATCAGCACCCAGGTCGCGACCGAAAAATAAATCAGCACGCCGGCAACGTCCGCAATCGAGGTGACGAGCGGTGAACTGGCGGTCGCCGGATCGAGCCTGAAACGGCTCAGCAGAAACGGCAGCGACACCCCGATCACGCTGCCGATGACGACCACGAGCACCATTGTCAGGCCGACGACGAACGCAATCTCCGGACCACCCCGGGCGATGCCGATGGTCGAGATGACGAGCGCCATCGTCAATCCCAGCAGGCCGGCGACGCCGAATTCACGCCCCAGCATCAACCCCCAATCGCGCATCTGCACATCGCCGGTCGCGAGCGCACGCACCATCAGCGTCGACGACTGCGCGCCGGCGTTGCCGGCGGAGGCGATCAGCAACGGCAGGAAGAACACCAGGATGATATAGGTGGCGATGGTTTCCTCGTAGTAGGCGATGCCGGCGGCGGACAGCAGGTTGCCGAACACCAGCGCGACCAGCCAGAACACGCGCTTGCGATACATCAGCGGGATCCCGGCGTCGCGCACGCTGCCATCGAACTTGCCGATGGTGCCGACGCGGTGAAAGTCCTCGGTCGCCTCTTCCTCAGCGACGTCCATCGCGTCGTCGTAGGTCACGATTCCGACCAGGCGGTGGTCCTGATCGACGATCGGCAGCGCGATCAGGTCGTACTTGCTGATCTTGTGCGCGACCTCTTCCTGGGGGTCGGCGACCTGGCTGAAGATCACGTCCTCGACCATCAGGTCGGCGACGCGGGCGCTGGTCGGCGCGACGATCAGGTCGCGCAGCGACACGGTGCCGAGCAGACGGCGCTCGTTGTCGATGACGTAAGCCTGGTAGATCGTCTCCTTGTCAGGCGCCTCATGACGCAGGCGCTGGATCGCATCGAAGGCGGTCAGGTGCGGCGCGAGCGTCGCGTAGTCCGAGGTCATGATCGCACCTGCGGTGCCTTCTTCGTGGCTCGCAAGGTTGCGGATGTCGGTACGCTCGGCCTGGGCGAGACCGGGGAGCAATGCCTCCTGCTGCTCCGGGTCGAGCCGGTTGAACAGGTCGGCGCGCTCGTCGGCTGACATGTGCATGAAGATCTCCGCGAGGTTGCGGCGGTTCAGCGAGTTGGCGAGCCTGACCTGCTCGGAGGGCGGCAGGTAGCCGAACACCTCGGTGCGGCGTTCGGTCGGCAGCGCGGAGAGCACGCGCCAGATGTCCGCGCCTTCGAGTTCGGAGACGCAGGACGCGATATTGGCCGGATGGGCGTCGTCGAGCAGGTCGCGCAGCGTCGTGATGTCACGATTCGCGAGAATCTCTCGAACGGTAGTGGTTAGGGTCTCGTTCTCCATGGTCCACCTCCGGCGTCTGCGCTGACACGGCAGCGCGAAGGCGAACCCGGGGACTCAGAGGAGCGCCGGGATCTCCGGGGACTGCCGATCCAGTGCGGATCGCAACTGAATTGTCGGGTTAACGCTGGTACTGCAAGGTACGTCCATCGTCGGTGATTTCATCGGCGCCTCCGTCACTGGAAGGCGGGCGAACTATAGCCGATGCAAGCGTTGCCGGTCAACCACG
>CAZJKV010000051.1:0-13221 GCA_964546765.1 uncultured Chromatiales bacterium
CGCGCCCGAACCCGTCGCGCTGCCGCGCCCGTACGTCGTCGCGGCCTCGACCCATGACGACGAGGAACTGCAAATCGCCCGCGCCTGGCTCGCAAGCGGGCTGCGCGCATCCCACCTGCTGGTCATCGTGCCGCGTCATCCGCGACGCAAGTCCGCGATCCTCGATCAGTTGCGTCCGCTCTCGGCGCGCCTCACGGTGCGCAGCGACGGTGTCCCGCCCGGTAGCGACACCGAGATCTATCTCGCCGATACCTTCGGTGAACTGCAACGCTTCATCACCGGGGCCGGCCTGGTGTTCATCGGCGGATCCCTGATCCCGCGCGGCGGACAGAATGTCATCGAGGTCGCGCGCCTCGGCAAGCTCGCGCTGTTCGGACCGCATATGGAAAACTTTGCCGACGAGCGCGACCTGCTGCTCGAACAGGACGCGGCGGTCGCGGTCCGGGATCCGGAGGAACTGATCGGGAGGATGCAATCCCTGCTCAGTCGTCCGGACGAACTGCGCGCCGCCGGCGAGCGGGCGCGCGCACTGGTCGCGACGCGAAGCACCGTGACGAACCGCTATCTCGAAGCGCTGGCGCCCTATATCATACGCTGAAGATGAAAACCCCTTCCCCGTCCAGGCCGCCGCGTTCCCTGTGCCTGCTCCGCCTGTCCGCCCTCGGCGACGTCACCCATGTGGTGCCGCTGGTGCTGACGCTCAGGCGACACTGGCCCGAAACCGCATTGACCTGGATCATCGGCCCTGCCGAGCACAAACTGCTCGCCGGCCTCGATGCGGTGGAATTCGTGGTCTACGACAAGGGCAGCGGGCTGTCCGGCATGCGCAGGCTGTGGAAGTCGCTGTCCGGCCGCCGTTTCGATGCCCTGCTCCACATGCAGTTGTCGATGCGGGCCAACCTGCTCGCCGGCGGTATTCACGCCCAGCGCCGCATCGGCTTCGACCGCGCCCGCAGCAAGGAGGGTCATGGCCTGGTGATCAATGAAAGGATACGAACGGGCGGAAATCACGTCATCGACGTGCTCGGCAGGTTCCTGGAACCGCTCGGACTGAAGCTGGACCGGGTGGAATGGGATCTGCCGGTGCAGGAGGCGGATCGCGACTGGGCCGCCGCACAACTCCCTGGCGATCAGCCGACGCTGATCGTCTCGCCCTGCTCGAGCCATGTCCTGCGCAACTGGCGCGCGGAACGCTATGCGGCGGTGGCGGATCACGCCGTCGGCAAGGGCTGGCGCGTCGCCCTGTGCGGCGGGCGGAGCGCGCTCGAGCGCGACACCGCGGACGCGATCCTAGACGCCATGCAGGGCGACGCGATCGACCTGGTCGGCAAGGACACATTGAAACAGCTGATCGCGCTGCTCGCGCGCAGCACCGCATTGCTTGCCCCGGACTCGGGACCGGTGCATATCGCGAACGCGGTCGGCACGCCGGTACTCGGGCTGTACGCCTGCACCGATCCGATACGCAGCGGGCCGTATACCGACCTGCGCTGGACCTGCGATCACTATGACGAGGCCGCGCGGCGCTTTCTGGGCAAGGAGGCAGCGGACCTGCCGTGGGGAAAGCGCGTGGAGTTTCGCGGCGCGATGGACCTGATCCAGGGGCAGGAGGTGACCGGGCGCTTCGACGCGCTGTGCGACCATTACGGACTGCGACCCGAACAGATCAGGACCGGAACACGCCCCCCGCGCCGCGATGAACGGCTCACGCAGCAGTGATGCAGCCCTCGAGGAATCTCATCGCGCCAGCAGTTCCCGGTACCAGGCCAGCGTGGCCTCCGCCGTACGGTCCGGGTGAAACACATCGGCCATCCTGCGCCGGGCGGCAAGCACCCGCAGCGTGGTAGCCTCCGGATCCGACGCGGTACGTACCAGCGCGTCGGCCAGCGCCGCCGCATCGCGCATCGGCACCAGCAATCCGGTTTCGCCATCGAGCACCAGTTCGGCCGTGCCGCCGGCGTCGGTCGCCACGACCGGCGTACCCACGCACATGGCCTCGGCCGCCACGCGCGGGATGCCCTCGCCGCTCTCTGAAGCGGAGACCAGGATGTTGCTGCCGCGGATGATGGCGACCGCGTCATCCCGATAGCCCGTGAGATGTACCCGGTCGGGGTAGCGGCAACGGGCGATGCGCCCGCGCGCCTCCGCGCTGCGATCGATGTCCCCCACCAGCAGCAGGTGAAAGTTCAATGTTTCAGGCAGGCGATCGAACGCATCCAGCAGCGTCGTCACCCCTTTCTTGCTGCTGTTGCGGCTCAGGCAGCACAGCGCGGGCGCGCCTTCGGGAACGCCGAATGACGACGGCGGCACAGGCGGGACGTCGTACCAGCGCGGGTCGTGTCCCTTGTAGATCGTCCGGACTCGGTTCGCGGGAAAGCGCCACCACAGGAGATGCACATCGAGCAGTGCATCGCGAACCGCGTTCGAGGCGCAGAAGATGCCGTCGAGCCGCGGGCTGAGAAAGGTGCCCCAGGATTCCGGCTGGAGCAGGCCGACGCCGGTGGTCACGCCGCGATAGCCGAGCAGCCTTGCGCGATGACGGTGGCAGGCGCGCAGCATGCAGGCGATCGCGCGGCTGTTGAAGGCATGCACGATATCGTAGCCGCCGCGCTCTGCTTCGGCCCTGATCGCGGCGGTCCCCGCGCGATCTTGGCGGCTGCGTATCTTGAGCGGCATGACTTCGAGCCCCGCATCTTCAAGCAACCGGTAGTTGCGGCCCCCGGGATTGCCCATCACCGTGAATGCCTCGACCTGGCGGGCGAGCCGGATGAACAATTCCGTCTCCGGACGATCCTGACGATCGGTGATGCAAAACACTTTCATCGGATGTCCCGCGAGCGGCCTCAGGGTTTCCAGTAGCCGAGTCGTGCGCGCAGCTTGAGCTTCCTGACCAGGTTGTGCGGTTTCGGTTTCAGTGACTTCAGATGCCTGTCACACAGCGCTTCTATCGCATCGAGCACGCGCTCGCTCGATCTGCCGTCCGTGAATTCATGAAGCTCCCGGCACAGCGATCCGGCTGCGGCCATCAATTCCGGCGGGCGCGTCAATGCGTGCTCCAGCGCGGATTCGACCCTGTCGGCATCCTGGACATCGATCAGCCAGGGGCCGGGATTGCGGGTGCGGAACGTCACTACGGGCTTCTCCAGGAACATGAATTCGTACATGATCGAGGAGGTATCGCACAGCATCACATCCGCGCGCGCCATCGGCCGCAGCAGATCGTCCCCTGCAGGCACGTATTCGAAAAAGGGTTTGCGGATGGACTGATATCTTGCCGCCACGTCCGGCGTCATCTTCGGGTGCAGAGTCGCGATAAATCGCCACTTTCCCGAGGCGGACAGCCTTTCTATCGTGTCGGCAAGGCCGGGCGCCGCGGTGACGGAGGGACTGAACGTGGATGCAAAGAATACCGTCGGGATCCCGTTGGCCGGCCGGTCCTGGTGAACGATGCCGTCGCGAAACAGGGGATCGAGTTTCGGCCATCCGGTCTTCGCCACCCGGAACGTGCCGAGCCTGTCGGCGAGCTGCTGAAAGCGCTCGGTATCTTTTCTCGCATGGGTGCAATACAGGTCGAACCAGCCGCGTATGCGATAGTGATCGCTGTCTTCCTCGGCGGCCGCGCCCCGTTTGTTGCGGGCGATGCCGTGGAACACCTGTACCTTCGCGCCGGGAAAGAAATACGGCACCCAGTCCCCGGGCGCGATGACGGCATCCGGATGGAATGCCCTGACTTCGTCGACCGTGGCGAGCAGCGTCTCGTCTTCCCCGAGCGGCGCGGGAGAGCAGCCGAACACGTACCAGGCGGCCTGATCGCCGCGTTGCCGGATGATCTTCTGCAATGGACGGAGGATCGCGTAGCAATATTCCGCATTGACGAAGAAGAGGTACTTTCTCATCTCTCCTTACCGGCAATGTCAGGTCCTGACGACTGCTTCCCGCGCTTTTCCTCCATGGTCAGCACCCACAGACCCGCATGCTTGCCGTAGTTCGTCATCATGTAGTCCATCGCAACGATGAATCCCACGCGGCCGTCGAGAAAACCGCCGCGCAGGATGTAGATCAGGATGAAGGTCCAGAAGGCCCTCAGGCATACAACGGTCAGGCTGTGATTGCGCCGCCCCATATCGAAATACCTGCGGCTGCCCAGCCAGGCATATCTGGCGACTTTCTCCAGCGCGTGGCCGTAATCACGGGCCGTATAGTGCAACAGGCGGCCCTTCAGCCGCCCGACCTTTCCGGGCGGGTGCTGAATGGTCTCGTGCACCGGCACCGGCGTGAAGCGCGCGCCCTCCCGGAGGAACAGGCGCAGCGGCGCGCGGGCACTGCGCCCGAAGCGCAGGCGTTTGCCATGCCGGACCACCGCCCACTTGATGCGAAACGCCGCCTCGTCGATCACGGGTCGATTCAGCAAGACCATCAACGCATCGCGCGCCGTCCCGTCGAGCGCCTCGTCGGCATCTATCGACAGCACCCATTCCATACTCGCCTTGTCCAGCGCCCTCTGTTTCTGGATGCCGAAGCCCGGCCAGTCGGTCACCCACACCTTGTCGGTGTACCGCCTCACAATTTCGACGGTGCCGTCCGTGCTGCCGCTGTCGAGGACGATGATTTCGTCCGCGATGTCCCTGACCGATTCCAGGCATCGCGCGATACGGTCTGCCTCGTCGAGGGTGATGATACATACGGACAAGGTATGCATGGCTGGAATCCTTCAGCTTTCAGACGCCCTGTGGCATCCTCTGTGGTCGACGGGGATCTCAATGACCCGCGCGGACGTGGCACATAGAATACAATCAGCCGATCCAACACGGCAAAACTGGCGGGACTTGCACGATGTCTCCGAGCGGATTGATGCAGCAACACCTCCGGCTCACCAACGGATGGCTGGTATTCCTTTTTTCTGCCCTCGCCGTGACGGCGCCGGCGGGCAATGGATACGCCTATGCCCCCGTCGTTCTGATATTGCTCAGCCTGGCGTTCTGCGTGCCCGCCGTCAGGAAACCGCTTGCCTTGAGCCTTCAGGACAAGTCGATCATAGCGATAATGGTCTTTTTTGTCCTGGCGCATGCCATCGAAATCGTTCTGGACGATCAGGCCTTACGCGCCATCGATCGCCCCAGCCGATTCCTGCTGGCCGTTCCGGTGCTGCTCCTGCTGCTCGCTTATCCGCCGAAACCCGCTTTTTTCTGGTGGGGCGCCGTCGCCGGCTCGGCCATTGCCGGTGTGATCATGATCCTGTATACATGGCTGTTCGGCAGCTATGCAGCAAGACACTGGATGATGCCGATCCAGTTCGCGGCGCTGGTGTCGGTACTCGCATGGATCTCGTTCGCCGGGATGGGTTATTTCCAGGCGATGCGAAACCTGCCGGGCATGGTGGCCGGCGCGGCGGGCGGCCTCCTGGGATTGACCGCGGCCGTTCTCTCCGGGACCCGGGGCGCCTGGCTCGCCATCCCGTTCGCCCTGCTGGTGCTGGCCTTGTCCTATAGAAAGGTGTTCCCGCTCCGCGTCTGGACCGGAATCATCCTGGCCTTGCTCCTGACCCTGGTCACCCTCGTCGGCATGTCGCAGACCAGCGTCAGGGACGAGATGATGCAGGCCAGGTCAGACATACAACACTATTTCGAGAACGGCGAGGTCGAGACGTCCCCGGGCGTACGGCTGGAGATGTGGAAGATCGCGCTGGACATGATCCCCGAACATCCATGGCTGGGGTGGGGACGCAACGGTTATGTCGGCGAACTGACTCGACGCGTGGCGTCGGGCGAGACATCGGATGATCTGCTCAGATTCACTCACACGCACAGCGAGCTGATCGATGCGCAAACCAAGCGTGGTCTGTTGGGCCTGCTGGCCCTGCTGGCGCTTTACATCGTTCCGGCACGATGGTTCATGCAGCGCGCGCTTTCCGCGCCTGACCTCAAGATCCGGGCTGCGGGACTCGCCGGGGTGTTCCTGACGCTGGTCTTCTTCTTCTCCGGACTCACCCAGACCCTCTTCGCACACAACAGCGGGGCCACGTTCTATGCCTTCATGCTGGTCATCGCGTGGTCGAACATGAGGGCGCTGGAACACGCCTCAACCGTACACTATCGCGAAGCGCCCCGATAACCGGCGAGCAGGCTATCCCAATCCGGCGCTTCGAAGTGAAACGGCGCCCCGGCGGCGTGGAACTTGTCCAGCGAACGACGCAGTCGCGCAAGGTTGGACTGCCGCCATCCGCCCGGCGCCTCCCGCTGTTCCGCCTTGTCGAAGTCGATCAGGTATACCCGGCCGTCACCTGCCAGCAGGATGTTTCTGGCGTTGAGGTCGGCGTGCAGGATCCCGCAGGCATGCAGGCGCGCGATCGCCGCGCCTATCTCCCGCCATCGATTGCCCGGCAGCGCGGCGTCTCCGAGCAGATCGGCCAGTGGATGCGCATCCGGTATCCGCAGCGTGATCAGGTCGGCGCGATAAAACATGCCGAGCCGATGCACGCGCGCCGCCACCGGCTGCGGCACGTCCAGGCCCTGTTGATGCAGGCGCGCGAGCATATGCCATTCACGCCAGGCGCGGGTAGTATCGATCCCGGTCCACAGATATCGATCCCTGTTCCATCTGGCGACCCAGCCGCCGCGCTGATAATGTCGCAAGACGAATTCACGGCCCGCGGACGAGAATATGCAGACCGCGCTCCGTCCGCGGGCCGCGCCTGATACCGCGCCGAGTCGCCGCCAATGATCGGCATCGAACCACTCCGGACCGGGTTCAGGGACGAGGTTTGCGTCATGGAGGATGTGATTCTCCCCCAACTGCCGTGCGCGTGCATCGATCATCCCGAACCGGCCGCGCACTGGCTTTCCTTCATCGCGATCCGGTAACATGGTGGCCATTATCGCCGAATCGTCCGGCATGTACAGAGACCACCGCATGAATCTTTCCGCAGAAATCTCGGTTGGCGAGTTCCTCGACAAGATCACGATACTGGAGATCAAGTCCGAGCATATCCGTGACGCGGCGAAACTGGAAAACATCCGCAAGGAACTGGAGACCCTGCGCCGAACCTGGAGCGAGTCACCCTTCTCGCGACACGACCTCGGCGCCGAAATTGCGGAATTGAAGCAGACCAACGCGCGCCTGTGGCGAATCGAGGACGATATCCGCGACAAGGAGGCGGCCGGCGCCTTCGACGCGGTTTTCATCGAACTTGCCCGGTCGGTCTATATCACCAACGATGAACGTGCGGCGATCAAGCGAAAGATCAACCTGATGGTCGGATCCGAGCTGATCGAGGAGAAGTCCTACGCCGACTATCGCCGGGGTGTTCGACCCGGCTAGGCGCTCGTGCCGGTTTGCATCCCGGTATTGGTGAACTGCGCACGGTACAAGTCGGTATAGCGGCCGTTCGCATCGAGCAGATCGCGATGGCTGCCCGCTTCGATGATACGCCCGTGCTCCATCACGATGATCCGGTCGGCGCTTTCGACGGTCGACAGGCGGTGGGCAATGACCAGCGTGGTACGACCCTGACGCGCGTTGTCGAGCGCCTCCTGCACCTGGCGTTCGGTCTCGGTGTCGAGCGCCGAGGTCGCCTCGTCCATAATCAGGATCGGCGCGTCCTTGAGCAAGGCGCGAGCGATGGCCAGACGCTGGCGCTGCCCGCCGGACAACAGCACGCCGTTCTCGCCGATCAGGGTGTCGATGCCGTCCGGCATCTCGGCGGCGAATGTCATGACACGCGCGGCCTCGGCAGCGGCGACCACCTGCTCACGCGTTGCGACCCGGTTGCTACCATAGGCGATATTGTCGGCAACGCTGCCGTTGAACAGGACGACATCCTGCGTCACCAGCGCGATGTTCGCGCGCAGATCGGACAGGCGAAGATCGTGAATATCATGTCCGTCGACGAGGATGCGACCGGAATCCGGGGCGTAGAAACGGGGGATCAGGTTCACCAGCGAGGTCTTGCCGGCGCCCGAGGGCCCGACAAGCGCGACGGTTTCGCCCGGTGCGATGGTCAGCGTGACCTCCTGCAGCACCGGCTCGGTGTCGGCTTCATAGCGCAGGCCGACCCGATCGAACTCGATGCGGCCCACTAGGCGGCCGGCGGTCTGCGTACCGCTGTCCGGTTCCGGCGCCTCGTCGATGAGCCTGAAGATGCTCTCCGATGCCGCGAGGCCGCGCTGCAGGTGCTCGTTGACGCTGATCAGGCGCTTGACCGGTGAAAACAGCATCGCCGCCGCGCCGAAGAACGAGACGAAGCCGCCGACCGTCATGTCGGAATTCGCCGCGGTGATATAGATAACCGTCGCCAGCGCCATGACGATGATCAGCTGGACGATCGGCACGCTGGCCGCCGACACCACGGCGATCTTCATCTGGTAGCGCCGGACCCAGTTCGCGATCGCGTGGAACCGTGAATATACCTGCTCGCGCGCGCCATAGACCTTGATGACGCGGTTACCGCGTATCGACTCCTCGAGCACATGGGTCATGCCGCCCATTGACTGCTGCAGTGACCGGCTCATGCTCCGCAGGCGGTGGCTGATCAGCTTGACGATCAGGGCGACCGCCGGCGCGATCAGCAGGAACACCAGCGCGAGCTTCCAGTCCAGATACAGCATCCACGCGAGCAGGCCGATCACCGCGATGCCGTCACGCACCAGCACGACCAGCACTGTGGACGCGGCCGCGGAAACCTGGGTCGCGTCATAGGTGATCTTGGAGATCATCTCGCCCGAGGTGCGTTCGGCGAAAAACCCGACCGGCAGGTCGATCAGCTTCGAAAACATCAGCTCGCGCAAGTCGAGCACGACCTTGTTCGCGACCCATGCCAGGGCGACGGTGCTGACATAGATCGCGATGCCGCGCACGATAAAGAGGCCGACCAGCAGCAGCGGCATCAGCAGGATCCAGTCCGGATCCTTTTCGACGAATGTCTGGTCGAGCAGCGGCTTGATCAGCGCCGGCAACGCCGGCTCGGTCAGCGCCGTGACGACCATCGCGGCCAGCGCGATCAGGAACAGCCCCCGGTAGGGCCGGACATGGCTCAGCAGGCGTCGGTAGAGTTCGCGGCTGTTGGTCATCGGTCGTAGAATCCGGGCTGTCCGTCGGGGCGGACCCTGAAACGGCGATGCGTCCACAGGTACTGTTCCGGACAGCGGCGCACCATATCCTCGACGACCCGGATCACGCGCGCGGTATCCTCGAGCTCGTCGCCACCGGGAAAGTCCTCGAGCGGGGGCAGAACCGTCAGCCGATAACCCCGGTCGCCGGGCAGCCGTTGCGGGAAATAAGGTATCACAAGCGCGTTGCACATGTCGGCAAAGCGCGCGGTCGCGGGGTTCGACGCCGCCGGGACACCGAAGAACGGCACGAACACCCGGTTCCGGCGCCGGTAATCCTGGTCCGGGGCATACCAGACCGCCTCGCCGTGCTTGAGACAGCGCAGCATCGTGCGCACATCGTCGCGCTGGACCGCGCCCTTGAGGTAGCGGTCGATGCTGCGCCGCATCGCCCGGTCGATGACCGGGTTCTCGTGGACGCGGTACATCGCATTGACCGGGACCAGGTCGTTGAGCAGGCGCGCGCCGAGTTCCGAGGTCGTGAAATGCGCGGTCAGCAAGATGACGCCGCGGCCGGAGGCCAGCGCAGCGCGCAGGTGCTCGATGCCTTCAACCTCGGCGATCAGCCGGCGGACGCGCCGCTCGGGCTGCCACCACGATATCGCGGTCTCGATGACGCCGATACCGAAGGAGCGAAACGATTCGCACAGCAGGCGCTCGCGCGCGGCGGCGGACAGTTCGGGGAAACAGAGTTCGAGGTTGACCTCGGCGATGCGCCGGCGGCGCGTATGGCGCTTGCGGAACTGGTCGCCGATCAGTCGGCCCGCGGCGAGCGCGTGACGGTAAGGAAGCCAGGCGAGGGTCCGGACGAGACCGATCAACAACCATGTCATCCAGTAGCGGGGCGACAGCAGCGGGGCGAATGACG
Organism: uncultured Chromatiales bacterium; assembly: GCA_964546765.1. GTDB lineage: Bacteria > Pseudomonadota > Gammaproteobacteria > SZUA-140 > SZUA-140 > JAITWN01. The sequence continues at coordinate 9,973 of CAZJKV010000051.1, forward strand.
GCTGCGGGCGTTTCACCGGCGCGCCTGCGGTCAGGGCAATTGCGACTGTCGCGGAACCCCGGTCATGTGCAGGGCTATCCGGCGCCCGTGCGCGCCCATCAGCCCTCCAGCCACCGATTGATCTGCTCGAGATCCTGCACCGTCAGCAGGCCCGCGGCCTCCTTCAGCAACAGGGTATTGATGATGTAGTCGTAACGCGCGCGGGCATAGCCGCGTTCGGCCTCGAACAGATCGCTGCGCGCGAGCAACACATCAACGGTGGTGCGGGTCCCGACCTCGAGACCGGCCTCGGTTGCGTCGAGCGCGCTCTGCGCAGACACCCGCGCCTGGGCCAGCGCCTGTACGCGGTTGATCGCAGCGACGACCGCGAGATAGGCGTCGCGGGTCTGACGCAGCGTCGCGCGGCGCTGGCGCTCGACCTCTTCCATGGCCTGGGTCAGGCGAAAGCCGGCCTCGCGGGTGCGAGAGTTGACGGCATTGCCTTCGAACAGGGGCAGGCTGAAGCGCAGGCCGATGATGCCGTCCTCATTTTCCCGCCTGCCGCCAAAGGCGCTGCTGTCGGATTCGGTGCGGCTCAGGCTCGCGACCAGGTCGAGACGCGGATGATGGCCGGCGCGCTGTATCTTGACCACGTCGTGCGCGATCTCCTCGCTGAACTGCGCCGCGAGCAGCGCGAAGTTCTGCTCCATCGCGAGCGCAGCCCACTGGTCGATGTCCGCGGGGTCCGGACGTTCAAGCGGGATCTCGGGGATCAAGGCCTTGATCCGTCCGGGCGCCTCGCCGGTGATCTCGTACAGTGCCTCCTCGCTGCTCTGCAGCTGGTTCACCGCCTCGATCTCGGCCGCCGTGGTCAAGTCGAAGGCCGCCTGGGCCTCGTGGACATCGGTGATCGCGACCAGGCCGACCTCGAAGCGCTGTTTCGACTGTTCGAGCTGGCGTTCGATCGCCTCCTTCTCGGCCTGCGCGAATTCGAGGTTGTCGCGCGCGGCGAGCACCTCGAAATAAGCCTGTGCGACCCGCACCATCAGGGCCTGCTCCGCCGATCGGTATTCGGCATCGGCGCGACCGACCGTCGCGTCGGACTGGCGCAGGCGCATGAAGAACTCGCGGTTGTAGAGCGGCTGGTTCAGCGACAGCGAGATCCCGGAGGATTCGAAGGAAGTCGTACCGGGCGCCGCGAACGGCGAGGTGATGATGCGCTCGCGTCCCCAGTTATAGTCGGCATCCAGGCTGACGGACGGTTGCAGCAACGCCCGGTTCTGCGACTTGATCTCGAACTCTGCCTGGCGCGCGGCCTCGGCGGCGCGCAGCACCGGATCGTTGTCGAGCGCGAGACGGTGGATGTCGACCAGGTCGTAGGCCGACGACGTCGCGCTGCAAGTCAGCAGCGCCAGCGCCGCGGCCAGGCCAAGGGCCATCTTGCCTGTGAAAACCATGGTGTGTTCCTTGTGTTTCAAACGATCAAGAAAAACGATAAAGGGGGTCAGACTCGCTTGATCCCGGAGATTTCCCCGCCGGCCGGCACGAAACCGGGGGATCAAGCGAATCTGACCCCCTTTATCGATCGCCTTTTGATCCCTCAGAATTCGAACTTCCGGGTAGCCGGGGCATTGATGAGCATAGGCAGGTCGGTCTCGAACAGGCTCTCGCGGCTCCACTCGTTCTCTCCGGTGCGACGCACCAGGATCGCCTCCATGACCGGCGCGACGCCGACGACGACGAACAGGCGCCCGTCGCGGTTCAGCGATCGCTGAAAGGCATCGGGCAGCACCGGCATCGACCCGGTGATCGCAATGGCGTCATAGAGTCGGTCTCCGTTCCAGCCCTGCGCCGCGTCGCCGGTCTCGAGCGTGACGTTGTCGATGCCGTAGACCGCGAGCTTGTCCCTGGCCTCAACCGTGAACCCGGGGAGGATGTCGACGCTGACGACCTGGCGAACCGCGCGCGCGAGCAGCGCCGTCACATAGGCGCTGCCGGTGCCGACCTCGAGCGCGACGTCGGTCGGATGCAGGCTGAGCGCCTGCAGCATGCGCGCCTCGACCTTCGGGTGCATCATGACCTGGCCGTGGCCGATCGGCGCCGCAATGTCGGCATAGGCGAGCCCGGCATATTCGTCCGGGACGAAATCCTTGCGCGAGACCTCGCCGAGCAGGTCGAGTACCTGCTGGTCCAGCACATCCCACGGGCGGATCTGCTGCTCTATCATGTTGAATCGGGCGTCTCTCACTTGCCATGCCCTCCGGCTGTGGAAAAACTAGGGTATTCGTTTTGCCCCGGCATGGCAAGAATGGCCCTCGCCGTAACACAATGAATTGCAACCAGTCTGCCCTGACCGACCGGCCTGCTGCGCGGGCACCTGCCGGCCCTGCGCTTTCTTGCATCGACCTGACGTATCATATAGATTCATTCGATCCCTTTCAGAACAACGGGGCAGAACAAAGGGGGTCAGACTCGTCTGACCCCTTTGTTCTTGAACCATTCCAGAGGTCATCGAGATGAACGCCATCCCTGAACAGATCGCCACCGACGCGACGCGGCTGACCGCGGAGGTCACGCACCCGTACCCGGCGTCGCGCAAGGTCTATGTGACCGGCAGCCGCCCCGATATCCGGGTGCCGATGCGCGAGATCGCGCTGTCCGGGACCCGGACCCGGGACGGTCTCGAGCCGAACGATCCGATCACCGTCTACGACACCTCCGGCCCCTACACCGACCCCGCGGCGCGGATCGACCTGCGCGCGGGCCTGCCCGGTATACGCAGTCCGTGGATCGCGGATCGCGCCGATAGCGGGGAACTGCCGGGGCTGAGCTCGGAATTCGGCCGGCGCCGTCTCGCCGACGCCGGGCTCGATGCATTGCGTTTTGCCCATGCCCGCCGGCCGCGCCGGGCGCTGGCCGGACACAACGTCACGCAGATGCATTATGCGCGGCGCGGCATCGTCACACCCGAGATGGAATTCGTCGCGCTGCGCGAGAACCTGTGCCAGGCCGAGCTGCGCGACCGTTCGCTCGCTTTCCAGCACCGCGGCGAGTCCTTCGGCGCGGCGACGCCGCAGCAGATCACACCGGAGTTCGTCCGCGACGAGGTCGCACGCGGCCGCGCGATCATCCCGGCGAACATCAATCACCCGGAACTCGAGCCAGTCATCATCGGGCGCAATTTCCTCGTCAAGATCAATGCCAACATCGGCAATTCGGCGGTGACCTCGTCGATCTCTGAAGAGGTCGAGAAGCTGGTCTGGGGCATTC
>CAZJKV010000052.1:0-13120 GCA_964546765.1 uncultured Chromatiales bacterium
CGAGCGGATCAAGTCGTCGGGATCGACGACGTTGCCCTTGGACTTCGACATCTTGGCGCCGTCCTTCAGCACCATGCCCTGTGTCAGCAGATGCGCGAACGGCTCGTCGCAATGCACCAGGCCGGCATCGCGCATCAGCTTGTGATAGAAACGCGCGTAGAGCAGGTGCAGGATTGCGTGCTCGATGCCGCCGATGTACTGGTCGACCGGCAGCCAGTAGGCGGCGCGCGCGTCGAGCATCGCAGCCCCGTTGTCCGGGCAGGCGTAGCGCGCGTAATACCACGACGATTCCATGAAGGTGTCGAAGGTATCGGTCTCGCGCTCAGCCTCGCCGCCGCATTCCGGGCAGGCGACGCGCCGGAACTCCGGCATCCGTTTCAGCGGCGACCCGGCATCGTCGAGCGCGACCTGTTCGGGCAGCACGACCGGCAGGTCCGCGTCCGGCACCGGCACCGCGCCGCACGAAGCGCAGTTGATGATCGGTATCGGCGCGCCCCAGTACCGCTGGCGCGAGACGCCCCAGTCGCGCAGTCGGTACTTGACCGTGCGGCGGCCCCTGCCGATGCCGGCGAGACGCTCCGCGATCGCGTCGAAGGCCTGCGCGGACGTCAGCCCGGTGAAATCACCGGAATCGACCAGAACGCCGGATTCGGTGAAGGCGCCGCTGTCGAGATCGATGGCGGCGCCATCAGCCGGTGCGATGACCAGCCTGACGGGAAGGCCGTGGCCGCGCGCGAACTCCCAGTCGCGCTGATCGTGGGCCGGCACCGCCATCACCGCCCCGCTGCCGTATCCCATCAGCACGAAGTTCGCGATCCACACCGGCACCCTGGCGCCGGTCAATGGATGCACAGCCATGAGGCCTGTCGCAATGCCGCGCTTCTCCATCGTCTCGATGTTCTCTTCGGCGGTGCCGGTGCGCTGGCACTCCTCGATGAACGCGGCGACCTCGGGACGAGTCGTCGCAACCTCGCGCGCCAGCGGATGCTCCGCCGCGACCGCGACATAAGTCACGCCGAACAGGGTATCCGGCCGCGTGGTATAGACGCCGAGCGTCCCGTCGCGACCTGCAATGCTGAATTCGAGTTCGACGCCCTCGGAGCGGCCGATCCAGTTGCGCTGCATCGTGCGCACCTGGTCCGGCCAGCCGTCCAGGCGATCGAGTTCGGCGAGCAGTTCATCGGCATAGTCGGTGATCTTCAGGAACCACTGCGCGATCTCACGCCGTTCGACCGGCGTATCGCAGCGCCAGCAGCAGCCGTCGATGACCTGCTCGTTGGCGAGCACGGTCTGGTCGTTCGGGCACCAGTTGACCGGCGCGGTCTTTCTGTAAGCGAGGCCCTTGCGGAACAGGCGGGTGAACAGCCATTGCTCCCAGCGATAGTAATCCGGATCGCAGGTCGCGATCTCGCGCGACCAGTCATAGGCGAGGCCGAGACGCTTGAGCTGGCCGCGCATGTAATCGATGTTGTCGCGGGTCCAGCGCGCCGGCGGCACGCCATTCTGGATCGCCGCGTTCTCGGCAGGCAGGCCGAATGCGTCCCAGCCCATCGGCTGCAGCACGTTCTTGCCGCGCATGCGCTGGTAGCGCGCGATGACGTCGCCTATGGTGTAGTTGCGCACATGCCCCATGTGAAGGCGGCCGCTTGGATACGGAAACATCGAGAGGCAGTAGAACTTCTCCCGCGCGGGGTCTTCCTCGGCCCGGAAGGCGCAGTCCGCCTCCCAGGACAGCTGCACCTGTCGTTCGAACCCGGCCGGGTCGTAATCGCCGAGCGACATTTCTTTATTCATAGGTAACAATAGCTTGGATGAAAGGATCAGAAGGCCAGAAAGATGCTAGCATATCCCAGGACAGCGGTAATGGACACCGGGATGCGCCCGGCACAAGGGAGAGACGGCAGGCATGAGCGATGATAACAGGCATGACAACCGGCTGATCGAAGCCTACAACCGGATGCTCGCGCAGATCCGGCACTCCGGCGAGCAGGCCGAGAAGGAGCTTCGTCCGGCGCTGGCCCACCTGGTCGAGGCCGCCAAGGAAAAGGCCGTCGAACTCGGTGAACTGACCCGGGACGAGGCAGAGAAGGTCGGGACCTGGCTGAAGCGCGACATCGAGGATGCCGCCGAATACCTTGCCGGCGACGAGGCCCGGGACCTCGTCGACTGGTTCAAGTTCGACATCCAGCTCATTGAGGACAGGCTGCTCGAGATGTTCACCCGCGTCGCCGACAAGACGCGCCTCGAACTGATCCGGCTGCAACAGGCGGCCGATCGCAGCTCTGAATACCATACCGGCGAGATCACAGGCATCGGCGCGCTCGAATGCGTCGGCTGCGGCAAACGCCTGCACTTCCACGCCACCGGACACATCCCGCCCTGTCCCGAATGCCACGGCACGCGCTTCATTCGGGCGGGCACACCTGACTAGACGCCGCTGTCACGCTCGCGGAACAACAGCAGGGCCGCGCAGAGCATCAGGAGCGCGAGGCCGATCGCCGACCAGTTCCCGGTCATGACATACAGCGTGGACCCGGTCCTGGGTTCGACGGTATCGGTCAATACCGTCAGTTCGAACTGCGGGGCCTCGGACAACAGTTCGCCGCGCGGACCGATGAACGCCGAGATCCCGGTATTGGTGCCGCGCGCGAGGTAGCGGCCGGTCTCTGCCGCGCGCATGCGGGCGATCTGCAGGTGCTGGTGCGGCGCGATCGAATCACCGAACCAGGCATCGTTGCTGACGTTCAGCAGCAGCGTCGCTTCGGGCAATGATCGGATGATCTCTTCGCCGAAGGCGTCCTCGTAACAGATCGACAGTGCGATGCGCTGTCCCGCGATCTCCAGCGGCGCCTGGCGCGGATCGCCGGCAGAGAAATCCGACATCGGGATATCGAAGAAGGCGACGAAATCGCCGAACAGCGACTTGAAAGGCAGGAATTCGGTGAACGGCACCAGGTGATGCTTGTGGTAAAGCCCCTGCGTTTCGGCGGCGAGCGTGATCATGCTGTTGTAATACCGTTCCGATACGATATCCATGTAGACGACGCCGACCAGCATCTCGACACTGTTGGCGCGCGCCTCATCCGCGAGCGCGTCCAGAAACGGGCGTGCCCGGTACTCGAACATCGGGACCGCCGTTTCGGGCCATACGACCAGGTCGCTGTCCCAGTGCGCGCGCGTCAGGTCGGCATAGATCTCGAGCGTGACGTCGCGCATGCCGGGGTGCCACTTGAGGTCCTGCGGGACATTCCCCTGAACCAGACTCACTGTCAGCGGGTCACCCGCCGGTCGCGTCCAGTCGACCGGCGCCAGCACGGCGCCCGACAGCCACAACAGGATCAGCGCCGCGAGACAGCCACCACGCAACCGGTCCCGCCCGTCCGCCGTCACGACGACCACCACCAGCGCCGCGCTCAGCGCGACGCCGAGCGAGATTCCGTAGACCCCGAGGATCGGCGCGAAACCGGCCAGCGGGGCGTCGATCTGGCTATAGCCAAGATTGAGCCACGGAAAGCCGGTCATGAACCAGCCGCGTACCCATTCAAGCAGGGTCCAGGCGGCGGGGTATAACAGCAGCAGTGGTAGAAAAATGGGGTCAGAGACCTTTTTCCGCTGGTTACCCTCGGATACCCCGCACCTGTTCCTGGAAAAAGGTCTCTGACCCCATTTTTTACCCCATTTTTCCAGGCGCACCGCGACATAGCCGGCAAGGGCCGGAAACATCGCCACGACGAGGATGAACAGTCCGGTCAGCGCGGCCGACAACGGTGCCGACATGCCGCCGAAGTCGTTCATGCTGATATAGATCCAGTAGACGCCGAGGCCGAACATGCCGAGACCGAACAGCCACCCGCGCCACAAGGCGCGCACGGGCGTGACGCCACGCCACAGCGCAAACAGCGCGGCAAGGGCGACGACGGCGAGCGGATAGAGTTCGAACGGCGCGAAAGCCAGCGGCATCACCGCGCCCGAGACCAGGGCCGCGATATCCCCCCCCCGCGATCGGGACAGCCGCACCGGGATCCCGCCCGCTATCGGGGCGGCTGCGCGGCCGACAGCGAACCGTCGGCATCCGCGGGCGTATCGTCGGTCACGGCCAGTTGCAGCAGGTGGATGCGCCGGCTGTCGGCGTGCAGCACCTTGAAGCGGAAACGCCCGATACTGTGCATCTCGCCGCGCTTCGGCAGGCGGCCGAACTCGCGCATCAGGAGGCCGCCGATGGTGTCGAATTCCTCGTCGCTGAAGTCCGAGCCGAAATACTCGTTGAATTCCTCAATCGGTGTCAGCGCCTTCACCGTGTACAGCCGGTCGCCGTGTTTCATCACATAGATCTGGTCGTCGATGTCATGTTCGTCGACGATCTCGCCGACGATCTGCTCGAGGACGTCCTCGATGGTGACCAGGCCGTCGACGCCGCCGTATTCGTCGACGACGATCGCGATGTGGTTGCGGCTGGAGCGGAACTCGTTGAGCAACACATTGAGGCGCTTACTTTCCGGTATGAATACCGCCGGCCTCAGGATATCCCGGACATTGAACTCGGAGACGCGGTCTTCCGCGAAGTACGGCAGCAGGTCCTTCGCCAGCAAGATGCCGAGCACCTCGTCGCGGGTTTCTCCGGTTACAGGAAAGCGTGAATGCGCCGACTCGGTAATGATCGGCATGATGCGGTCCAGCGGCGCATCGCGCTCGACGACGACCATTTGTGCGCGCGGGATCATGATGTCGCGCACGCGCATCTCGGAGACCTCGAGCACGCCTTCGATCATCGTCAGCGCGTCGGCGTCGAGCAGTCCGCGCGCCTGCGCGTCGCGAAGCGTCTCGACCAGTTCATCGAGGGTGCGTGGCGCCTTGCCCGAGAATGCCTTGCCGATCCGTTCCAGCCAGGTCCGGGAACCCCCGTCCGTATCTGACGCCTTGTCATTCATGGCCGTTCATCTCAGGACTCCGCCTGTTCCCCGGCCCAGGGATCGGCGTAACCCAGCGTCCCGAGGATCCCGCGCTCCAGCGCCTCCATGAGCTCAGCGTCCTGTTCCTCTTCATGATCGTATCCGAGCAGATGCAGTACGCCATGGACCACGATGTGGGCCCAGTGCGCCTCGGGTGTCTTGCCCTGTTCCAGTGCCTCGCGCGCGACGACCGCTGCGCAGACGAGCACGTCGCCGAGCAATGGCGGCTCCAGCACCCCGGGGTGCTCGAACGGAAACGACAGCACGTTGGTCGGACCCCGGCCATGACGATAGCGCTCGTTGAATTCGCGGCTCTCGGCCTCATCCACGATGCGCACGACGAGCTGCGCGGACTCACGGCGCCCGGCGAGCGCAGCCCGCACCCAGCCGGCGATCCGCTCGCGGTCCGGCAGACCGTCCTGCGCCCGTTCCGATGCATACTGGACCTCAAGTTCGAGATTCACGGTTTGTCCCGCGCCTTCGCGGCCGTGGCGGCGCCCGATTCTGCCTGCTCGTAGGCGGCGACGATGCGCTGCACCAGCGGATGGCGGACCACGTCGCCGGACTGGAAGAAGACGAAACTGATGCCGTCGACGTCCTTGAGGATCTCTACGACATGGCGCAGCCCCGAGGCCCGTTCGCGCGGCAGGTCCACCTGGGTCACGTCGCCGGTCACGACAACGGTAGAACCGAAACCGATGCGGGTCAGAAACATCTTCATCTGCTCGATGGTCGTGTTTTGCGCCTCGTCGAGGATGATGAAAGATTCGTTCAGGGTGCGGCCGCGCATGTAGGCGAGCGGCGCGACCTCAATGACGTTGCGATCGACCAGCTTGCCGACGCGTTCGAAACCGAGCATTTCGTAGAGCGCGTCGTAAAGTGGACGCAGATAGGGATCGATCTTTTGCGCCAGATCGCCGGGGAGAAAACCGAGACGCTCTCCAGCCTCGACCGCGGGACGCACAAGCAGGATACGGCGCACCTGTTCGCGCTCCAGCGCCTCGACCGCGCAGGCAACGGCCAGGTAGGTCTTGCCGGTGCCCGCTGGGCCGACACCGAAGTTGATGTCGCAGCGGTGGATGTTCTCGACGTAGCGGAGCTGATTGGCGCCGCGCGGCGTGATCCTCGAGCGGCTCGTGCTGACCCGGGCGTGGGCGGTCGCGGTGACGTCCTCGCCGGAGGCGGACGGATCCTCCGGCCCGGTCGACTGTAGCATCAGGTCGACGTGGGCCGGCGTCAACGGCGCCTCCGCGGTGTCGGCATAGAGCCGCGCCAGCAGATTCGTAGCCGTCTCCACCGCCGTCTTCGGGCCCTGGATGCGAAATACATGGCCGCGATTGCCCAGCGTGACGCCAAGCCGCCGCTCGATCTCTTTCAGATGGCTATCGAACTGTCCGCACAGGCTGGCGAGGCGCTGGTTGTCAACCGGCTCCAGTCTCAGTTCCATGCTATGGGGCGCCGCGGCTGTCTCGCCGTGGGCCGTGGATTTCAGGTCTGGGGCGCGCGGGGTCATTCAGGTCCAGTTCGCCGCCGCCGCTTCATCGCGCGCGAGACCGGGCGCTTCGAGCAGCGTCCCGCGCAGCGAATTCGGCATCGTGCCGGTAACCATGACGTCGACGAGGCGGCCGGTCAGTGCGACCGGCCCGCGGAAATTCACGGGCTTGTTGTTGGAGGTACGACCCTTCAGCTCGTCGGCGGACTTGCGCGACCGGCCCTCTACCAGCACGCGCTGCCGGGTGCCGACCATGGCCAGATTGTGTTGCGCAGTCAGGTCCAGTATCCGCGCCTGAAGTCGCTGCAGACGCTCCTGCTTGACCGCGGTCGGCACATCGTCCGGGAACGCGGCCGCCGGCGTGCCGGGCCGGGGACTGTAGATGAAGCTGAAGGAATGATCGAAGCGCAGATCCTCGATCAGGGACATCGTCGCCTCGAATTCGGCGTCGGTCTCGCCGGGAAACCCGACGATGAAATCCGAGGATATGCTGACACCGGGACGCGCCGCGCGCAGACGGCGGACGATCGAGCGGTACTCCAGCACCGAGTGTCCGCGCTTCATCCGGGCGAGCACCCGGTCGGAGCCGCTCTGTACCGGTAGATGCACGTGATCGGCGAGTTGCGGCACCTCGGCATAGACCCGGATCAGGTTGTCCGAAAACTCGACCGGATGCGAGGTCGTGAAGCGGATGCGCTCGATACCGTCGATCGCCGCGACGTAGTAGATCAGCAGCGCGAGATCGGCCTCGACGCCATCCTCGGTTACGCCGCGATAGGCGTTGACGTTCTGCCCGAGCAGCGTCACCTCGCGGACACCGGCTGCGGCGAGCGCAGAGATCTCGTTCAGCACGTCCTCGAAGGGGCGACTGTTCTCCTCGCCGCGGGTGTAGGGCACGACGCAGAAGGTGCAGTATTTGCTGCAGCCCTCCATGATCGACACCCGGGCACAGGGGCCGTCGGCGCGCGGCGGCGGCAGGTGGTCGAACTTTTCGATCTCGGGAAAACTGACGTCGACGACCGGGTCGCCGGTGCCCAGATGGCGGTCGAGCATCCGGGGCAGGCGGTGCAGGGTCTGGGGTCCAAAGACGAGATCGACATGGGGCGCGCGCGCAAGAATCGCCGCGCCTTCCTGGCTCGCCACGCAGCCGCCGACGCCGATGACGCGGTCCGGGCGCCGGTCTTTCCACTCACGCAGGCGGCCCAGGTCGGAAAACACCTTTTCCTGGGCCTTCTCCCTGATTGAGCAGGTGTTCAGCAGGTAGACATCGGCCTCTTCGGGGTTATGCGCAAGCTCGTATCCCCCGGAGTCACCCAGGGCATCCGCCATCCTGGCGGAGTCGTACTCATTCATCTGGCAGCCGAAGGTCTTGATATAAAGCTTGCGTCTCATGCTCCCTGTAACACGAGTGACCGGAGGCTCAAAGCTACTACGTTATCCCCGACATTTCCACTCCCGGCCGCCTCGTCCGGGATCAGAGGCGATCTGTTTTCTCACCCGGCGATCCGGACTGGGGCAGGGCGGGATCCGTCCTGCCCCGATCCCGTCAAGTCATTCATTCAGAGGAGATTCGGACCGGATCCGGTGAATGCTCAGGTCCGCACCCTGGTGTTCCTCTTCCGCGCTCAGGCGAAGACCGACGGCCGCCTTCAGCCCGCCATAGACCAGGCCGCCGCCAATCACCGCGATCGTGATCCCGAGCCCGGTCCCGATCAATTGTGACACCAGGCTGACCCCGCCGAGGCCACCGAGCGCCTCCTGACCGAAGATCCCGGCAGCAATACCACCCCACATGCCGCACAGTCCATGCAGCGGCCACACGCCTAGCACGTCGTCGATCTTCCAGCTTCTTTGGGCGAGTATGAAGGTCCAGACGAACAGGCCGCCGGCGACCGCCCCGGTTGCCAGCGCGCCGATCGGGTGCACAATGTCGGATCCAGCGCAGATCGCGACCAGTCCGGCGAGCGCCCCGTTGTGGACGAAGCCGGGGTCGTTGCGCCCGATGAACAGCGCGGCAAGCACGCCGCCCATCATCGCCATGATCGAGTTCAGCGCGACGAGTCCGCTCGCGGACTCGAGGGCCTGGGCCGACATCACGTTGAAGCCGAACCAGCCGACCGACAGGATCCACGCGCCGAGCGCGAGGAACGGGATGCTGGACGGCGGATACGCGATCATGTTCCCGTCCCTGCCGTAGCGACCCCGGCGCGCGCCGAGCAGGATCACCGCCATCAGCGCCAGCCAGCCGCCCATCGCATGGACGACGACCGAACCTGCGAAGTCATGGAACGGGGCGCCGAACTGCGCCTCCAGCCAGTCCTGCAGACCGAACATCCCGTTCCAGGTGATCCCTTCGAACAGCGGGTAGACCAGCGCGACCAGCACGAAGCTCGCCGCGAGCTGGGGATAGAACCGCGCACGCTCGGCTATCCCGCCCGAAATGATCGCAGGGATCGCCGCGGCAAAGGTCAGCAGGAAGAAGAACTTGACCAGCTCGTAACCGTTCTTTTCACTGAGTACGGCCGCGCCGTCGAAGAAATAGATGCCGTAGGCGAGGCCGTATCCGATAAAGAAGTACGCGATCGTGGACGCGGAAAAGTCGCCGAGGATCTTGACCAGGGCGTTGACCTGGTTCTTGTGCCGCACTGTACCGACCTCGAGAAACGCGAAGCCGGCATGCATCGCCAGCACCATGACAGCACCCATCAGAACGAACAGGACATCCCCACCGGACTGCACATTGTCCATGACTGATCACCCCCTGATTATTGCCCCGGATTGAGGAGGCTGAGCAATAACCGCACCAACAACGGGAATCAATCAGGAATCAATCACTTGACTTGATATCGCGGGGGTCGGAACTGGCCGGATCGCACCAGGGTGGTGCCGATGGGAAGTTTACTGCACCAATCAGGGTCAATCGAGAACGGGGCACGCGCGTCGCCTGCGCAATCGCAGCGCGGTCAGCGACAGGACGCCCGCCATCATGGCCAGCAGCTCGAACCACCCGAGGCCGCCGCTGCCCTGATCGCTCCTCGCGCTCAGGCCCGAGCCCTGCTCGAGCGCCGTCTCTGATCCCAGCGCCCTGGCGACGTTGAGGCGACCGCCGGTGACGGTGCGCTCCGTCAGGTTCGGTGCGGGGTCCACGTTGTCGAGCAGGGCGCTGCGCAACAGCGCGACATTGAGGCCGGGATTCTGCGCCAGCAGCAGCGCTGCGGCGCCGCTGACGAAGGCCGCGGAGGCCGAGGTGCCGGACACGAACAGGTAGGAAGACCCGAGGTCGAGCGGGTTCGTCGTCAGTATGAGTTCCCCCGGCGCGCCGAGGTCGACGGAGGTCCTGCCGTAATTCGAGGACGGCAGCAGGCCGTCGGCATTGTCGGTCGCAGCGACCGCGATGATGTTCAGTTCGTCATAACTCGCCGGATAACAGGGCGTGGCCTGGCCGTCGGTGGCGTCATTGTCGGCGCCGTCATTGCAGGCAGCCGCGACGACCAATAAGCCGGCGTTCGCCGCCCTTCGGATCGCATCGCGCTCGGTGAGCGAGAACCGGTTGGCCCCGTAGCTGGCATTGATGATTCTGGCGCCGTTCGCGATCGCATAGTCGATCGCAGCGGCGATGTTCACGACCGTGCCTTCGCCGTTCGTGTTGAATACGCGCAACACCATCAGCGAAACGTCCCAGGTCACGCCGGTGATCCCGATCCTGTTGTTGCCGGCGGCGCCGATGATCCCGGCCATGCGGGTGCCGTGGCCCGCCGGGTCATTCGGATCATTGTCGCCGGCGAGGAAATCCCATCCGATATTGTCGTTCGCGTCCCGCCACAGGTTCGCGGCCAGGTCCGGATGGGTGCTGTCGATACCGGAATCGATGACCGCGACGACCACATCCGCGCTCCCGGTCGTAATCGCCCACGCCGCGAGCGCGCTGATGTCCGCCCCCGGCTGGCCGCTGAAGGCCTGCTGGACCGGCAGCGACTGCCCGGTGTTGTGCAGCCCCCACTGATAACGAAAATCCGGATCGTTCGGGGGAGATAACTGCTGGAGACGACGGATATAGTTTGGCTCGGCGTATTCGACCTCCGGTAGCGCCTCGAGCTCGAGGATCACCTGTTCGACGGTCTCGCCTGGGCGGGTCCTGACCTGGTGCAGGCCCGCACCGATCCGGCGCTGGTCCGGACGCGCGGCCAGCGCCTGCTGGACCCCGAGCACCGTGGCCGCCTGCCTGAACTTGACGATCAGTTCGCCCGGCACCTGCTCGTCGGCGGCGAGGGAAACGCCGGGCGCCGACAGCATCAGGAAGACGATGCCCAGCACCAGCGAGCCGCGCGAAAGAACTCCCGCGACGTCGTGGGCGTGAAAACATGTGCTGGTGCAAGGGAGACCGGATCGCATGCTGACACCACCGTTCCGAGAAGGACGACTGGCAGATGATAGGGACTGCGACGTAGACAGGTGTCGATTATAACAGGTACGAGAGCCGGGGACGCCGCTCCGGGGCCTGTTTTCCGACCAGTACCGGGAAAGTGCGACCCGCGTCACGTCCTGGCGGTGGCTTTAATGGCGCTCCTGCACTACCATTCGGCGAATCATCACAATTGCGACCACTCAACAAGAAATCAAGGGAGTCCAATAAATGAAGAACCTCCACCCCGGAACCCTGCTGCCGGCGATCGTACTGGGCGCGGCACTGGCTGTCCCGACCGCGGCATCCGCGGCAATCCAGCTCGCCGGTGATGCGCTTGAGATGTACGGCAGGATCAACTTGTCTCTCGACGTCAACGATACCGACAGTCCCGGCAGCGACACCAACCTGAGCGTCTCCAGCAACACCAGCATGATCGGTTTCAGGGGCCAGTATGGCCTCGACCCGCAGGCGACACTGCTGTGGCAGGTTGAGCAGGGCATCCGGGTCGATTCCGCGACCGGCAACCTCGCGTCACGCAATACCTTCCTAGGCGTGCAAAACGCGGACTACGGCACGGTGCTGGTCGGCTACCACGATACGCCGTTCAAGGACGTCGCGAAACGCTGGGCGCTGATGAATTACACCGTCGCGGACCGCCGCATGATCCTCGGCGCCGGGGCGCAGATCAACAACGTCATGAACGCGCGCGCGAAAAACTCGATGCTCTACAAGCACACCCTCCAGGGCCTCGAGGTCCGCGCGATGTTCGCGACCGACACTGTTGACAGTACCCCGGCCGCGCCGGACAACAACGACAACAAGCTGGTCAGCGCCGGCGCCTGGTATACGCTCGGTGCGCTCGAGTTGTCGGCCGCGTATGAGCGCTGGTCGACGCTGGTCTCGGGCCCGGCCCAGGGCCGGGCAACCGGCCTGCGTCTGGCGGCGACACACAGGGTCGGCGGCAAGGCGAAGGTCGGCGCCTTGTTCGAGACCATCGACACCTCGAGCGCGAGTCTCGCGAACCTCGACCGCAACGCCTTCGGCTTCAACGGCAGCTATCGCGAAGGCCTGACCACCCTGGAGGCCCAGTTGCTGATCGCCGGCGACCATCGCGGCACCAGCAACTCCGGCGCGATCAACCTTGGCCTCGGCATAACTCGCGCGATCAACCGCCAGCTCGACGTCTTCGGCACCTTCAGCATGACCGACAACGACTCGGCAGCCAGCTACAAGGCCGTCGACGGCGGACACGGCGATCACGTGCCGACCGTCAACGGCGGGACGCCTTACGCGTTCTCGGCCGGGGCCGTGTTCCGGTTTTGAAGCGCGAAGCTCGCGACGGCAGCAGCGACCAGGCCAGCGAACTCCGCGAATGGTGTGATCTCGACCGGATCACCGGGTCCGCCAAACTGCGCGTGGGCCGGGTCTTCAACCTGCGCTATTCATGACGCTACTGGCCCACACGCGCCGATGCGGGCAACGGCATACTGATGCGACTCTCTATCATCATGCCGGTCCTGAACGAGGGCGAGGGGCTGCGCGGCGCGATCAACGCCCTGCGTCACCTGCGCGCGAACGGGCATGAACTGATCGTCGTCGACGGCGGCAGCACCGACGCTACGTTCGCGATCGCGGACGCGCTCGCCGATCAGGCGCTGGCGAGTCCCCGGGGGCGCGCGTGGCAGATGAACGCCGGCGCGCGCGCAGCACGGGGCGACATCCTGCTGTTTCTGCATGCCGACACGCTGCTGCCGTCCGGCGCGGACCGGCAGGTCATCGACGGATTGACGAAGCACGGCCGCGTCTGGGGCCGATTCAATGTCCGCCTGGCCGGCCGCCATCCGCTGTTGCGCGTCATCGGGGCCGCGATGAACCTGCGCTCACGCGTCACCGGGATCATGACCGGCGACCAGGCGATCTTCGTGCGTCGCGACGCGTTCGAGCGCATCGGCGGCTATCCGGAGATCGCGCTGATGGAAGACATCGCGCTCAGCAAGCGGCTCAAGCGCGAAGGTGCGCCGCTGTGCCTGAAGGAGACCGTCCTGGCCTCGAGCCGGCGCTGGCGCGAACACGGCATGCTGCGGACGATCGGCATGATGTGGCGCCTGCGACTCGCGTATTTCTTCGGCGCAGATCCCGAGCGCCTGGCTCGGGAATATTACCGGTATTGACATGCGGTTTCCTGACGCCCGCATCCTGGTATTCGCGAGGGCCCCACGGTCCGGCGCGGTCAAGACGCGCCTGGTCCCGGCGCTCGGCGCGGACGGCGCAGCG
>CAZJKV010000053.1:0-13040 GCA_964546765.1 uncultured Chromatiales bacterium
GGGTTGCGAGCGCGCCGGCCCCGGGCGGCACCGGTGCGCCGGTATCGAAGACCGCGAGCGTGCCGTCATCCAGCGATTCGAGCTGTTCCGCCAGTTCCTCGCTCGACGTGACGCAGACGGCCTCGAGATCGGGGCCGAGCACGGTCTCGACGGCGCGCTCCCAGCCGGCCTCGACGTCGAGACTCTCGGCGAGGCGGCGGCTATCCGAAAGCCCGCGGGACTCGAGCCACCGGGACACCGATCCGCCCTGCTTGCCGAGCGCGACCTGTTGCACGGCGTCTAGCGAAGCATGACGCTTCTCGAGGTCCTGAAGTGCATGGCGCTGCGCCTCGACCGCCTCGGCCGCACGGGCGCGCGACTCGCGATGAGCATCGATACGCACCAGCAGGCCTTGTTGCTCATTTCTCAGAGCCTCCAGCGTCGCATTGATCGCGGTCGCGCGCGTCTCCAGGTCTTCGCCCTGGGCCGCATCACTGCTCTCGGCGGCGAGACCACGCTCCTCGGCCTCGAGTCGTCCCAGCCGGTCGCGCAGGCCGTGCAGGTGCTCCTCGAGATGATGTATCCTGGCGCGTTCGATCTCGATCGCGCGATGGTGTTCTGCAGTCTCGCGATTCGAGACATCCCACTCGCCCTGCCACGCGGTCATCGCCTGCTCGGCTTCGTTGAGCGCACTCGCAGAGGCCTGTTCGGCCTGTTCGCAATGCTGGAACTCGGGATCGCCCTCGGCAAGGACCTGCTCCAGCGCGACGATCTGCTCCCGGTCCTGCGTCAGATGTCGGTTTGCCTCCTCACGCGCACGGGCGAGTTCGGCAAGGTCGGCCTGGTTTTTCTGCTGGCGTTCGCGGGCGTGCTGTATCGATTGCTCGACGCGGGTGATGCGCGAACCCAGATCATAGAATTCCGCCTGGATCCGGTTGAAGGCCTCGTTCGATTCGACCTGCCCGGACCGGCGCGTCTCGATCGCGGACTCTATCGAGCGCAGACCGGCGATCGCCTTTTCGACCTCGTTGTCCTGCGCCGCGATCGCGCGCTCCCTGGCCGCGAGTACCTCATCGAGACCGCGCGCCCGCAACGCCAGCAACTGGGCCTTCAGCAACCGCTCTTCCTGCTTCAGTTCCCTATAGCGTTCGGCGGCGCGCGCCTGGCGCTGCAGCGTCTGAAGACGCTTCTCAAGTTCCGCTATAAGGTCATTGAGTCTGTTCAGGTTGTCACGAGTATCGCGAATGCGGTTCTCGGTCTCCCGGCGGCGCTCCTTGTACTTCGAGATCCCGGCCGCCTCCTCGAGGAAGACACGCAGTTCGTCAGGCTTGGCCTCGATCAGCCGGGATACGGTGCCCTGCTCGATGATCGCGTAACTTCGCGGCCCGAGACCGGTACCGAGGAAGATGTCGGTGATGTCGCGCCGGCGGCAGCGGGTCCCGTTCAGGTAGTAGATCGACTGACCGTCGCGCGACAGCTGGCGCTTGATCGAGATCTCGGCGTACTGGGCGAATTGCCCGCCGAGCCGGCCGGCGCTGTTGTCGAAGACGAGTTCTATCGTTGCCTGGCCGACGGGCTTGCGTGAAGAAGACCCGTTGAATATCACGTCGGCGAGCGCATCGCCGCGCAGGTTCTTGGCCGAACTTTCACCCATGACCCAGCGCACGGCGTCGATGATGTTCGACTTGCCGCAGCCGTTCGGCCCGACGACGCCGACGAGCTGGCTGGGAAAGGTGACCGTGGTGGGATCGACGAAGGACTTGAATCCTCCGAGCCTGATCTTCTTCAGTTGCATGGATCGCCAAGATACAGGAAAAGCGCCGAGCGAGACAAGATTAACGCGCCGGAATCTGGTATGTTGTTGACCGTCATCCAATTGATCGAATCAGGCGAGCGATGCCGAGCAAACCAAGCAGGGAACTGGAGACCTTCGACAATCCCAACCCCGGCCGGGACTACACGATCCGAATACGGATCCCCGAGTTCACGTGCCTGTGTCCGAAGACCGGTCAGCCGGATTTCGCGACGCTGTACCTGGATTACGTGCCGGCCGAACGCTGTGTCGAACTGAAGTCCCTCAAGGTCTATATATGGTCTTATCGCGACCGGGGGGCGTTTCACGAGGCCGTGACCAACGAGATCCTCGACGACCTGGTCCGTGCCTGCGAGCCGCATTACATGCGACTCACCGCAGAATTCAATGTCCGGGGCGGTATCTATACCACGATCGTCGCCGACTACCGCAGCGAGTCCTGGGTCCCCCAGGAACCGGTCGCGCTGCCATGAATAGCATTTATAAAGTATCAGTATCACAGTTAGTTATAACCATTACCTCCAGTTACTTATAAGTCAATTGCGGCGCGCGATCGGCATTGATATCGGCACCAGCGGCTGTCGCGCCGTCGTCGTCGATGCCGATGGCGCGATATGCGCAGAGGCCTCTGCGGGCCTCCCCGCCCCCCGTCGCGACGGCGCGTACAGCGAACAGGTCCCGGATCTGTGGTGGGATGCGGTACTCGGCGTCCTGATCGAGATCGCCGCGAAGACGCCGCCGGCGGAGATCGGGGCACTGGCGGTCGACGGGACCTCGGCGACGCTGTTGATCGCCGACCGGACGGGCCGGCCGCTCGGGCCGGCGCTGATGTACAACGATGCCCGCGCCGTTCAGGCCGCCGCGTTCATCAGGGAGATCGCGCCGCACGACTGCGCCGCCCATGGCGCGGGATCGGCACTCGCGAAACTGCTGCACCTGCAACGTGGCCCGGGGCTGCAGGAGGCCCGTTATGCACTGCATCAGGCCGACTGGATCGCCGGCCGACTCAGCGGCTGCTTCGGGATCAGCGACGAGAACAATTGCCTCAAGCTCGGTTACGATGCGGTGCGGCGCGAGTGGCCGCCATGGATGAAGGCGATCGACATCGATCACGCGCTGTTGCCGCAGGTCGTCGCGCCGGGCAGCGTGATCGGGGCGCTGCAAGACGCGTCGATCCTGTCGCTCGGATATCCGAAGGATCTGAAAATCATCGCGGGCACGACAGACGGCGTCGCGGCGTTTCTCGCAACCGGCGCCGGTACGACCGGCGATGCGGTGACCTCGCTAGGATCCACGCTGGTCCTCAAGGTATTGTCAGGAGCACCGGTGTTCTCTGCGCCGTACGGGATCTACAGCCACCGCCTCGGGGACCTGTGGCTCGCCGGCGGCGCCTCGAACAGCGGCGGCGCGGTGCTGCTCCGGCATTTCACGATCGAGCAGATCGAGACGCTGACGCCTCGGCTCGATCCCGAGCATCCGACCGGCCTCGACTATTATCCGCTCGCGTCGCCCGGCGAACGATTCCCGTACAATGACCCGTCGATCGCGCCGAGGCTGACCCCGCGCCCGGCCAATGACGCGCGTTTCCTGCAGGGCCTGCTCGAAGGCATCGCCGGCATCGAGGCCCTGGGTTACCGGCGACTCGCCGAACTCGGCGCGCCCGCGCCGCGCCGGATCCTGAGTGTCGGCGGCGGTGCGCGCAACCCGGCCTGGACCGCGATCCGCCGGCGAATGCTCGGGGTCCCGTTCGACACGCCCCGCAGCGAACACGCATGCTACGGGACCGCACAACTGGCGTTGCGGGCCCTCTCGCCCGATATGACGTAGTAACAACGACCGAGCCCGCTTGATGGAAATCTGGCACATCGTCATCCTCGCGCTGATCCAGGGACTGACCGAGTTCCTCCCGATCTCGAGCGCCGCGCACCTGATCCTGCTGCCGGTGATTGCCGGCTGGGAGGACCAGGGCCTGGCGTTCGACGTCTCCGTGCACGTCGGCACGCTGATCGCGGTCATCACCTATTTCAGAAAGGAACTGGTCATCATGACCCGCGACTGGATCGGGTCGATCACGCAGCGCCGGCATACGGCGGACAGCCGTCTCGCGTGGGGCGTGATCCTCGGCACGATCCCCGCAGGGCTCGCCGGCCTGATATTCAAGGACATCATCGAGACCGAACTGCGCTCGGCGCTGGTCATCGCGCTCGCGACGATCGGCTTCGGGCTGCTGTTGTGGTGGGCCGATGCCCGCGGCCGCCGCGATCGCGACGAGCATGCGCTGCATATCAGCGACATCCTGCTGATCGGCTGCGCACAGGCGCTCGCGTTGATCCCCGGCACCTCGCGCTCGGGCATCACGATCATGGCGGGCCTGATGCTCGGGCTGACACGTCAGGCCGCGGCGCGCTTCTCGTTCCTGCTGTCGATCCCGGTCATTGCTCTGGCAGGCGGCTGGCAGGCGGTCGACGTCGTACGTGGCGGTGACCTGCCATGGATGGACATGGTCATCGGCGCGGCGATCTCCGGCTTCGTCGCCTACTGGACGATTCACTTCTTCATCGAGCTGCTCGGCCGCATCGGCCTGCTGCCGTTCATCATCTACCGGCTGCTGCTCGGTGCCGTGCTGCTGGTCGTGTTCTATCTCTGATCCCCGAGCCCGCCCAGGAAGATGCGCAGGCGCCTGACGCCGGTCTCGAGTTGTTCGAGCGAGGTTGTGTACGCAAAGCGCACATGCTCGGCGGCGCGGTATTCTCCGAAATCGCAGCCGGGCGTGATCGCGACGCCGGCGCGTTCGAGCAGGTCGAACGTGAAACGATAACTGTCACCGGTGAAGCGCGCGCTGTTGGCGTACAGATAAAAGGCCCCCTGCGGCCTCAGCGGGATATCGAAGCCGAGCTCGCGCAATGCCGGTAGCAGGAAGTCGCGCCGTTGCTGGAGGATCCCCCTTCGCTCCTCGAGGATCTCGAGCGTGGCGACACCGAACGCGACGAGCGCCGCGTGCTGTGCCGGCGTCGACGGGGCGAGAAAGATGTTCTGCGCGAGACGATCGATCAGCGGCACATAGCCGGCCGGAGCGACGAGCCAGCCGAGACGCCAGCCGGTCATGTTGAAATATTTCGAGAAGCTGTTGATGACGAAAATATCTTCGGCCTCGGCAAGCGCCGATGCGACGCGATCGCCGTAGACCAGGTTCCGGTAGATCTCGTCGACAATCAGCGCTGCATTGCGCTCGCGCACGATCGCGATGATGCGCCGCAATTCGTCTGCGCCGATGACGGTGCCGGTCGGATTCGACGGCGATGCGAGCATGACCGCGGCCGTTGCGGGTGTCCAGTGTTCGGCGAGCGCATCGGCCGTCAGTTGCCAGGCGCTGTCCGGCCCGACCGGCACCGCGACGGCGCGGGCCTCGAACATGCGCGCGAAGTGGCGATTGCAGGGATAGCCCGGATCGGCCATCAGTACCTCGTCGCCCGGATCCAGCAGCACGCCGAGAATCAGCTGCAGCGCGCCGGATGCACCGGGCGTGACGACGATGCGCTCGGGCGAAATCTCGAGCCGCTCGTGATCGCGGTAGAAACCGGCGATCGCCTCGCGCAGTTCCGGCAACCCTGTCGCCGGCGTATAGTGCGTCTTGCCGGCGCGCAGCGCGGCAATCGCGGCCTCGACGACCGGAACCGGGGTCGCGAAGTCCGGCTCGCCGATCTCCATGTGGACGACCGATTGCCCGGCGCGCTCCAGCGCCCGCGCGCGCGCGAGTACGTCCATGACATGAAACGGCCGGATCTCCTCGATGCGCTGCGCGACGCGGACATTGCGGTCGTCGCCGGCGCGCATCGCTTCAGGTCCCGGTGATCCGCTTCAGCAGCGCGAGGTCGAGACAACGCGTACCGGCATGCACCCGCGCGGCGGCGCGACCGCCCAGCACCTCGAAGGGCCGATCGGGTTCGCCGAGATGATCCAGCACCAGTTCCGCGTCGCGGTAGTCTCCGGCGCGCGTGTACGCGTTCACCGTCATGATCGTCCTGAGGCCGACGGCGCGTGCGGCGGCGTATCCGTTTTCTGAATCCTCGAACGCAATACACTCCTGCGGGCCGAGCGCCAGCCGTTCGAGTGCGTAGCGATAGACCGCGGGAGAAGGTTTCTTGTCCTCGATCTCGTCCGCGCTCGCGATCAATTCGAACCAGTCCACAGCTTCGGGTCCGAGCGTGTGCTGCAGCAGGACGCTGACGTTCTCGCGTGTCGTCGTCGTCGCGATCGCGAGCCGCATCCCGGTGCCGCGCGCCTCATGTAACAGGCGTTCGACGCCGGGACGCAAGGCGATCTCGCCCTGGCGCAGCATCTCCCAGTAGAAGCGATTCTTGGATGCGTGCAAGTCCGGGACACGCGCGGCGAGCTCCTGCGGGGGCGTGCCACCGGCATAGACGTGATGCCGGAGATAGTGGTGGATGCGTTCCTTTCCGCCCGAGATGGCGAGTAATTCGCCATACAGTTCCTCGGGCCAGTCCCAGTCGAGAGCGGCCTCGGCGAAGGCGCGATTGAAGGCGACCCGGTGGCCGTCGCGCTCAGTATCGGCGAGCGTGCCGTCCACATCGAACAACAGGGCCTGAATTTCATACATTATATTTATAATTCATTGAGTTATGGACAATGATCGGAGACATGTTACACCATTTTCTGCCCCCGCGCCCACCCGCGGCGATGAAATGCCGCAACCTGGCCGCCCTCTCACGGAAGTGATTGAGCGACAAGGATCTATCTGGTATAAATACGCGTTTATTTTTGCCCAAATTTCAGGAGAAAGCTTGATGGCTGTCGCAAAGAAGAAGCCCGCAAGTAGCGCCAAGAAGCAGGTTGCCGTGAAGAAGAAGGCGGCGCCGAAAGCGGCGCGGGCCCCGGCCAGGAAGACCGCGCCTAAAAAGTCGCGCGCAGCCGCGCCGAAGTCGCGTTCGCGCTCCGGTCACAAGGCGCCTGCGAAGCCGGCAACAGCCTCGACGCACCTGCCCTACCTCGGTATCGAGCCCTACAAGGAAAAAAAGGGCGAGGCTTACATGGGGCCGAAGCAGGTCGAGCACTTCCGCATTATCCTCGAGACCTGGAAGTCCAGACTCATAGAGGAAATGGAGCGGACCGTTCACCACATGCGCGATGAGGCCGCGAACTTCCCGGACCCCAACGACCGCGCCAGCCAGGAATCGGATTTCGCGCTGGAGCTGCGCACCCGCGATCGCGAGCGCAAGCTGATCAAGAAGATCGATGAATCGCTGCAGGATCTCGACAATAACGAGTACGGATATTGCGAGACCTGCGGCATCGAGATCGGTATACGCCGGCTAGAGGCGCGCCCGACCGCGACGCTGTGCATCGACTGCAAGACCCTCGACGAGATCCGCGAACGCCAGGTCAAGGGCTGACTTGTTGCCCCATTGCGATCCCTGTAACCTGTTAGCCGACATCGTTGGCTGAACAGACGGGGTTCGTGATGACCATCGAAGATATCAGTTCGATACTGCAGGAAGACCGGCTGTTCGATCCACCTGCAGACTTCGTTGCCAGGGCGAACATCAAGAAAGAGGATCTCGCCGCGCTGCACGCGGCCGCAGCCAGGGATCCCTCCGCATTCTGGGCCGAACAGGCGCGCGCCCACCTCGACTGGAAACGGCCGTTCACCCGCGTGATCGACGACAGCCGGGCCCCGCATTTCCGCTGGTTCGACGACGGCCGGCTCAATGTCTCGTACAACTGCATCGATCGCCATCTCGACAGCCGCGGCGACAGGGCCGCCATCATCTTCGAGGGCGAGCGCGGCGATACGCGCCAGATCACGTATCGGGAACTGCATCGCGAAACCTGTCGGCTCGCGAATGCACTGCGCACGCGCGGCATCGTCCCCGGCGACCGCGTCATCATCTATATGCCGATGGTACCGGAGGCTGTCATCGCGATGCAGGCCTGTGCGCGCATCGGCGCGATCCATTCGGTCGTATTCGGCGGATTCTCTGCGAACGCGCTGAAGGATCGTATCGAGGACGCCGGCGCGAAGATGCTGATCACCGCCGACGGCGGCCATCGCGGCGGCAAGATCATCGAACTCAAGGCCGCCGCCGATCAGGCCATCGCACATTCACAGGTCAAGCCCGAAGGCGTCATCGTGCTGAAGCGAACCGGTCATGACGTCGCGATGCACCAGGGACGGGATGTCTGGTGGTCGGACGCGATCGCCGGGGCCGGTGATGACTGCGAACCGGAATGGGTCGACGCGGAGCACCCGTTGTTCATCCTTTATACCTCCGGATCGACCGGAAAACCGAAGGGCATCCAGCATTCGAGCGCCGGCTACCTGCTCGGCGCGATCACGACGATGCAATGGGTGTTCGATCACAACGACAGCGACATCTACTGGTGCACCGCCGACGTCGGCTGGGTCACAGGCCACAGCTATGTCGCCTATGGGCCGCTCGGTGTCGGCGGCACCGTCATGATCTACGAGGGCGCGCCGACCGTCCCCGACGCCGGCCGCCTGTGGGATATCTGCCAGCGCCACCGCATCACGGTTTTCTATACGGCGCCAACGGCGATCCGCGCGCTGATGAAGTTCGGCGACGACATCCCCGCGAAGTACGACCTGTCGGCGCTGCGCCTGCTCGGTACGGTCGGCGAGCCGATCAATCCCGAGGCCTGGATCTGGTATCACCGGACCATCGGCCATGAGCGCTGTCCGATCGTAGACACCTGGTGGCAGACCGAGACCGGCTCGAACATGATCGCGCCGGTGCCGGCCGCGGTACCGACCAAGCCCGGCTCATGCACGCGCCCGCTGCCCGGTATCGACGCCGCGATCGTCGACGACAGGGGCCTGCCGATCACTGAACCTGACAAGGGCGGCTACCTCGTCATCCGGCGGCCGTGGCCGTCTATGCTGCGCACCATCTGGGGCGACGACCAGCGCTATGTCGACACCTACTGGGCGCGCTTCAACAACCGCTATTATGTCGCCGGCGACAGCGCCCGCTGCGACAAGGACGGTTATTTCTGGATCATGGGCCGCATCGACGACGTGCTGAACGTTTCCGGCCACCGCCTGGGCACGATGGAGGTCGAGTCGGCGCTGGTCGCGCACGAGAAGGTTGCCGAGGCCGCGGTCGTCGGCCGCCCGGACCCGATCAAGGGCGAAGCGATCTTCGCCTATGTCGTGCTGCGCGGCGAGCGACCCACGCTCGAGCAGTCCGATCCTCTGAAGCAGGAACTGCGGGCCTGGGTGGCCGAACAGATCGGACCGATCGCGAAGCCCGACGAGATCCGTTTCGCCGACAACCTGCCGAAGACGCGCTCGGGAAAGATCATGCGCCGCCTGCTGCGCACCATCGCGCGCGGTGAGGAGATCACCCAGGACACATCGACGCTCGAGAACGAGGCGATATTGCTGCAGCTCGGTGGCAAGGAATAGGAATTTGTGACTCAGGCCCGGCCCGCCCGCGACCGCCGGGCAACTCAGGCACAATCGGCGCCGGCATGACGTCGGCGCCGCCGTGGACATCGCTGAAATCAACGGGGATGGACCCCGCAGACCTCAACCGCGCAACAGCCTGTCGTCGACCTCCGCTTCCGCCTGAAGCCAGTCGTCGGTTTCGCCGTCCGGGGCAAAGCCGCGCGACTCGGCGCGAAAATAGGCCGCTTCCGCAATCAGGGCGCGCCGCTCGTCGATCGACAACGACAGGCCGCCGCCGTCGCTCGCCGCACCGGTGCGCGCCTTCACCGGGCTGCGGCGCGCACCCGGGCGTTTGTCGGCCTGCTCTGACGGAATTTCCGTTACTTGCTGTTTCATTTTGAGTTTCCTCCAGATACTGGATGATGACAGACGTCGCCTGACGCCCCTTTACCTGGACTCCTGCTGCTCCATCATGTGCTCCATCATCTGCTCCATCATTTGTTCCATCATCTGCATGCGTTTCTCCATCATCTCGTGCCGCCGCTCCATCGGCATGTCCCGACCCATGCCCCGGTCATGCATCCCACGCATGCCACCCATCATCCCGCGCATCTCGTTCCGGTGTTCCTCCATCATGCGCCGCCGCTCGGCCGGATCGTCCGTCTGACGGATGCGTTCCATGAGTTGCTGCATGTGCTGCATGCGTTCATGCATGCGATTCATGTCGTGCATGCCCATTCCGGCATCCGCCCCGGCGCCCGGCCGGTCGCCATGAAGTGGCGCGCCGGACTCGGCGACGGAAATCGTGAAGGCCAGAAGCATTGGTATTATGAGTGCGGGGAGCTTCATGAACGTCCTCCTCCTGAGCGTGATCATGAATCCGGAATGTGTAGACGGCGCTGCAACAACCTCGATACCTGGTGTGCATGATCAGCGAGATTGTCGGCAGGGCATCACCCTGCACGCGCGTCCTTGATCCGAGCATTGCATTCGTCAGGTCCGCTGTCAACCATGTCACCGATGCACATTGCGCCGTGCATCCAGGGGGCTACAATGGTGCAACGGAGCCCGGTACATGACTGACGGAGAATCGACGCGGCGATGATCGAAGTCCGTATCCACGGACGCGGCGGACAAGGCAATGTCGTCGCCGCCTACCTGCTGGCAGGCGCAGCGATCGACGAGGGCTGGTATGCCCAGGCCTTCCCTGCGTTCGGCGCCGAGCGACGCGGCGCACCGGTCGCCGCGTTCGTGCGTATCGCGCGCGACCGGTTCCGGCGCCGCTGTCAGGTGCTCGCGCCGCACTTCATCATCGTGCAGGATGAGGCACTGCTCCGCACCGGCGTCACCGAAGGCCTGTGCGCAGGCGGCGGCGTGCTGGTCAACTCGCTGCACGAGGCCGACAAGCTGCCGCTCGACGGCATCGAACGCACTGCCAGCCTGCCCGCGACCCGCCTGTCGCAGGAGATCCTCGGCAGGCCGATGCCGAATACCGCCCTGCTCGCGGCCTTTCTCGCGCTGACGGGGATACTGCCGCCCGGCGCACTGGTCCCGGCGCTCGCCCGGTATTTTTCAGGCAAGATCCTTGCAGACAATGAACGCCTGATCGAGCTGGCCGCGACACAGGTCCGCGCCGGTCTGTGGCGGGAGGTCGCCGGTGGCTGAGGCGCTCGAAGGTTCGCAGGCGATCGCGCGCACTGTCGCGCACTGCCGGCCGCAGGTCGTTGCCGCGTATCCGATCACGCCGCAGACCCATATCGTCGAGAACATCGCGAAACTCATCGCCGACGGCAAGCTCGAATGCGAATTGGTCAGCGTCGAGAGCGAGTTCTCGGCCGCCTCCGTCGTGCTTGGCGCCGCGGCTGCCGGCGCGCGCGCGTATACCGCGAGCGCCTCGCAGGGCATCCTGCTGATGAGCGAGGTGCTGTACAACATCGCCGGCCTGCGCATCCCGGTCGTCATGACCTGCGCCAATCGCGCGGTGTCGGCGCCGCTCAGCATCTGGAATGATCACCAGGACGCGATGGCGGTCCGCGATTCCGGCTGGATCCAGCTGTTCTGTGCCGACAACCAGGAAGCGATAGACACGACCGTGCAGGCGTTTTGGATCGCGGAACGGTGCGAACTGCCGGTAATGGTCTGCATGGACGGCTTCACGCTGACCCATACGCTCGAACCCCTCGAGCTGCCGTCACAGGCGCAGGTCGACCGATATCTGCCGCCTTATCGATTTTCCCGCGCCCTCGATCCGGCCAATGCGCTGAGTCTCGGCACACTGGTCGGACCGGACCACTTTCCCGAGGCGCGTCACGCCCAGCAGCGCGCGATGGAGGAAGCGACCGAGGTGATCGAGGCGGCGGATCGCGACTGGCGGACCTTGACCGGGCGCAGCTGCGGTGGTCTGTTGCATGTGGACGGCGGAGATGACGCGACGACCGGGATCCTCTGCCTCGGCTCGGTGATGGGGACGCTGCAGGACGCAAGCGCGACATATACCGAACTCGGCCCGGTCCGTCTGATGCACCTGCGCGCGTTCCGCCCGTTTCCTGTCGCGGTGCTGCAGCAGGCCTGCGCAGGCTTGCAGGATCTGGTCGTCGTGGAGCGCGCGCTGTCGCCGGGCGCCGGCGGCATCGTCGGGGCGGAGGTGCGCGCGGCGCTCTGCGAACTCCCTGCCCCGCCGCGGATTCACAACGTCGCGGTCGGACTCGGCGGTCGCGACGTTCCGCTCGAGATCTGGCCGCGCCTGCTCGAACTTGCCAAGCGACCGCTACCGCTGCGATTCGCAGTATTCGACGCGGATCCGCAGAAACTGGAAGAAGCGGATCGCTAAGTGTCTCGAGAGGAGAGGTCTCAATGAAGACGACGGCCATCGACATTGCCGAACTACGCCGCGGTCAGCCCCGGTTTCAGGGTCTCGAATCGGGCCATCGCGCCTGCCTTGGATGCGGCGAGGCGCTCGCCGCGCGCCTGGTGCTGGAAGCCGCCGGCCCCGAGGTCGTCGTCGCGAACGCGACCGGCTGTCTCGAGGTGTTCACGACGCCGTGGCCGCAGTCTGCCTGGCGCGTGCCGTGGATCCACTCGCTGTTCGAGAACGCGGCCGCGGTCGCGTCCGGCATCGAGGCCGCACGCAAGGCGCAGGGCAAGCCCGGCAAGGTGCTCGCGTTTGGCGGCGACGGGGCGACCTTCGATATCGGTTTCCAGGCGCTATCCGGCATGCTCGAACGCGGTCACGACGTCCTCTATGTCTGTTACGACAACGAGGCCTACATGAACACCGGCATCCAGCGCTCGAGTTCGACACCGCATGCCGCGGCGACGACGACCTCGCCGGCCGGCAAGGCGCGCATGGGCAAACGCCATCTGAAAAAGGATATCCTGTCGATCATCGCCGCCCATCACATCCCGTATGCGGCGACCGCATCGGTCGCCTATGTCTCGGACCTGCGCAAGAAGGTCCGGCGCGCGCTCGATATCCATGGCTCGAGCTTTCTGCTGATCCATTCTCCGTGTCCGCTCGGCTGGGGTCACGACGGCGCGCTCAGCATCGAGGTCGCGCGTCTCGGCGTGCAGTGCGGCCTGATCCCGCTGGTCGAATTCGAGCGCGGCGCGCTGACCGGCACGCTGCCGTTACGCACTGCCGTGCCGGTGACCGAATATCTGAAACGCCAGCGCCGCTTCGCGCACCTGTTTGCAGACGACCCGCGGGCCCGCGAGGAACTCGCCCATGTACAGGCGCTCGCGGACTACAACATCGAACGCTATGGCCTGCGCGCGCCGGGGCCCGAGCCGCGCGACAGCGAGGGCGCCGACAGCGTGCGCCGC
>CAZJKV010000054.1:0-12833 GCA_964546765.1 uncultured Chromatiales bacterium
GACCACCGGCGGCATCACGCTCGGCGTTGCCCTGCTCTACGCACTGATCGCGCTCGCGCGGCCCTGGCTCGAGGCGCAATGGGGCCTGTATATAGGAATGGACCTGCCATCGCCGCGCGAACTCGGCCTGCTCGGATTGGTCTGCGCCGCGGGACTGATCAGCGGGATGCTTCCAGCATGGTTGGCGTATAATCGTTCCCTGGCCGATGGACTGACAGTGAGGTTGTGATGAGATCCGCGATGGTTCGCGCGTTTGCAATATTCTGCTGCTGCCTGCTGGCCGCCGCGCTGCTGCAGGCGTCGACGGTGCGCACGATCGAATGGGACGACCTGATCCCGGCCGACTTCAGCTTCGACGAGTTGTTGAAGGACTACGACGTCGAGAATCTCGCCGACGACGACCCGCGCGCGATCGAGCTGTTCGAGAAGCTCATGAAGATGTGGAAGGATGCGCCGGTCGTCGACGCGCTCGACGGCCAGGTCGTGCGCCTGCCGGGCTTCGTCGTACCGCTCGATGGCGACGGGCGCACCGTCGAGGAATTTCTGCTGGTGCCGTATTACGGCGCCTGCATCCATGTCCCCCCGCCGCCTGCGAACCAGACCGTGCATGTGATGGCACAGGGCCGCAATGTGCGCATCCGCGGCCTGTTCGACACCGTCTGGGTCACCGGCGTCATCAAGGTCGAACACAAGAGCAGCGACCTCGCCGAATCCGGCTACCAGATTCACGCGATCGAAGTTACGCCCTACGACGAATAGGGGAGAACGGGGTGCAGCTCCGGGGGCTGACCCCGTCACCCACCGGGCGCGGAAACTGTTAAACTATCCGTCCAGGCCGCCATGGCCATCATGCAATGGCAGCCCGTGCCGGTCCCCTCGCAACGGCAGGTTGTAAACCCCGTCAGGCCCGGGAGGGAGCAGCGGTAGCAACTGATACGTGTGCCGGGGTGTGGCGGGTACGGGTTGCCACCATCCAGGGATGCTGGAATCTGGATAAATAGCTATGACCTATCAGGTACTTGCCCGCAAGTGGCGGCCGCGGTCGTTCGATCGCCTGGTCGGCCAGGAACATGTCCTGCGGGCGCTCGTCAACGCCCTCGACAGCGAGCGACTGCATCACGCCTATCTCTTCACCGGTACCCGCGGCGTCGGAAAGACGACGATCGCGCGCATATTCGCGAAGGCGCTGAATTGCGAGCGGGGGCTCAGTTCCAGGCCCTGCGGCGAGTGCAGCGCCTGCCGCGAGGTCGACGAAGGCCGTTTCGTCGACCTGATCGAAGTCGACGCGGCTTCGCGCACCAAGGTTGAGGACACCCGCGACCTGCTCGATTACACCCAGTATGCCCCCACCCGCGGGCGCTACAAGGTCTACCTGATCGACGAGGTACACATGCTGTCGAAGCACAGCTTCAACGCATTGCTGAAGACCCTCGAGGAACCGCCGCCGCACGTCAAGTTCCTGCTCGCGACGACCGATCCCCAAAAGCTTCCGGTCACGGTATTGTCGCGCTGCCTGCAATTCAATCTGAAACGCCTGCCCGAAGACCTGATCGCGCGCCACCTGGCCGACGTGCTCGAGCAGGAGGGTATCGCGGCCGAGGCGCCCGGCATCGCCCGCATTGCGCGTGCCGCCGACGGCAGCATACGCGACGCGCTGAGCCTGCTCGATCAGGCGATCGCCTATGGTGGCGGCACGCTCAGGGATGCAGAGGTCAGGGCGATGCTCGGCACGATCGATCACGCCCATGTTCATGAGGTGATCGACGCGCTCGTCGGCGGCGACGGCGCGCGGCTGCTGCGCTGTGTTCAACATGCCTCGGAATTCACCGTTGACTTTCCGGATCTCCTCGATGAACTGATCGCTGCGCTGCAGCGCATTGCCGTGGCGCAACTGGTCCCCGAGGCGATCGATCAGAGCCGCGGCGACGCCGACCGGATCGCCGCCTTTGCCGGGGTCTTGGAACCGGAGGCGGTGCAGCTCTATTACCAGATCGCTCTGCTCGGCCGGCGCGATCTGCCGCTCGCGCCCGACCCGAGGACAGGCATCGAGATGATCCTGCTGCGGATGCTCGCCTTCCGTCCCGCGAGCATGGACGCGCCCATGACGCCGGCTGCGGATCCCGTGAAACCGGCGAAAACCGCGAAGGCCGCAAATACTTCACATCCCGCTGTGACCGCTGCAGCGCCGGGGAGGGGCAAGCCGGCCGCCGACGGCAAGGGATGGGAATCATTGATGGACGCGATGAACCTGCAGGGCATGGTGCGCGAACTGGCCGCCAATTGCGTGCTGATCGAGCACGGTGACACGCTGATCCGTCTTCAGCTCGACAAGGCTCATGCGCACCTGCACAGCAAGGTCCTCGAGGATCGTCTGCGCGAGGCCCTGCGCAAACACCTCGCCCGCGACCTGGGGCTGGAAATCCTGATTGGCGATAGCGGCGATGCAGCGACGCCGGCAGGACGTCGCAAGAAACAGGATCAGGACCGGCTCGACGCCGCGATTGCGGCCCTGGAGGAGGATGCCGAGGTCAGGGCGCTCAAGGATACCTTCAACGCCCGCATCGTGCCGGGCTCGGTCCAGCCGGTCGAGTAGGTGACATTCCGGAGTATCTAATGAAGAGGGAGCAGCCATGAAAGGTGGACTCGGTGGCCTGATGAAACAGGCCCAGAAGATGCAGGAGGACATGCAGCGCGCGCAGGAGGAGATCGCGTCGATGGAGGTCACGGGGCAGGCCGGCGGTGGTCTGGTCAGCGTGGTGATGACCGGTCGGCACGACGTCAAGCGCGTCAGCATCGACGATAGCCTGATGCAGGACGACAAGGAGATGCTGGAAGACCTGCTTGCCGCGGCGGTCAATGATGCGGTACGCAGGATCGAGGACGAGACGCGTGAGCGGATGGCGGGCATGACCAAGGGCCTGCCGATTCCACCGGGGATGAAATTGCCGTTCTGAGCGCGCGATGATCGAGAGTCCGCTGATCGGCCGTCTCATCGAGGCGCTGCGCTGCCTGCCCGGCGTCGGGCCCAAATCCGCGCAGCGCATGGCCTACTATCTCCTGGAACGCAACCGGGACGGCGCGCGCCGTCTCGCCACCGCGCTGCAGGATGCGGCGGAGCGGATCGGGCGCTGCGAAGCCTGCCGCACCTTGAGCGAAAATCCCCTGTGCGGGCTGTGCGCGGCGGGTGACAAGCGTAACGTCGCCCAGCTCTGCGTCGTCGAACACCCCGCCGACGTGCAGGCGATCGAGCAGACGACTTCTTACCAGGGCCTTTATTTCGTATTGATGGGACATTTGTCGCCGCTCGACGGAATCGGGCCCGCCGACATCGGCCTCGACCGGCTGGACGAACGTCTCGCGCGCGGCATCGTGCGGGAAGTCATCCTCGCGACCAATCCGACGGTCGAGGGCGAGGCGACCGCGCATTACATTGCGGACATCGCGCGCCAACATGGCATTCGCGCGAGCCGCATCGCCTACGGTGTGCCGATCGGTGGAGAGCTCGAGTATGTCGACAGCGGCACGCTGTCGCATGCACTCGCCGGACGCAGGGACATCTGATGGTGTGCCGGACCGTTGCACCCGTAGCGGCGCTGCTGGCCGCCCTGCTGATCTGCCTGCTGCCTGCGCAGGCCTTCCCTGAATGCACCGAATCCGGGGATGCCGCGATTCCCGATATCCGGCTCGTCGAGGTCGCCGGCGGTTTCTCCCGCCCGGTGTTCCTGACGCATTCCGGCAACGACGACGGCAGGCTTTATGTCGTCGAGCAGGCGGGGAGGATACGAATCCTGGGCGCCGGCGGCGCGGCGAACGCTGACCCGTATCTGGACATCACCCGTCGCGTCGACAGCGGCGGCGAGCGGGGCCTGCTGAGCGTCGCATTCCACCCCGGCTTCGAGGAAAACGGCCGCCTGTTTGTCAACTACACGGTGCGCAAGGGCGGATCGCTCCATACCCGCGTCTCCGCCTTCCAGCGCAAGAACGATGCGGCCGCCGACGAACACAGCGAAGTCATCCTGCTGGAGATCGAGCAGCCCTACGACAATCATAACGGCGGACAGCTCGCGTTCGGGCCGGACGGATACCTCTATATCGGCATGGGAGACGGCGGATCGGCCGGTGATCCTGAAGACCATGCACAGAATCTCGCGACCTTGCACGGGGCGCTGTTGCGCATCGACGTCGACACCGCGACCGATACGAGCGCCTACGCGATTCCCTGGGACAATCCTTACGCCGGTATCCGCGGGACGCGGGGCGAGATCTGGGCACACGGCCTGCGCAATCCCTGGCGTTTCTCCTTCGATCAGCACAACGGCAATCTCTATCTCGCCGACGTCGGCCAGAATCATGAAGAAGAGATCAACATCATCACGCCGGGTGGTAATTACGGCTGGCCGATCAGGGAAGGCGGTCGCTGCAACAGCCTTGACGAGGCGATGTGTGAACGTCGCGACCTGATGGATCCGATCCTGAGTTACGGGCGCGTGGACGGCATCGCGGTGACCGGCGGATATGTCTATCGCGGAATGTCGGTCGGCGGGCTGTGCGGGATCTATCTGTACGGTGATTACGGCTCCGGCCGCATCTGGGGACTCCGCTACGCGCACGGCAGGGTGGCGGTCCAGCGGGAACTACTGCACACTGCTCATGCGATCAGTTCTTTCGGCCAGGGACCTGATGGCGAGGTCTATGTGCTCGATCATGATGCCGGCAGCGTCATGCGGGTAGCAGCCGCACAAGGAGGTGACGGAGAATGATATCAGTCACGCTCGCATTCATGACCCTGACATGGTTCATCATGCTGGGCACTTTTTTCCTGTATCGTATCCGCTGGCTGCACGTGTCCGTGATGTCCTCGATCATAGCGCTGGATTTCTGTTTCCCGGTCTATCTGCTGCTGACACGCGACTGGCAGAAGCGCTTCTTTCACGACGGCGAGATCATGTCCTTCCTGCTCTGGATGCACCTGATGCTGATCATCACCCTTTACGTCCTCTATGTCGTGCAGATCCAGGCCGGCAGGCGTTTATTGCGCGATGATCAAAAGGTCCGGGGCGAACATCGCGGCCAGGGCGTCGGGATCCTCGTGACCCGTGCCCTCGTCATCCTGACCGGCGGACTCCTGGTCGAACCGCCGGCTATGAACGAAGAAACCTGATGCAGCTGACGCTCTATACCGATTATTCGCTCCGGGTGTTGATCTATCTCGGCATCCGCCGCGACAGGCTGTCGACGATCTCCGAGATCGCGCAGGACTATGGTGGCATCTCCCGCAATCACCTGGTCAAGGTCGTGCATAACCTGTCGATCAACGGTTATATCCGGACCGTACGCGGCAAGGGCGGCGGCCTCAGCCTTGCGCGCGAACCCGGGGAGATCAACATCGGTGACGTCGTGCGGCACACCGAGATGAACTTCGATATCGTCGAGTGCTTCGACAGGAAGACCAACCGCTGCACGATCACGCCTGCCTGCATCCTGAAGGGGACGCTGGGTGAGGCGCTGTCCGCCTTCATGGGGGTGCTGGACCGGTACACCCTCGCGGACGTGATCCGGAACGAACACGAACTCTCGAAACTGCTGGAGAGGCCGCTGACGCGGCACTACCCGGATCAGTAGTCCTTGTCGGGAAAGGCCTCGAGGAGGGCACGGTAGCTGGCGAAACGATCCGGTCTGATCCGGCCGGCGTCGACGGCCGCCGCAATCGCACAACCCGGTTCACCCTGGTGCCGGCAGTCCCGAAACCGGCATTCCCCGAGGAATTCGCGAAACTCCCTGAAGCCGCGTGCGAGTTCCGGCGCAGCCACCGGCCACAATCGGAACTCCCGGACACCGGGTGAATCAATGATATTGCCCCCGCCCGGCAGATGAAACAGCGTCGAGACGGTGGTAGTGTGACGCCCCTGGTCGCCGGCGCCGGACAGTTCGCCGATGCGCACCGCATGGCCCGGGGCGAGGGTGTTGATCAGGGATGACTTTCCGACGCCGGACCCTCCGACCAATACGCCCTGGTGTCCACGCAGCTGGTCGCGCAAGTCATCGACGCCATCGCCCCTGACCGCGCTGGCAACTATGACGCAGTAACCGGCCGCGCGCCAGGGCTTCAGGGCCTCGTCGAGACGGGCCTGTCCGGCAGACCCGGCGTGATCGATCTTGTTGACGACGATCAGCGCCTCGATACCGAGCAGTTCGGCCGCGACGAGATAGCTGTCTATCATGTCGTTTTTCAGCAGCGGGATCACGTCTCCCGAACCGCTCGGAGGGCGGATCGCGCCGACGACGACGATGCGGTCGATGTTGGCGCACAGAAGTTTCGGTTTTCCGCGCGGATCGGGACGTGACAGCAGCATGCTCCGTGGCCGAATGCCGGTGACGACCCCCGGCCCGTGCGCCTGCGGCAGCCAGTCTACCCGGTCGCCACAGACGACCGCCCCAGTCGTCTTGCGCGCGACGCATTGAATGATTGCGCCGTCCTCCGCTTCGACGAGCAGGGTCTGTCCGTAGTTGGCGATCACCAGCCCTGCGGACGCCGGGTCTGTCATGCGCAGAAAGGGTCTTGTATGATGGCGAAAAAACGTCGCACGACGAGCCCGGCGCGCCGGACCGGCGGCGCAGACGATTCAATTCCGGCAGGATATAACGACATGGCGCAGGATCCGAATCACCTCATCTGGATAGACCTGGAAATGACCGGTCTCGATACCGGGACCGATTATATCATCGAGATCGCGACCATCGTGACCGACAGCGAACTGAATATCCTCGCGGAAGGGCCGGTGCTTGCAATCCACCAGCCCGATGCGACGCTGAACGGAATGGACGAGTGGAATACCCGTCACCACGGGCGTTCGGGACTGACCGCCCGGGTGCGCGAGAGTCGCGTCGACGAGCGCACAGCGGAACTCGAGACCCTGGCTTTTTTGCAGGATTATGTTCCGGCCGGCAAGTCGCCGATGTGCGGCAACAGCATCTGCCAGGACCGCCGCTTCCTCGCCCGCCACATGCCCGAGCTCGAGCGCTATTTCCATTACCGCAATCTCGACGTCAGCGTCTTCAAGGAACTCGCGCGGCGCTGGGCGCCGGAGATCTTCAACGGCTTCAACAAAGATCCGGCCCACCTTGCGCTCGACGACGTAAGGGATTCGATCCGGGAACTGCAGTATTACCGCGAGCACTTCATCGTCAGGGCGGATCCCGCAGCCGCCACGGACGGGTAATCGCGGCGGAGGCCGGCGCCCGCGCGGCTTTATTATCGGTCCTTCACCACCATTTCGGTCCGGAGCCCTCGTGCGGGACACTGTGACAACGCTCGCAGGTCCAGATGTTGAACGCGACCTTGTCGTGGCAGCGGCCGCAGAACTCCCCGGCGAGGATGCGCGTCATCGAGATCGGGTTCGCGCCCTTTTGCGGGATGAAGATGCCGAAGTGACAGTTGCTGCAGGTCAACCACTGTGTGTGCGGCTTGTGCGGGAACAGCACATGCGGCATGTTCTGCGTGTTCGTCATCAGGATGTCGAGGTCCATGACGCGCATCAGCTCGTTGTCCCAGGGATCGTCGGTCAGGGTCCTGCGGGGTTCGATGAGGCCTTCGTTGAGCGTACGCACCCAGTTGATCTCGCCGCGCCGGTCGACCGGGAACCCCTTCATCGATTCGAGCGGATTCTGCAGGCGCTTGGTGGCCTCGTTCTCCGGATCGTGGATGCCGGACTCGATGTTCGGCGAGAGCGGCGGGGCATGATGCAGGTCGACGGCATAGACCGGTAGCCACAGCAGGCAGAGAGCGAGGATCGGTACCAGCGGCAGATAGCGCCTGCCGGATCGCCTGTCACGACGGTCGTCGGAGTTGTTCATGCCACGCCCCCTGGTTGCCGACCGGTTGTCCGGTCTTGTGTTTGTTCCAGTGCCCACCGTACATGCTCGCGCACAAGCGGGGAAGGATCATCGCTGCGAGCGCGCAGGATCTCGATGATCCCCGCCGCCTCGACCGCGCTCGCGCTGCGCAATGCGTTGCCGAGGGCGACGGCGATGTTGCGCAGCCAGCCTGCATAACCGGTGCGGCGTATCGCCGAGCCTTCGGTGTATTTTAAGAACTCGGCTTCGTTCCATGCAAATAAAACGCCGAGAGATGCGGTATCGAGGCCGTGACGCGGCCTGAAGTCGTCCTCGGCGCTGAATTGCGCGAAACGGTTCCACGGGCAGACCAGTTGGCAATCGTCGCAGCCGAAGATGCGGTTGCCGATCAGCGGGCGCAATGCCACCGGGATCGGTCCGCGGAGCTCGATCGTCAGGTAGGACACGCAGCGGCGGGCGTCGAGCCGCCACGGACCGACGATCGCGCCGGTCGGGCAGGCGTCGATGCAGGACCGGCAGGTGCCGCAATGCTCATCCGAGGCGCGGTCGGGCGGCAGCGGCAGGTCTGTGAAGATCTCGCCGAGGAAGAACCAGGAGCCGGCCTCGGCCGACAGCAGATTGGTGTGTTTGCCGATCCAGCCGAGCCCTGCCTTCTCCGCGAGCGCCTTTTCCAGCACCGGCGCGCTGTCGCTGAAGACGCGGTAGCCGAACGGCCCGATCGCCTCGGCGATCCGGCGCGCGAGGTGCTTGAGACGTGCCCGGACCACCTTGTGGTAATCCCGGCCGAGCGCGTAACGCGAGACATAGGCCAGCTCCGGATCGCCGAGCACCGCCCAGGCGTCGGCGCCGCCGGGCGGCAGGTAGTTCATGCGCGTCGAGATCACGCGCACCGTCCCCGGATGCAGTTCTTCGGGGCGGCTGCGCCGGGTCCCGTGCCGGGTCATGTAGGTCATTTCGCCGTGGTAGCCCGCATCCAGCCAGCGCCGCAGATGGCCTTCGTGGGTGTCCAGCCGCGTGTCGGCGATCCCGATTCGGTCGAAACCGCATTCCCGACCCCAGGACTTGATGTCCGCGGCCAGGCGGTCGAAATCCGCCACCGGCCTCCCGCGCACTTGCTGGTTCTGCACCGTCGACATAGCAGCTATCATAGCGCGTATGCACCCGCTACCCCACAACCTCTATCGCGCCGCGCAGGTCCGGGAACTCGATCGCCTCGCGATCGAGGAATACGAGATCCCGGCGCAGACCCTGATGGAGCGCGCCGGCGTCGTTGCGTTCGGCGTGCTGCAATGGCGCTGGCCCGATGTCAGGCGCATTGCGGTGCTGTGCGGCGCCGGCAACAACGGCGGCGACGGCTATGTGCTCGCGCGGCTCGCGCGCGCTGCAGGATACGCGGTCGATGTCTTTCATCTCGGCAGTCCGCATGACACGAATGGCGCCGCCGCCCGGGCCGCACAGGCGCTGTCCATCAGCGGCGCGACCGCGGTCCCCTGGGACGGGCAGGCGCTGTACCAGTACGAACTGATCGTCGACGCGATCTTCGGGACCGGGCTCGACCGCGACGTCGACAAGCACTGGCGAAAGGCGATCGACGCAGTGAACGCCAGCGGCGCGAAGGTGCTGGCCCTCGACGTGCCGTCCGGTCTCGACGCCGACACCGGTCAGGTCCTGGGCGCGGCGATTCGCGCCGATGTCACGGTGACCTTCATCGGTCTGAAGCAGGGCCAGTTTACCGCGTCGGGACTCGACTGTTGCGGCACGATCCATTACAGCAGCCTCGACGTCCCGGACGAACTCTTTTCCCGGGTCACGCCGGCGGCGGTGCGCTATGCGATGGACAATCTCGAAGGGTTGCTCGCCCCGCGCTCGAGAAATACTCACAAGGGGCAGTATGGGCACGTACTGGTCGTCGGGGGCGATCGCGGCATGATTGGCGCGGCCCTGCTCGCGGGCGAGGCGGCGTTACGCAGCGGCGCCGGCCTGGTCAGCGTCGCGACGCGGCCGGAACATGCTGCCCTGCTCGCGCTCGCGCGTCCCGAGTTGATGGCGCACGGGATCGGAGACGGCGCCGCATTGCAGCCCCTGGTCGAACGGGCGACCGTCATCGCGATCGGCCCCGGACTCGGCCGTGCTGCGTGGGCGCGTGATCTGCTCGCCTATGTGCTCGACACGCGCCTGCCGCTGGTCATCGATGCCGACGCGCTGAACCTGCTCGCAGCTGACGCACAGCGGCGCCACGACTGGATCCTGACCCCGCATCCGGGCGAGGCGGGACGCCTGCTCGGCGTGACCACGGCCGAGGTGCAGCGCGATCGTTTCACCGCAGTCGCAGCCCTCCAGGAGCGCTATGGTGGCGTCGTAGTGCTCAAGGGCGCCGGCACCCTGGTGTGCGGGGGTGACCGTGTCATCGGCCTGTGTGCCGCCGGGAATCCGGGCATGGCCTCGGGCGGCATGGGGGACGTGCTGACCGGGGTCATCGCCGCCCTGGTCGCCCAGCGCCTGGCGCTCGCAGATGCCGCCTGTCTCGGCGCCCTGCTGCACGCCGAGGCCGGCGATCGCGCCGCCGCGGCCGGGGGGCAGCGCGGGTTGATCGCGAGCGACCTGCAGTTACGCCTGCCCAGGCTAATCAATCCCCAGGTCGGGCGTTGATGCGCCTGACAGCGGCGTCGGAGGACGAGATGGTGCGACTCGGGGCCCGACTCGCGCCCCTGCTCAGGGGCGGACTCGTGGTCACACTGAGCGGCCCGCTCGGCGCTGGCAAGACGACCCTGGTGCGCGCGATCTTGCGATCGCTCGGCCATACCGGTGGTGTCAAGAGTCCCAGCTATACCTTGGTCGAATCCTATCCTGTGGCCGGGCTGACGATCCATCACTTTGATTTTTATCGCCTCGCTGATCCCGGCGAGCTGGAGGAGCTGGGTCTGCGCGATTATCTCGAACCGGATGCGGTATGCCTGATCGAATGGCCAGAGCGGGGGGCGGGATTGACGCCCCGGGCCGACGTGCGGATCCAAATCTCGCCCGTCGGGCCGATAAGGGAAATCGAGATCACCGCGGTGACGACGACCGGGCAGGGGTTGCTTGAGAATCGTGGTTGACAGCGACGTTCAAAGAGTTAGGGTATACATATCAGATGGAATACAAGAATTTCATGTATCTGATTAAAATACTTGCAATCATAGACCCTTTATATTAAAAAAGCCGGGTCGCGGATTAGCAGAGATCCCGAATGAAGAAGCTAATCATCGCCATTGCGCTGTTAATCACCGGACTCTCCGTCCTGACTCCCGGCGCCCATGCCGCCGAGGTCGGTGTTCAGGGCGTGCGCATGTGGCCCGCGCCGGACAGCACCCGCGTGGTCTTCGATCTGAGCGCCCCGGTCAGCTACAGGATCTTTCGTCTCGACAACCCTGCCCGCGTCGTCATCGACCTCAGCAATACGGTGCTCAAGGCCAGTCTGCCCACGCCTGCCCGCGACGATCGTTTCACGCAGCGGGTACGGCATGGCGTGCGCGGGCAGCGCGATTTGCGCATCGTCCTCGACGTCAGCGGCGAGATCGAGGTCAAGAGCTTTCTGCTCAAACCCAATCAGCAGTACGGACATCGACTCGTCGTCGACCTGACCGGCCCGCAAGGCGCGCCGCGCGCACCGGTCGTGACACGCAGCGCGCAGGCGCAACCGGAGGCGATGCGCGAAATCGTGATTGCGATCGATGCCGGTCATGGGGGGGAGGATCCCGGTGCGCGAGGGTACTCCGGCGTCTACGAGAAGGATCTCGTGCTCGCGATCTCGCGCCGTCTGGAGGCCCTGGTGGCGAGGGAGCCGGGCATGCGCCCGGTGATGATCCGTGACGGCGACTATTTCATCAGCCTGCGCAATCGCACGCTAAAGGCGCGCGAACACAAGGCGGACCTGTTCGTCTCCATACATGCCGACGCGTTCGGGGACCACCGGGCCAGCGGGACGTCGCTGTACGTCCTGTCCCAGGGCGGGGCGAGCAGCGAGGCGGCGCGCTGGCTCGCCGAGCGGGAAAACGCGTCGGACCTGATCGGCGGCGTCAGCCTTGATAACAAGGACAATGTCCTGGCATCGGTGCTGCTCGACCTGTCGCAGTCCGCGACGATCGAGTCCAGTTTTGAGGCCGGAGAATCGATCCTGCGCCAGATGGGGCCGCTGGGTCGCCTGCACAAACCCACCGTCCAGCAGGCGAGCTTCGCGGTGCTGAAATCGCCGGACATTCCGTCGGTGCTGATTGAGACCGCCTTCATCTCGAATCCCAATGACGAAAGCAAGTTGCGCAACGAGCGCCACCAGCAGGCCGTCGCGGAGGCGATTTTTCGCGGCCTGCGCGATTACTTCTACAAACATCCGCCGGCAGGGACGCTGTATGCGGCGAACCGGCGTCACATCATCGCGCGCGGCGACACCCTGTCGCACCTCGCGCAGCAGTATCGCGTCAGCATCGACAACCTGCGCTCCGCGAACCAGCTGAAGAGCGACGTCCTGCGCGTCGGCCAGGTCCTGCAGATCCCACCAGGCTGACCCGCTCCGCCCGCATCCCCCCAACCCCCTTCGCAAGCGAAGGGGGGTCGTTGATAAGCAAAAGGGTACTGACCACTTTAAGGCGTTTATAATGCCCCAATGCGTATTCATCGCCTGACTACCCAACTCGCCAACCAGATCGCCGCAGGAGAGGTCGTCGAGCGGCCGGCCTCGGTCGTCAAGGAACTGCTCGAGAACAGCCTCGACGCCGGGGCGACAGACGTCGGGATCGATATCGAGCAAGGCGGCCTGCGCCTGATTCGTGTCCGTGACGACGGCGGCGGGATACATCATGATGACCTCGCGCTCGCGCTGAGCCGCCACGCGACAAGCAAGCTCGCGACGGCTGAGGAGCTCGCCCGTATCGGGACGCTCGGTTTTCGCGGCGAGGCGCTGCCGAGCATCCTGTCGGTCGCCCGGCTGGCGCTGACATCGC
>CAZJKV010000055.1:0-12818 GCA_964546765.1 uncultured Chromatiales bacterium
TCGGCGGCGCCGAGGGCGCGCTGGCTGGCGCGCTCGGTCGCCTCAATGTCGTCATGGAGGCCTATCCGGACCTCAAGGCGAGCCAGAATATGCAGCAGCTGTCAGAAGAGCTGACCAGCACCGAAAACCGCGTCGCATTCGCGCGCCAGGCATTCAATGACGCGGTCATGACCTTCAATACCTATCGACAGTCCTTTCCACCGAACCTGTTCGCGAACCTGTTCGGTTTCAGCACTGATGCCGCGTTGCTCGAGTTCGAGGACCGCGAGGCGATCCGCGAGGCGCCGAAGGTCACGTTTACCTGAGGCGTCGGCGCCGGATGAATTTCTACGCGGCCCAGGAAGCGGCGCGCCGCGCATCGCGGCGCCTGATCCTGCTGTTCACACTATCGGTGATCACACTGGTGGCCGCCACCGATCTGTTGCTGGTCGGCCTGCTGTACCTGGGCGAGTCGCCCGGCGCCGGATACTGGCGTTACGTCGCCGACATCGGCTGGCGGGTGCACGCGACGATAGCGGGTGTGATGATCTCCATCATCGCCGCCGGCAGTATCTACAAATACCTGTATGTCTCGGCCGGCGGCCGCCGTGTAGCCGAGAGCGTCGGTGCGACGCAGGTACCGCCGGATTCTCAGGATCCGGCCCGCCGCCGTCTGCTGAATATCGTCGAGGAGATGGCGATCGCATCAGGCACGACGGTTCCATCGGTGTATGTGCTCGAACGCGAACCGGGCGTCAACGCGTTCGCGGCCGGGCTTGGCCTTGACGACGCCGTTGTCTGCGTGACGCAGGGCAGCCTCGACCTGCTCAATCGCGAACAGTTGCAGGGCGTCGTCGCGCATGAGTTCAGCCATATCCTCAACGGCGACATGCGCCTCAACCTGCGCGTCATCGGTGTGCTGCACGGGATCCTGCTGCTCGGCCTGATCGGCCAGGGCATCCTGCGCGGACTCGGCAGGCGTCGCCTGTACAGCCGGGGTTCCGGCCGCGACGGCGCCGCCGGCCTCGCGATGCTCGGCGTCGGCCTGGTGGTGCTCGGCTATGGCGGCACGTTTTTCGGTCACCTGATCAAGGCCTCGGTCAACCGCCAGCGCGAATACCT
The DNA here is from genome assembly GCA_964546765.1 of uncultured Chromatiales bacterium. Lineage (GTDB taxonomy): Bacteria > Pseudomonadota > Gammaproteobacteria > SZUA-140 > SZUA-140 > JAITWN01. The sequence goes on from CAZJKV010000055.1 coordinate 1,102, forward strand.
CGCCGACGCGTCCGCGGTGCAGTTCACCCGCAATCCGGACGGGATCGCAGGCGCGCTCAAGGTCATTGGTGGGCATGCCCATGGCTCGGGCGTCGATCACCCGTCGGCGCCGGCGATCAGTCACATGCTGCTCGCGTCCATGCGGGGCCGCCTCGCGGCGCGCGGCTTCGCGGCCTTATCGACTCACCCGCCGCTCGAACTGCGCATCCGTCGACTCGATCCGGCATGGGATGGCAGTTTCCCGGCCGTCGAGGCCCCGAAGCGGGAGGCGCCGGAGGACGCGGATTCGGCGCGGCAATCGCGCATCGAACGGGCTGCGGCGGTGCTGACGACCGCAGCAGTACTCGGCGCGTTGCCCGGTTCCGGCGCGATCGATCAGGACCACATCGACTATGCGCGCCTGCTGCTCGACGAACTCCCCAAGCCGGTATCGGACGCCGCCCACGAGCCGTGGGCCGCGCGGGCGTTGATCTATGCACTGCTCTTGCACGAAGACGACACGATGCGCGCGGAACAGCTGACGGTGCTCGGGCACCGCGAGGACGCCCGAGTCGTCGATATGACCGGCAGGCTGTTTGAGGTGATGCAGGGGCTTGGCCGGGAGTTGCACCTGCCGGTCGTCGATCTCGCGCTGCCGGCGCTGCGTGAATTGTCTCCGGCGCAGGCCGGTCGGTTCAGGCTGTTGCTCGCAACCCTGGTGCGTATCGATCGCCACGTCAGCCCGTTCGAATGGGCCGTCACGACCGTGATCGCGAACACTCTCGCGGCGGCCGAAGACCGGATGCACCTCGACGGCCCGCATAATCAGCAGGTCGGGCAGCTGAGGATACAGGTGCGCGTGGTCCTGTCGATGCTGGCCTATGCCGGGGATGAGGACGACGACGCGGTACGCAAGGCCTTTCGTGCGGGCGCGGACTCCCTCGATCTCGGCGGAGAGCGCATTTACGAGCTGAACATGCTTAAGTTTGATACCGTAGACAACGCGCTGCGCAGACTCGACCGCCTGCAGCCGCGCGAGAAGGAGCGACTGCTGCTCGCGTGTATCCACGTCGCGGAGGCCAATCACCGGATCTCGGTGCCGGAGATCGAGATGATCCGCGCAATCGGCGCGGCGCTGCATTGTCCGGTGCCGCCGGTGCTCGGCGCGGGCGCGCTGTTCGTTCAGGCCTCGGGGGTCGGACCACCGCATCACGCTGATTTGCCTGAAAATGGATCAGATATCTAGCCTAAAAACAGGCTTAAATCGGCATTTTTCGGCCTGAAAATGCCCGTTTAACGGCGAACCACGCGCCCGCACCGGGGCGCAGATGCGTTTGTGGTATCTTGGCCCGATGCTGGAATCACGCCCCCTGTTCTCCCGCCGCAAGTACTGGGCCGCCCGCTTCGGCACCGCGCCGTTCCTGCCGATGTCGCGCGCCGGGATGGACGCGCTCGGCTGGGACGCCTGCGATGTGATCCTCGTCACCGGCGACGCCTACGTCGACCACCCGAGTTTCGGCATGGCCGTGATCGGGCGCACGCTCGAGGCCCAGGGCTTTCGCGTCGGCCTCATCGCGCAGCCGGATTGGTCGAGCGCCGAGCCCTTCACCGCGCTCGGCCGCCCTGCGCTGTTCTTCGGCGTCACCGGCGGCAACATGGACTCGATGGTCAACCGCTACACCTCCGACCGGCGCGTCCGCAGGAACGATGCCTATACCCCGCGCGGTGAAGGCGGCAAGCGTCCCGATCGCGCGGTCATCGTCTATGCCCAGCGCTGCCGCGAGGCCTTCAGCGACGTGCCGATCGTCATCGGCGGCATCGAGGCGAGCCTGCGACGAATAGCGCACTACGACTACTGGTCCGACAAGGTCCGGCGCTCGATCCTGCTCGACGCGAAGGCCGACCTGCTGGTCTACGGCAACGCCGAGCGCCAGATCCTCGAGATCGCGCACCGCCTCGCTGGTCACGAGAAGATCGGCGACCTCACCGATATCCGCGGCACCGCGTTCATCCGCGGCGAGACGCCGCCGGACTGGATCGAACTAGACTCGACGCATATCGACACGCCCGGCCGTATCGATGCTCGACCCGACCCGTACTCGATGAGCAGCGGACCGGCTTGCGACATGCCGCGGACGACGGCCAGCGGTGCGCAGATCGTCCGCTTCGAGCGCCATATCCCGCGCGCCGACCGCGATCACACCGTCGTGCGTCTGCCTCCGTACGAGGCGGTCAGGGACGATCCGGTGCTCTACGCCCATGCCTCGCGCGTGATGCACCTCGAGACCAACCCCGGCAACGCACGCGCGCTGGTGCAGCGTCACGGCTATCGCGACCTCTGGATCAACCCGCCGCCGATCCCCCTGACCACCGCCGAGATGGACGCGGTATTCGACCTGCCCTACGCACGCCGCCCGCACCCGGCCTACGGCGATGCGAACATCCCCGCATACGAGATGATCCGCTTCTCGGTCAACATCATGCGCGGCTGTTTCGGCGGCTGCACGTTCTGCTCGATCACCGAGCACGAGGGCCGCATCATCCAGAATCGCTCGGAGGCCTCGATCCTGCGCGAGATCGAGCAGATTCGCGACAGCGTCCCCGGCTTCACCGGTGTGATCTCCGACCTCGGCGGCCCGACCGCGAACATGTACCGGCTCGCGTGCAAGGACCGCGAGATCGAGTCGGCCTGCCGCCGCCCGTCGTGCGTCTACCCGGATATCTGCTCGAACCTCGACACCGACCACTCGGCGCTGATCCACCTCTACCGCAAGGCGCGCGAACTGCCCGGCATCAAGAAGGTACTGATCGCATCCGGCCTGCGCTATGACCTTGCGATCCGCTCTCCGGAATATGTCAAGGAACTGGTCACCCACCATGTCGGCGGCTACCTGAAGATCGCGCCCGAGCACACCGAGGAGGACCCGCTGTCGAAGATGATGAAACCGGGCATCGGCGCCTACGACCGCTTCAAGGCGCTGTTCGACAAATATTCTAAGGCTGCCGGCAAGGAGCAATACCTGATCCCGTACTTCATCGCCGCGCATCCCGGCACGACCGACGAGGACATGCTCGAACTCGCGCAGTGGCTCAAGCGGAACGGATTCCGCGCCGACCAGGTGCAGACCTTCCTGCCGTCGCCGATGGCGGTCGCGACCGCGATGTATCACAGCGGCAAGAATCCGCTGCACAAGGTCACGGAAAAGAGCGAAGCGGTCGCGATCCCGAAGGGCCTCAAGGTGCGCCGACTGCACAAGGCCTTCCTGCGCTACCACGATCCCGACAACTGGCCGTTGCTGCGCGAGGCGCTGCAGCGCATGGGCCGGGCCGACCTTATCGGCAGCGGCAAGCGCCACCTGGTCCCGGCGTGGCAGCCGAAGGGCACCGGCGGACATGGAGAGGGCCGGCGCAACCCGGCGATCGCGGGACAGACCCGCCCGTTCCTGACCCGGCATACGGGATTGCCCCCGCAGCCGCAGGGCGCCGGTGGCAAAACACTTCGCGACTCGAAGCCCGGCGACAAGGCTGGCAGGCCTGCGCGAACCGGGAAGGCTGCGCGGCCGGCTCGTACCGGCAAGCCGGAATCCGGCAGGAGGCGGGCGGGGCGTGGTTGAACTCGATTCGCGCCTGGCCGAGGACACCGTAGAGATTGGCCGCTTCGACCTGTGCCGGCTGCTGCTGATGAACGACGCGCACTGGCCATGGTTCATCCTGCTGCCGGATCGCGAGGGCGTCACCGAGATCTTCCAGCTCGCCGATACCGACCAGCAGCAGCTGATGCGCGAGTCCTCGATGCTCGCGAAGGCACTCGTGCTGGCATTCCATCCGGACAAGCTCAACATCGCGGCGCTCGGCAACGTCGTCCCGCAGTTGCATATCCATCATGTCGTGCGCCATCGCGGCGACCCGGCATGGCCGGCCCCGGTCTGGGGCAGGCTGCCCGCCGAGCGCTACGCTCCGGCGGAGCTGCGCCATGTCACCGCGAAACTGAAGTCGGCGCTCGGAACGCCCCTCTGAACCGGACGGCCATGCAGACACAATTGATCGAAATGCTGGAGCGGCACGATCCCTTCGATGACCTCGAGCGGGCTCACAGGGAGCGGGCTCTGACATTCATCCGCGAGGCCCGCGCCTGCACCAGCCGCGCGACGCTGGAAGGACACGTCACCGCGTCGGCATGGATCGTGTCGCCTGACCGAAAATCGGTGTTATTGACACATCACCGCAAACTAGACCGCTGGCTGCAACTCGGCGGCCATGTCGAGGGCGACCGCGCGATCCAGCAGGCGGCGCTGCGCGAGGCGATCGAGGAGAGCGGTATCGACGATATCCGCCTCGTCAATGACGCGCTGTTTGACATCGACGTGCACCCGATACCGGCCCGCGGCGCCGAGCCGGCACACTTCCACTATGACTTCCGGTTCCTGATGCAGGCGGGACGCCCCGATTTCGTCGTCGGAGACGAGTCGATCAACCTGGCCTGGGTTGATATCGCAGCGATAACGATCGGCGAGGAGGACGATTCCATCGTCCGGATGGCGATAAAGACCATAATGGGCCCGGACTAAACACCGGCTTCCGCTGATTCAATACCTGCCCCGGATCCTCGACACGTAATTGACCAGTTCCTGGCTCTCGAGATTCATGCGCATCAGGTTCGTATGCGTGATCCGGAACAGCGCCCGCATAACCTTGTAGACGATTCGGGGATGGGTCTCGAGCAGCGCCTCGAAGTCATCCGGCTCGAGCGTGCAGACGGTCGCCTTGCCGATTGCGCGCAGCGTCGCCTTGCGCGGGGTGCGGTCGACGAAGGCGCGCGTGCCGGCGCACTCGCCGGGGCTCATTGTATAGACGGTCAGCTCCTGGCCGAGCACGGTGCCGACGACGGCGAGCTTGCCCTCGGCCAGGACGAACAGGGTATTGTCATCGACCCCCTCCTTGACGAGCATGTCCCCGTCTTCGAGGTGCTGGATCTTCATGACTCCTGCGAGGACCTTGCATTCCTCTTCCTCAAGCTCGGTGCCGAGAGAGGTGCCGCAAACGGTCTTGTAATCTGGTCTGTTGCTCATTTCAGGCTGACTCCTTGAATCGGCGTGTGTCCCATGGGATCAGATTCTAATGCACCGGGGCGAGGAATGTAATCCAGGAGCGCCGTTTACAGTGGGTCCCTTCCGGTGAACAGCGCCGCGTACTGTCCATAACCCTCCCGCTCGAGATCTGCACGGGGGATGAAGCGTAGCGCCGCCGAGTTAAGGCAGTAGCGCAGGCCGGTCGGCTCCGGTCCGTCCTTGAAGACATGCCCGAGATGCGAGTTGCCATAGCGGCTTCTGACTTCGGTGCGGGGCAGGATCGCCTTGAAGTCGAGGCGCGTAACGATGTGGCCGGCTTCCAAAGGCCGGGTGAAGCTTGGCCAGCCGGTTTCGGAATCGTACTTGTCCAGCGATGAGAACAGCGGCTCGCCGCTGACGATGTCGACATAGATCCCGTCGCGCTTTTCGTCCCAGTACTCGTTTTCCCACGCGCGCTCGGTCGCGTCCTGTTGCGTGACCTTGTATTGCAGCGGCGTCAGCCGCTTGCGCAACTCCGCGTCCGGGGGTTTGTGATAGGCGCGGGTGACGCCGGCGGCGGCATGGCTGCCGAAATCGACCTTCAGATCCTCGCCCCAGGTCTTTTTCAGGTACTGGTCGCGGCCCGAGCGATGGCGATAGAAGGTATAGCGGATCGGACTCTGCCTGTGAAAGTCCTGGTGATAGTCCTCGGCGCGATAGAAGGTTTCGGCCGGCCGGATCGCAGTGACCAGCGCCTTGTCGAAGCGTCCGCTCCCGGCCAGCGCGTCCCGGGAACGTTCCGCGAGGGCGCGCTGGGACTCGTCGTGATAGAAGATCGCGCTCGTGTACTGGGGGCCGCGATCGACGAACTGTCCGCCGGCGTCGGTCGGGTCGATCATGCGCCAGAACGCCTCGAGCAGGCCTTCATATCCGATCAGCGTCGGGTCGTAGCGCACGCGCACGACCTCGAGGTGACCGCTCATGCCGCCGGATACCTGGTCGTAGGTCGGGTTCGCGAGTCGGCCGCCCATATAACCGGAGGTGGTATCGACGACGCCCGGGACCTTGTCGAAATCTGCCTCGACGCACCAGAAGCAGCCGCCCGCAAAGGTCGCGACGCGGGCTTCCGGGGGTGCCCCGTTGACAGTATCGAGGTAGAACGCGGCCGCGAGTGCCATCAGCAGCATCGTTCCGATCACGGTGGGGCCGCGCATCGTCAGCCCTCCGACCGGACGGGGTAGTCAACCACGCTGGTATGGAGGGGCGCCGCCAGCGCGGCATCCTGGACCGCGTGACGCGCCGGCGTCGTGTTTCCGAGCGCTGCGGCGCAGACGAGGATCGCTGCGAACACCGCGATGTCGATGCGCAGACGGGTCAGGAATACCCGCGGCGGACCGTCGGAGTTCGGCGCTAGCCGCGGCGGCTGCGCCCAGGCCTCGATCGACGGCACGACGAAGAAACGGTTCAGTGCGCCGACGGCCATCATGATCGCGACGAATGACAGCTTGGTCATCAGGATCCAGCCGTATTCAGTCGAAAGCAGCGCGTCCAGGGTTTCGATCTGCACCCAGGCGTGGTACAGCCCGGTCGCGAGCACGACCGCGAGCGCGCCGCCGGCGAGCGTCGACAGGCGTACTGCTGTCTCGGCGATCTCCCCGGCGGCATTGCCGCGACGCAGGTGGGGCAGGATGCTGATCGCATAGACGACGACGGTGCCGCCCCAGACGCATCCAGCGGTGATATGCAGCGTATTGACGAGGTTCTGCAGGGCCAGGCTGCCGTCCTCGGCGGCATGGCCGACGCTGCTGATCGCGAACGCGATCAGCAATGCGGCGATGGCGGCGACGCCCCGCAGCCCGGCGAGCGGTGGGCTGCGCCGCCATAGCCACAGCACGACGATGACGGCAAGCGCCCCGGTGCGCAGCATCCAGGATTCCCCATAGGCGCTTTGGGTGATGACCTTCGGGACGAATGCCCAGGCCTCGGACAGGCCGACGTCGGCGAGCGTCGCGGCACGCATGACTAGATCGGCGCTGCTGGTGACGGCCAGCGTCAGCAATGACAGGCCGAGCAGCGCGCCGAGTCCGGGGCTGGCCTCGATGATGAGTGCATTGCGCCGGGTCTCGAGGACCAGCCATGATGCGCACAATCCGATCAGCACGGCGAGCGCCGCCCGGTCCAGGGCGACGAGCGCGGTCTCTGTCGGATCCGGGAACAAGGACGGCCTATTCGACAGTGAAGCTGAAATCGCCGCGCATGCGATGACCGTCGCGCGCGACGACGCTCCAGTTGACCTGATACTTGCCGGAAACGAGACCTTCGACAGCCACCTCGACGCCGCGCCGGTTACTGCTCGCGACCGGGTCGCCCGTGTCTATCGGTGTGCCGTCGGCGTCCGTGATGACGATTTCACTGAAATCCGCCTCGACGCGCCCCGTGAACCAGAGCTTGATGGCCCTCGGCGCCTCGCTGACGACGGCGTCCTTCGCAGGTTCCGAGCGGTCGAGATGGATATGGGCGAGGCCGGTGACGGGCCAGGCAATGAGCGCGAGACCGGCCAGCAGGCCCGGTGTTATCAGTCTAAGGATCATGTCGTGCTCCTGCTTGTCAGGTATGTGAACTATCACAATCAATTGTGACGCAGCCAGGCAGGAGTTTCCACTCCGGCGCCTGCGCGGCGTACGTCAGCGACCGAGCAATACCCCGATGCCGATGCTGAATTGCGGATCCCGGCGGGTGGAGGTCCTGGACCAGAGGTGGATCTCGTCGGCCTCAACCTGGGGGTAAACAAAGCGTGCGTCGCCGACGCGGCCGGTCCGGGTCGTCGTGAACGGCCCGGCGACGGTGACGAGCCGGCCCTCGGCATAATCGACAGTCTCGAGATATTCGTCTTTGAGCACGATGAAGCGCCCGATCGGCGTCCGCTCGACATCCGGCCGCTGTCCGCTGGCGAGCGGGTAGGCGAGGACCTCGATCTCCGTGCCGTCCTCATGGTTTGCGCTGTTCAGGATCATCCCCCCCCACAGCACCCGGTTGCCCTGCCACAGCGCTGCGTCGACCGCTGCCTCGGCCGGCGTCGGGGACACGCTGTAGGTGCGGGTATCGAAACGGGGCCCGGACGCGCAACCGCTCGCAATGACTGCGAGCAGTAGCCCGATGGCCGGGATCAGGACGGCATACCTCGTATCGTTCATCGCCTCAACGGTGAATCGCGTGTCGTCCGGGGCGGTGGCACGACGATTGGTCGTGACCGCGGAAAGTAATAATAAGGGTACCACGGGTCGTGGAAGTAGTATCGCGGGGGATAGTCATGGCGCGGGACGGCGCGTACGGGCCACAGATAATAATGGTGCACCCGAATCACCGGCCAGGTGTAGTCGTGATCCCCGATCTTGCCGGTCTCTACGCCGGCGATGATGCCGCTGATCGTGATGTCGCGTCCTTCGGCATAGACCGCGGGATCGAGGAAGCCCGCGAACTCGGCGATGAATCGGCCCGTGCTGCGGTCGGTGTCGACCGGACGCCCGCTGCGGTACAGCTCGCGCCCAACGATTTCAGCATGGGTCTCGACCGGGCCGTTCTCGACCTCGACGATCGTGCCGCCCCAGCGCACCGGCCTGCCGATATATCGGTCGGCGTCCGCGCGCACCTCGACCAGTACCGGATTGTCGCCCGGCACCTGGCGGAGCTCCTTCGGCACGGTGGTGCAGGCGGCGAGCAGTGTGGCGCCCGCAAGCGCGAGTATAATTCTTGTCATCCTGGCATTCATACTGATGTTAGATGCATCCGGTCGCGATTAGTTGCCGCAGCGGCAGGCACATATCGGCGAGATTTCCTGGTGCGTCCGGAGACAGCAGGGATTATGATAAGGACCGCGCCATTAAGTGCTTGTATTGATTATAAGGTTATCACCTGACTGGCAACAACCTGATCGATGGAACGCATCAATATAATGGCCTTGCGACACTCGGCCTTCTACAGCCCGCTGTTGCTGTCGATCGCGGGCGGTTATCTGCGCGACGAGGGCCTGGCGCCGGTCTACAGCGTCGCGACCCCCGAGCACACCGTGCCGGGCAGCATCGCCGCCGGGACCTGCGACGTCGCCCAGTCCGCGGTCGCGACCAGCTTCGCGGCGCTCGAGCGTCACGAATCGATCGACCTCGTTCATTTCGCGCAGATCAACGGCCGCGACGGGTTCTTCCTGGTCGGCCGCCATGCCGATCCAGACTTTTCCTGGTCGAGCATGCGCGGCAGGCGCGTGCTCGTCGATCATTTCTTCCAACCGCTCGCGATGTTCCGCTATGCGCTGCACCGCAACGGGCTCGCCTTCGGCGACATCGGCGCGATCAATGCCGGTGATGTCGACGCGATCGAGCGCGCGTTCCGCGAGGGGCAAGGTGACTTTGTGCATCTGCAGGGGCCGGCGCCGCAGCAACTCGAGCGCGACGGCGTCGGCTATGTACTGGCCGCGGTCGGCGACGCGATCGGGCCGGTCGCGTTCAGCAGCCTGTGCGCGCGTCGCGACTGGCTCGCGACCGATGCCGCGCGGGCCTTCATGCGCGCCTACCGCCGCGGTCTCGCGCATGCGATCGACGGCGACGCCGGGGAGATCGCTGCGCTGCTGAATGAGGCCGGTTTCTTCCCGGGGATCGATCCGGAGGTGCTCGCCGCGACGGCCGCGGCCTATCAGCGCCTCGGCTGCTGGCAGCGGGATCCGGCGATCCCGCCCGCGGACTACGCGCATCTGCTGGAGGTGTTCGAATACAGCGGCCTGATCACGCGCCGTCATCCCTACGCGGCGGCGATCGTCGCGCCGCCTGCGTGATGCTGCAGATCTCCCGCGCCGTCGCGATCCCTGACCACGAGATCGAGCTCAGCGCGATCCGCGCGCAGGGCTCCGGCGGCCAGAACGTCAACAAGGTCGCGAGCGCGATCCATCTGCGTTTCGACATCCGTGCCTCGTCGCTGCCGGAGTTCTACAAGCAACGCCTGCTCAAGCTCAGCGACCAACGCATCACCCGCGACGGCGTCGTCGTCATCAAGTCGCAGCAATACCGCAGCCAGGAGCAGAACCGCGCCGCGGCGATCGAGCGCCTGCGCGAACTCGTGCGCGGCGTCGCGGCGACGCGCAAGAAACGCATCCCGACCCGTCCCGGTCCTGCCGCGCGCGAACGCCGGCTCAGCGAGAAATCGCTGCGCGCGAAGCGCAAGCGCCTGCGCGGCCGGGCAGGGATCGACGACGGGTTTTGATAAGGAATCCTTCATGAATCGGGGGAGTTCAGTGGATGGATCACGGGCGGGTCCGGCCTTTTCAGGACCGCCATGAACCCATCCCTGGGGCTGCCAGCGAGACATCCTGTCTCGCAGGCTCCTGAAAAGGCCGGACCCGCCCGTGATCTGGCCGGTTTGTGCGCGATTCATGAATGATGCGATTAAATCCTTTGCTTTCACCGGGTTTCTGTTACAATACCGCCCGTGTCCCGCTGCAGCCCGGTCTTCTGGGCGGGACCTTCGCGGTAACCTCAGTCGGCCTGCCTCGAATTTTTCACCCTAAAATTATCCCGCCTGGACGAGACCGGTCTGGTGCCTTTGCGCATCGATCAGGCCAACACTGGAGTTACTATGTCATTCGATACCCTCGGCCTTTCGGCCGAACTGCTTCATGCTGTCGCCGAACAGGGTTACGGCGAACCTACGCCGGTTCAGCGCCAGGCGATTCCGCTGATCCTCGAGGGCAGAGACCTGCTCGCCGGGGCGCAGACCGGCACCGGCAAGACGGCCGGCTTCACGCTCCCGCTGCTGCAGCGCCTGATGAGCATCCACAGTGATCGCGGCCGCCGTCCGGTACGCGCGCTGGTGCTGACACCGACGCGCGAACTAGCCGCCCAGGTGCGCGAGAGCGTCGTCATCTACGGCAAATACCTGCCGCTGCGTTCGACCGCGATCTTTGGCGGCGTCGGTTTCCGCCCCCAGGTCGATGCGCTGCGCAAGGGCGCCGACGTGGTGGTCGCGACACCGGGCCGCCTGATCGATCACCTCGAACAGAAGACGCTCGACCTGTCGCGGGTCGAGATCCTCGTACTCGACGAGGCCGATCGCATGCTCGACATGGGCTTCATCCCCGCGATCCGCCGCATCATCGCGCTGCTGCCGCGGGAACGCCAGAACCTGCTGTTCTCGGCGACCTTCTCCAGCGAGATCAAGACGCTTGCCGACACCCTGCTGACCCGCCCGGCGCATGTCGAGGTCGCGCGCAGCAAGGAAACCGCCGAGCGCATCACCCATGTCGTGCATCCGGTCGATCGCGATCGCAAGCGCGAGGCGCTGTCGCACATGATCGGCAAGCACAATTGGCGCCAGGTGCTGGTCTTCACCCGCACAAAGCACGGCGCCGACAGGCTCGCCGGCCAACTCGACCGCGACGGCCTGCGCAGCGCCGCGATCCATGGCAACAAGAGCCAGGGCGCGCGTACCAAGGCCCTCGCCGACTTCAAGCGCGGTTCGGTCCGGGTGCTGGTCGCGACCGATATCGCGTCGCGTGGCATCGATATCGACCAGTTGCCGCACGTCGTCAACTTCGAGCTGCCGATGACGCCGGAGGACTATGTCCACCGCATCGGCCGCACCGGCCGCGCCGGCATGGAAGGCAGCGCGGTGTCACTGGTCTCCGTTGACGAGCATAAGCAGCTG
>CAZJKV010000056.1:0-12724 GCA_964546765.1 uncultured Chromatiales bacterium
CGGGCCGGCCCGACGCGACGGTCAGGTCCGCGCGCAAGGGGCTGGAGATCTCGGCCGGGCGCGGCGAACCGGTACGCGCCGCGGCCTCCGGGCGCGTCGTCTACAGCGGATCCGGCATCCCGCATTACGGGAACCTGCTGATCATCAAGCACGACGAGCGTTTCCTGAGCGCCTATGCGCACAACGACCGCCTGCTGGTCGGCGAAGGCCAGGAGGTCAGGGCAGGACAGCAGGTCGCGGAGATGGGAGACAGCGGCTCCGGCGCCGACACCGTCAGGCTGCACTTCGAGATCCGCCTCGACGGGACACCCGTCGATCCGATGAAATATCTTTCGGGCCGCTGATCCCTTTGATTGCTAGATCATCAGGAGGGCCGCGGCGACGTTGCGCCGGTCGGCCATCAGGAAGTTGTAGGTGCGGCAGGCAGAGCCGGTGTCCATGACCTCGACGCCGATGCCGCGGTTGGTCAATGCAGACAATATGCGCGGGTCAGGCCAGCGCAACCGGGCGCCAGTGCCGAGCAACACGATCTCGAGTCCGGGTCGACCGGCGAGTTCCTCGAAGTGCGTGCTGTCCAGGTCGACGAAGTCCGATGGCGGCCAGTCGGTGTCCAGCCGTTCGGGCATGATGATCAGGCTGCGGGTGAGAGTCTCCCGGCGCGCCATGCCGGTCTGGAATTGCAGTAGTTCCTCGTTCTGCACCGGGTGTTCGTCGAAGCGTCGGGGGATCACGACCGTGACCTCGCCCTCGGCATAGGAGACGATGCGGTAATTGCTGGCGTCGGTGTCGAGATTGATCTGCATATAAATGGGGTCAGAGACCTATTTTCATCCCATTTAACCTTTTAACCGATGCTTCCCTTGCCTGCAAGCCGGCAATGACAGGATAATAACGGATTCATTCACTTACGGATCCCGGGTCGATGATCGAGGAATTTGCCAGAATCAACCGTCTGCCGCCCTATGTCTTCAATATCGTCAATGACTTGAAGGCCAGGGCGCGGGCGCGCGGCGAGGACATCATCGACTTCGGCATGGGCAACCCGGACCAGCCTACGCCGCCGCATATCGTCGAAAAACTGGTCGAGGTCGTGCAGCGCGACAACACGCATCGCTACTCGGTGTCGCGCGGCATCCCGCGCCTGCGGCGCGCGATCTGCCGCTGGTACAAGCAGCACTTCGACGTCGACCTCGACCAGGAGAGCGAGGCGATCGTGACCATCGGCTCGAAGGAGGGGCTGGTCCACCTCGCGCTCGCGACGATGGGACCGGGTGACGCGGTGCTGGTGCCGAACCCGGCCTACCCGGTGCACCCCTACGGCTTCGTCATCGCAGGCGCCGATATACGTCATGTGCCGCTGGTGCCCGGCATCGACTTCTTCGATGAACTCGGCAAGGCGATCCGCGATTCCTGGCCGCGACCGAAGATGCTGGTGCTGAACTTTCCAGGCAATCCGACGACGCAATGCGTGGACCTCGACTTCTTCAGACAGGTCGTCGAGATCGCGCGCGAGCACGAGGTCTGGGTCGTGCACGATCTTGCCTATGCCGAGATTGCCTTCGACGGCTACAAGTCGCCGTCGATACTGCAGGTCCCCGGCGCCAAGGACGTCGCGGTCGAGTTCTACACCCTGTCGAAGTCCTATAACATGCCGGGCTGGCGCGTCGGCTTCATGTGCGGCAACAAGACCCTGGTAGCGGCGCTGGCGCGGATCAAGTCTTATCTCGATTACGGCATGTTCACGCCGATCCAGGTCGCCGCGATCGCCGCGCTCGAGGGGCCGCAGGACTGCGTGCGCGAGATCGCCGAGATGTATCGCCAGCGCCGCGACGTATTGTGCGACGGGCTGAACGCGATCGGATGGCCGGTCGAGAAGCCGAAGGCGACGATGTTCGTCTGGGCGCCGATCCCCGATCAATACCGTCATCTCGGATCGCTCGAGTTCTCGAAGAAACTGCTCGAGGAGGCCAAGGTCGCGGTGTCGCCGGGCATCGGCTTCGGCGAATACGGCGACGATCACGTCCGCTTCGGACTGATCGAGAACGAGCACCGTACCCGCCAGGCACTGCGCGGCATCCGTCACATGTTCCGGAAGGACAGCAACGTTCAGGCAGCCTCGGGATGAATCAACTGGAACCGGTCAAGGTCGGCCTGCTCGGGCTCGGCACAGTGGGGGGCGGCACGGTCAACGTGCTCGTACGCAACCAGCAGGAGATCGCGCGCCGCGCCGGACGCGGAATACGCATCACGCATGCCGCGGCGCGAGAGACGGCGTTTCCCGGCGTCGATACCGCCGGGATCGAGATCAGCCAGGACGCGTTCGCAGTCGTCGACAATCCCGATATCGAAATCGTCGTCGAGCTGATCGGCGGATACGAGCCTGCGCGCGAGCTGGTGCTGCGTGCGATCGCGAACGGCAAGCACGTCGTCACCGCGAACAAGGCGCTGATCGCGCGTCACGGCAACGAGATCTTCTCGGCGGCGCAGAAGCAGGGCGTCATGGTCGCCTTCGAGGCGGCTGTCGCCGGCGGCATCCCGATCATCAAGGCGCTGCGCGAGGGACTGGCCGCGAACCGCATCGAGTGGGTCGCCGGCATCATCAACGGCACGACGAACTTCATCCTGACCGAGATGCGCGACAAGGGACGCGCATTCGCGGAGGTGCTCGCCGAGGCGCAGAGTCTCGGCTACGCCGAGGCCGACCCGACCTTCGACGTCGAGGGCATTGACGCGGCGCACAAGCTGACGATCATCGCATCGATCGCGTTCGGCATCCCGCTGCAGTTCGATCGCGTCTATACCGAGGGCATCAGCGCGATCACTCCCGAGGACGTCGCCTTCGCCGGGCAGCTCGGTTACCGCATCAAGCACCTCGGGCTGACGCGCCGCACCGGGAAGGGCATAGAGCTGCGCGTGCACCCGACGCTGATCCCGCAACGCCGCCTGATCGCAAACGTCGACGGCGTCATGAACGCGGTGCTGGTCAAGGGAGACGCGGTCGGTCCGACGCTGTACTACGGCGCGGGCGCGGGGCGCGAGCCGACCGCCTCTGCGGTCATCGCGGACCTCGTCGACGTCGTTCGCACCCTGACGACCGACCCGGGCAATCGCGTCCCGCACCTCGCGTTCCAGCCGGACCAGATTGCCGATATTCCGGTGCTGTCGATCGAGGAGGTCGAGACCGCCTGTTACCTGAGCATGCGCGCCGCAGACCGGCCCGGCGTGCTCGCCGACGTCAGCCGCGTCCTCGCCGACCAGGGGATCAGCATAGAAGCTGTGCTGCAGAAAGAACCCGGTCCGGATGAGGCCGAGGCGACAGTGATCATGCTGACCCACCGCGTGCTCGAACGCGGGATGAACGAGGCGATACGTCGCATCGAGGCGATGGACGCGATCGTCGGTCCCGTCACGCGCATCCGTCTCGAGAGCCTGTCCGGCACCTGAACCGAGGAATCACAGAATGACCTTCCGTCCCCGATACACCGGCCTGATCGAGCGCTATCGCGATCGCCTGCCGGTACACGACGACACCCGCATCATCAGCCTCGGCGAGGGCAACACGCCGCTGATCCGGCTGCACAACTTCACCGATACGCTCGATCTGGACGTCGACCTCTACGTCAAGTACGAGGGACTGAACCCGACCGGTTCGTTCAAGGACCGCGGCATGACGATGGCGGTGACCAAGGCCGTCGAGGACGGCAGCAAGGCGATCATCTGCGCATCGACCGGCAATACCTCGGCGTCGGCCGCGGCCTATGCGGCGCGTGCCGGTATCGCCGCCTTCGTGCTGATCCCGGACGGCAAGATCGCGCTCGGCAAGCTGGCCCAGGCGATGATGCACGGCGCCTGCGTGATCCAGATTGGCGGCAACTTCGATGTCGGCATGGAGCTGGTCAAGCGCATCGGCGAGGAGACGCCGCTGACGATCGTGAACTCGATCAATCCCTACCGCCTGCAGGGGCAGAAGACCGCGGCCTTCGAGATCCTCGAGGAACTCGGTGAGGTGCCGGATTATCACTGCCTGCCGGTCGGCAATGCCGGCAACATCAGCGCGTACTGGATGGGCTACAAGGAATACCGCGATCACGGCATCGTCAACCGCGCGCCGATCATGGTCGGGTACCAGGCCAGCGGCGCGGCGCCGTTCCTTCGCGGTCACATGGTCGAAGAACCCGAGACCGTCGCGACCGCGATCCGCATCGGCCATCCGCAGAGCTGGGACAAGGCCTGGGCGGCGCAGAGCGAGTCGGGTGGCTGGTTCGACGAATTGAGCGACGAGGAGATCCTCGCTGCCCAGAAACTGCTCGCCGAGAAGGAGGGCGTGTTCTGCGAGCCGGCGTCCGCCGCGTCGATCGCAGGAGCGCTGCGCGACGTGCGCAGCGGCAAGATCCGCGCCGGCAGTCGCGTCATCTGCACGCTGACCGGGCACGGGCTCAAGGATCCGGATATCGCGATCGGCCAGTGCCAGGGTCGGGTGCGAAAGGTCGCCGCGGAGCTCGGGGCGATCAAGCAGGTTATCCTGGATAATATGTAGATACTACAGCTTCATAGGCTGTAGTCTTCATAAGCTGAAGTAGCAGAAACCCGGTCCTGTCCCGGCCGGATCATTTCAGGACCGCCATGAACCCATCCCTGGGGGCTACGAGCGAGACATCCTGTCTCGCACGTTTCTGAAATGATCCGGCCGGGACAGGACCTCCTGTGTGCCGGCGTCCGATGCAGGTTACAGCCTGAAGGCCGGCAGCATGTCACGGAAAGATTCCGGCGACGTTATCGCCTCGAATCCGTGGCGCTCGAGGTCGAGTGCATCCTCCTGATGATCGTTGCCGGCCGACTGCGCGACGATGCGCCTGCGTTCGCCGGACAGCAACCACGCATCGTGCAGGGATAGCAGATCCTCGCGCGTCACCGCTTCGACAGCTTCGGCCAACCGCTCGCGGCGGTCGAAGGCGCGATGACCGAGCGCGAGATCGTGTTGCAGGCGCTGGCTGCGCCGGTTGAGGCTTGTGTCCCGTTCGCGCAGTAGCGTCAGCACGCCCTGGCGATGGCCTTCGAACTCCGCATCGTCCATCGTCTCTATTCGCTCGCGGTATGCTTCCAGGAAGCCGTCGATGCGCGCAAGCAGCGTCGCGGGCCCGGCGACCGGTGACTGGATCACGAAATTCAGCCCGGGTACGCGCAGCGTGAAGCTGCTGTGCGCGCCGACGACGTAACCCAGTTGCTCGCGCGTGCGCAGCGTGTCGAAGAACGCACTCTTGATGACCTGTTCGAGCAGCATGACGGCGGCGGCTGTTTCTACATCGTCGTCGGGCGCCTGGTAATGCACGAACAGTCCGGTGTCGTCATGGTCGATGTCGAGCGTCAGCAGGTACTGACTGCCTGGCGCGAGCCTGACGACCTCGCGTATCACGGGCTTGCCGCGTTGCGCGCCGGTAAATACGCGGGTGGAGAGCGCGCGCCCGATCGTGACGGCCTGTTCCGGGGTCAGGTTGCCATGCACCAGCACCTCGAGCCGGATCTGTCCCAGCAGTTCCGGGATGAAGGCCTTCAGGTCCTTGACCGTGACGCCACGGATCGCCGCGATACGTTCGTCGGGCGTCCAGCGCCCGGCGTACAGCAGCGTCTGCAGGCCGTCGCGCAACTGGATGAAGGGCCGGGCGAGGCGGGCATTGTCCCACTGCCGGATCAGTTCGGCGCGCCTGAGTTCGAAGCGTTCGGAATCGATCTCGAGTCCGAGCAGGGTATCCATGACGAGGTCGAGCAGCAAAGCCTGCTTGTCATCATAGCCCGAGACATCGATACCCAGGCCGCGCAGGTTGCCGTGCAGGCTGTAATTGAGACCGGCGAGGCGGGCGGGATAGGCGCTGGCGTTCAGTGCATCCCGCGCCAGCGACAGGTACAGCGTCGTCATCACATGATGGCGTGCCGATGCCGCGGCGCGTGCGGTCTCGACAGTGATGTGCAAGTCGGCGCGCGGGACCTCGAATTCGGTGTCCTGCAGGTGCCAGAGTTCCAGGCCGTCCTCGTCGATCAGCCGCGCCGGTATCCGCGGTGTGGAGTCTCCGGCCGCGCGGATCGCGGTTTGATCCGGCAGGAACGGATTCGGTGCGGGGATCGCAAGTGCCGGATCAGGTTCGTGACCGCGCCGGTATTCGGTCCAGCGCGCGAGCAGCGCCTCGTCGATCGCGTCGACGCGGTAGTCGGCGTGGTAGTAACGGCTGGTCCGGTCCGCGGGCAGGCCGGGAGCCATGACAGTCATGCGCAGATTGTCCGGCCGCAGACGGGAGAAGATCTCACGTACCGGTTTCTCGTCGTATTCGTCCATGTAATAGGGGCCGAACAGCGCGAGTTCGTCCGGATAGACCTGCAGGTTGCCGGCCAGCGTGATGACCTCGCCGGCGGGATTCGCGCTTTCGCGAAATTCAAAATTCAGCTCGTTGATGCGTCTCAGTTCGTCATGAAAGCGCCGATTCAGCCCTTCTTGACCGACCAGCGCGATATATCGGAACAGGTCGTCGCCGATCTCGTCGATGTGTTCGATGCCGGCGCGCGTCAGGTCGATCGACACGGAGAACACACCTTCGTTGCTCGCAATGCGCCGGCCGCCCGCGGACAGGGCGTTGATCCATCCCCGGTCCTTGAGTCGCTCATGCAGGCTGCCGCTGCCCTCGTGACCGATCAGGTGGCCGAGCATCGCAGTCGGTTTGGACAGGTGATACGCGTCCCGCCACGGGAACACAAACTCGAAGCGCACCTCGCGCGTTTCCCGCACCGGGACCACGTCGATGCGCAGCGGCACAGGATCCGCGCCCCTGACCGGCACGTCGACCTCGAGCGGCTCGGCGCCGGTATTGCCGACCTTGCCGAGGCGCGAGCGCACCATCGCCTCGAGGCGTTCGAGCGGTTCGGCGCCGACGATCGCGAGCGTCATTATGCCGGCCGAATAGTTGTGTTCGTAAAATCCGATGACCGCGTCGCGGACCGGGTCGTCCTCGCGATCCGCCAGCGTCGAGAGATTGCCGACCGAGAACTTCGCATGCGGGTGGTCCGGATCGACGGTCTCCCGGGTGACATCGTGCAGGCGCCGCGAGTCCTCGCGGATGCCCATCCGGTACTCCGAATCGATCGCGTTCATCTCGCGCTGCACAAAGTCCGAGTCGAACAGCGGCGCGATGAAGAACTGCGAAAACCGGTCGAAGGCGTCCTCGAGCCGGCCACGGTCGATGTCGAAGAAATACACCGTGTTCTCGGCGCTGACGAAGGCATTGATCCTGCCGCCGTGGCGGGTGATGAACTCGCGGTAGGCGTCGGGCTCGGGATATTTCTCCGTCCCCAGGAACAGCATGTGTTCGAGAAAATGCGCGAGCCCGGGTCGATCCGCCGGATCGCTGAAATAGCCGACGTTGACGTTCAGCGCCGCCGCGGCGAGATCGGTGTCCGGATCGGAGACCAGCAGCGCCCGCAGGCCGTTCGGCAGCGTCAGCACCCGGTAATCGCGCTTGTCTATCGCGTTCTTGATGACTTCAGCCCCGCTCGACTCCGTATCCTGCGCGAACGTCGGCGGCAGGACCAGGATCATCAACAGGGAGAGGGTGAAGGTGGCGAAACGAAATCGGATTTGCACGCGTATTCAATCTGATCTGGATGAGTTTGGCTGATGAAGTCAGGATCGCCGTTTCCGGCAGTCGGCACGCCGGTTCCGAAGCCGGAGGCTGGTCCCTTTACGGGACCGTCGGCCGCAGGGATGCGGCCGTCGAGCGTACAGGGACGTATTCACAGCGTGTCCCGTAAAGGGACCAGCCTCCGGCTTCCGCACCACGGTACACAGTATAACGACAATCAATCACGGCAACCCGATGAATTCCGGCTTGATCGCGGCGGCGCCGCTCGCGAGCGCCGCATGCGGCTCCGCCGCCGTACTCAGGGCGACGACATGAGTTCTGCCGCCGGCGTCTTCCCAGCGCACCGTCACGTCGACCATCATGACGCCGTCCGCTGACGTCAGCGACCATTCACTCTCATAGACGGTCCCGGACGGCAAAGGTTCACCGTCCGGCGCCGTCTGTACGGATTCGGCGCCGCTCTCGGGCGCCGCCCCCGCGCGCAGGGCCGTCCGCAGCGACTCGATCCGGTCTGCGGCGACGGCGAGGGCGTCGGTTCGCTGTGAGGCCAGCGCGCCGGAGCGATACAGCTCGACCTGGAAACCGACCAGCGCGGCGAGCGAGATCGCGGCGACCGCCAGCGCCACCAGCACCTCGATCAGCAGATATCCCGCCAGTCGATAAACACCGCGCTGATGCGCGGACTCAGAAATCGGACCAGCTCCCGGCGATACGCACGAAGGGACCACGTGCCCCGAGCAGGTCGAGGATCCCCGAATCGTAGGCAAGTGTTACCCGACCGGGGTCCTGGACCGCGCCCGCGACCGTCATCGCGCCACGCAGCGTCAGCGCACCACCGCCCGGCAGCCAGTCGCCAAGTACATGGATCAGTCCGTGCACGGTCGTGTCCGCAGCGATCGACAGGTCACCGTCGATGACGAGGATCACCGGCGTCTCCGGCGAGCCGGCGGCGCCCCCGGCGATCGTGATCGTCCCCGTCGCGCCCTCGACCCACAGCGGCCGGTCATCGCCGTCCAGCCCGTCGCCCGCACAGGGGTCGCAGTGCGCGATCCGGGAAAGCGACGCCATCAGCCCGGGCGGGCGTCCGAAAATGTTCGCGAACATCCCGTCGGAAGACAACGCCGCGAGCCGCGCGTCAGCGTCGCAGATGCCTTCAACCGGACACGCCGGGGCGCCTGCGACTGTGATCAGGACAGCAGCCGGCACGACGGCGGCGCCACCGGACCAGACGGCGTAGGGACGGTCGGCGTTATCAATTGCGCCGTCACTCGCCAGCGTCACGTCGCCGCGCGCGACCAGCGGCGCCGGCAGCGGGTGCGCGAGCCAGGGATCGCGGTGCGCCAGCTGCCGCACGACTTGCATACCGACGCCGTCGCTGGCGGTGCCGGTGGATTCTATGCGCAGCAGACCGCTATCCCAGGGCGTCAGACCGTGGTTGTCGATCCGGGTCGAGAAGGCTGCGCCGTTGCCGAGCGCCGCGGCCGGTCCAGCGAGCTCGACGTAGCCGTTGCCATCGAAGACCGGTTCCGCGGGGTCGAGTGACGCGATCGCGACAAAGGCGGCCTCAAGGCCGGCCTGCGCGGCGTGCTGCGCCTCATGCGCGAGCACGTCGTTCGCGGACAGTCGCTGTTCGCTCAGGATGACACGCGCTGCGTAGAGTGCGAGCAACCCGGCGGGAAACAGCAACAGCGTGACGAGGAACAGGATCGCCGCGCCGCGATCCCGGCAGGGTGCCCCGCGGCGCTCACAGGATCTCGTCATTGCGGACGTCGACCCATGCATGCAGGCGATGGCTGACATCGGGGGCGCGCTTGAGCCGCCCGGACAGCGTGACCCGGAATGCGCGAACTACCACGGCGTGGCCGTCATCGCCGAAGGCGAGTGTGTGGAAGGTTTCGTCGAAGTCGAGTCCGGTGATCGTGACCGTTTGCGGATCGCTCAGCGCGAGCCAGTGTCCGCTGGTGCAGGTCGTGCAGGGTGTGTCGCCGCAGGTCGGGTCGCTGGTCTTGATCTGCAGGGCGCCTGCGGACAGGCGCAGGCCGTGCCGGTCACCGGCATCGGGGTTGCCGTCGGCGTCATCGCCTTCCTGGTCATAGACGTACAGCAGGCAGTCCGGGGCGATCAGGCGCAATGGCGCGTAGGCGCCGGTCTCGCCAGCACCGGACGCGACACCGGCCCGGCCCCAGTAACCCGCGCGACGCAGCTCGCCGCTGATCACCGACATCGCCGTGACCAGCGACTGGCGCAGTTGCGCCTCCAGTAATGCGTGGCGGCTCGCCTTCGCGCCTTCGAACATCATGGTCACGATGCCGGACATCAGGAACAGGCCGAGCGCGGTCGCGACCATCAGTTCGGCCAGGCTGAACCCGGCGCAGGCGCACGCGCGGCCCGACCCCTTCAGCATGACGGATACTCCTGGATATCGTCCGAGCAGATACGCACGCGCCCCAGGCTGCTGAGCCGGATCTCGACCCGCTTGCCGCCGGCGCCGAGGGTCGCCGTGCCGGCGTTCGCGGTGCCGCGCGCGGGGCGGAAGGTCGCCGTGTGCAGGGGCGTGAAATTCGTCGCCAGCCGGACGCGGCCGAAGTCGCGGCTGCGAACGGTCCTGCGCGGGGCGCCGGCGAGTACGCAGGCATTCGCTGTGAAACAGTCACAGGGACCATCCCCGTTCAGCGCGAGACACCAGCGTCCCGTCGTATCGTCGGTGCGGAACGAAAGACTGACCGGGAGATTGCGCCGGATCGCCTCCATGCGCGCGTTCAGGAACTCGGCATGGAGATCCTGCGCGGCGCCGCGCAACTGCTGGCGATCGATCAGGCCGCCGAGCGAGGGCAGGCTCATGGTCGCGACGATCGCGATCACCGCGAGTACCAGCAGCAACTCGATCAGCGTCAGACCACGCATCGCGTCTCCGTGTGTCGTTGCGGTTGAACACCCGGTCCCGCCTGTATATGATCCTGCGAGGCGCGCGCCGGTATCGACATTGCAGCATGTGCCGCGATGCGCGCCTATCGGAACAAGTCGATCAATCGATGCCATGGAGGGCGCGAAGATGGATAGGAATCCGGATGAGGTCCGCCGTACGGCGGGGATGACGCTGATCGAACTGCTGACCGCGATTGCCATTGTCGGCATCATCGCGGTGCTGGCCTGGCCCGCGTTCAGCGATCAGCTGCGCAAGGGCCGGCGCGTCGACGCGACGACGACTTTATACAAGGCGCAACTCGACCAGGAACGCTACCGTGCCGGTCACCATCGGTACGCGGCAACGCTGTCGGAACTCGGATGGGATGCAGATGAGACGGATTCACCTGAGGGCCATTACCGTATCCGCCTCGATGCGGTCGCCAACCCGCGCATCGCGTTCCGCGTCCGCGCGGTCCCGCGTCCAGGATCGGACCAGGTCCGTGACCGCTGCGCGCTGTTCGTGCTGGATCAGTCGGGCCCCGATCTGAATGCCTCGACCGATCCCGCCTGCTGGTCGCGCTGAGGTCGGTTCCTCGCGGTCGCTGACGCTGCTGGTCGTCGGTCTGACCGGCGCCGGCTGGCCGGATCGGCCGGAGATCCTGCTTGAGGGCCTGGAACTCGACGCGCTGCAAGGCCTGCTCGCCCGCGGCGACCGGATCGCGAGCGGCGTTGACGGCCGTGAGGCCGAGCTGCGCCGCCTGTTCGATGGTGTTAGCGGCTCGCGCGCTGATCCCGACATCGAATTTCCGGTCGCCGCCCTGACCCTGTACAGCGACAGTGGTCGCCGGCCCGAGGGTTACTGGCTGCGCGCCGACCCGGTCCATATCGAGGCCGGGCGGGACCGCCTGATCATGACCGGCGGCGAGGGTCTCGAACTCGGCGCGGACGAGGCGCGAGCCTTGTGCGACGAGATCAATACGCACCTGGCCGGGGAGGGCATGTACCTGATCGCGCCGACTCCGGCACGCTGGTACTTTCGCTGGCCGCAGGCGCCCGAACTCTGTTTCGAGCCGCTGACGGACGTGATCGGTGACGACCTGTTCCATCACATGCCCGGCGGTGAGGCCGGCCGCGACTGGCGCCGGCGCCTGAACGAGATCCAGATGCTGATGCACGCGAGTCCGGTCAACCATGCCCGGCGCGAACAAGGCCGCGTCGAGGTCAGCGGTGTCTGGATATGGGGCGGCGGCGTGTTGCCCGACGCGCGCGGATGCGCGTTCTCCGCGGTCTGGAGCGACGATCCACTGACGCGCGGGATCGCACTGAACGCCGGTCTGACGCCTGCAGCGACGCCGGCGCTCGCCACTGCGTGGTTATCCGCCGCCGGTCCCGGTGCGCACTTGCTGACGATCGACACGCTGCAGGCGCCGCTTCAGCTCGGCGATCTCGAGACCTGGCGCGCTCGACTCGCGTCGCTGCAGCGGGACTGGATTGCGCCGCTTGCGGACGCGCTGCGCGACCGCGGCATCGACCGGCTGATCATATCCGCAGCGGCCGGGGCCGAGTATCATGTCACGAGGCGCGCGCTGCGCCGCTGGTGGCGCCGCACACGACCGCTGACCGGCTATCACTGATGACTGGACAAATGATAAAAAATATCCAGATCCGTCGCCGGCCGGCCACCGGCACGGCGGCCGGCCTGCCCGGTGACCTGCATCCGGTGCTGCGGCGCGTCTATGCGGCGCGACGCATCGCCTGTCCGACGGAACTCGAGAGTTCACTCGACCGCCTGCATCCGCCGGAACGGCTATCCGGCACGGCCGCGGCCGCGGCGCTGTTGCACGAGATGCTCGCCGACGACGCTCGCATCCTCGTCATTGGCGACTTCGACGCCGACGGCGCTACCAGTTCCGCGCTCGCGGTGCGCGCGCTGCGTATGATGGGCGCGCGTAACGCCGACTACCTCGTTCCTAACCGCTTCGAGTACGGTTACGGCATGACGCCGGAGATCGTCGCACTGGCCGCGGACTCGCGGCGGCCTGACCTGATCATCACCGTCGACAACGGTATCTCGAGTCTGGAGGGCGTCGCCGCCGCGCGCGCGCGCGGGATCCGGGTACTGATCACCGATCATCACCTGCCGGGCGCGACGCTGCCCGAGGCCGATGTCATCGTCAACCCGAATGCGCCCG
>CAZJKV010000057.1:0-12628 GCA_964546765.1 uncultured Chromatiales bacterium
GGAGCCGGTCGGGGCCTTTCGCGCCACGGCCCGGGAGGCGCCGGTCGCCGGCTGGATGGTGCAGCTCGGCGCCTTCTCGAACAAGGGCAATGCATCCCGTCTGGCGCGGGAGATCGAGGGCATCGGCGCGCCGGTGTCGGTACAGGTGCGGGTTAACGACGGCTATTGTCATGTCCTGGTCGGGCCATACGACGACGAGGAGCTGGCGCACAATGCGATGGAGTATCTCAGGAAATCCACCGGGTACATCGGCAGCATCCTCCCCGCCGACCGTCACGGTATCCTGTCAGACTGCGTGCTCTAGTCCGCATCCTTCACGAACGCACACACTAACAGCAGGGCCTGCGGGGGCAGCCGGCTCATTTCAGGAACGTGCGAGACAGGATGTCTCGCTCGTAGCCCCCAGGGATGGGTTCACGGCGATCCTGAAAT
This sequence comes from uncultured Chromatiales bacterium, assembly GCA_964546765.1. Lineage (GTDB taxonomy): Bacteria > Pseudomonadota > Gammaproteobacteria > SZUA-140 > SZUA-140 > JAITWN01. The sequence goes on from CAZJKV010000057.1 coordinate 433, forward strand.
GAGCCGGCTGCCCCCGCAGGCCCGGATCCCGCTGTCACCCGCGTTCGTGAAGGATACGAACGCGGGTGAATGCGCAGTACGTATCGGGTAATGCTTACTTCGACATCGCGCGCTGGAACATGCGCTCGGCCTTCTCCTCGGCGCGCGCCGCGGCGGCCTTCGCATCGGCAGCATCGGCCTTGGCCTGGTTCGCATTGTTGTTCGCGTCCTGCGCGGTCGACTGCGCGCGGGCGGCGTCGCTGCGCGCCTGACGTGTGGCGTCGAGCGCTTCCTGGGCCATGCGCTTGGCCTCGTCCGCGGCGGTCTGTGCGCTCGCGGCTTCGTCGGAGATGCGCTGGATCTCGGAGGTGCTGGCGCATCCACCGACGAGCAGAGTAGCGAGCGCCAGTGCCGATACGGTCTTGAGGGTCATGTTCATGGGGTAAATCTCCTTGCTGTTGCGTTATTGATTGTCGGTCCCGATGCCAAGTTATAGGATAAGCGCGCCGTTGTCACTCCCGAGGCGTCAGCGCGGCGCGGGTTCGAAGTCGAGCGACGCGGAATTGATGCAATAGCGCCGCCCAGTCGGCGGCGGCCCGTCCATGAATACATGTCCGAGATGCGCCTCGCAGCGCGCGCAGCGGATCTCGGTCCGGCGCATGCCGTGATTGTGGTCCGTCAACGCCTCGAGCGCGTCGGCGGCGATCGGTGTATGGAAACTCGGCCATCCACTGCCGGAATCAAACTTGTGTTCCGACGAAAACAGGGGCGCCGCACAGCAGACGCACAGATAACGACCGTCGGCCTTGTTGTCGAGCAGCGCGCCGCTGAACGGCGCCTCCGTTCCGCCCTCGCGAGCGACATGGAACTGCTCGGCGGTGAGTTGCGCCCGCCATTCATCAGCTTGTTTCGTTATTCGCTTCATCGCGTGATTATACCCGAGCGCCGATCGCCTGCCAGTGCACCGGGCGTTGTCATTACCCGACAGGCGGTTTGACCTGCCGCAGCCATGAATGCAGAATAGCGAGGATTTTCCATCATCTTCAAGAGCGTGAAACGCCTCCTCCAGTCATTGCTGGTCCTGTCCTGCTTCATCGCGATGCCGCTGATGGCGCAGCCGGCGGGTGATGACTGGGACGATTTCGATGACGACGACTGGGATGACGACTTCATCCTCATTCCGGATCCCCTGGAACCGTTTAATCGCGTCATTTTCGCGTTCAACGACCGCCTGTACTTCCTCGTCATGAAGCCGGTCGCCCGCGTGTACCGGGTTGTGCCGAAGCCGGTCAGGATCTCGACCCGCAATTTCTTCGCGAACCTGCGCGCGCCGATCCGGATCGTCAATTCGCTGCTGCAGTTCCGGCTCGTCGATGCCGGCAACGAGTTGTTGCGCTTCGGCGTCAACAGCACGGTCGGCGTCGGCGGGCTGTTCGATCCCGCGCGCAAGTATCTCGGCATTCGTGAGCATCGCGAGGATCTCGGCCAGACGCTCGGCAGTTACGGCCTCGGTCACGGTTTTTACATCGTCCTCCCGGTATTCGGTCCGTCCAGCCTGCGTGACGGGATGGGAGGACTGATAGACAGTTACTATCTCGATCCCGTCGTGATCGCGGTCGACAGTAACTGGCACACGACCGGCCTGTTGGCGCTCGAGGCCGTCAACGCGCTGTCGCTCGATCGCGATACCTACGAATCGATCAAGCGTGACGCGCTTGATCCCTATGTATTCATCCGGGACGCCTACGCGCAGAGCCGCGCGGCGGAAGTCGCGAGATGAACGGGTATTTCAGTACGCCGGGCGTTCGAAGCGGCTGAAGAAGAGAAACAGCGCAAGCCCGGCGAAACCGATGAACGCCAAAAGCGTCCAGCCGGGGATGCTGAGGCCGAGGAAGCTCCACAACACCTCAGCGCATTCCCCCGATCCACGCAATATCAGCGCCAGCGCCTCCGTGAACGGGAAGGATTCGAGCATGTATTCGAGTCCGGGTCCGCAGGCGGGGATCTGGTCCTCGGGAAGGTTCTCGAGCCAGACATGCCGGCCTGCAATCGCGCCGCCGGCGCCGGCGGTCAGCAGCGCGAGGGTCGCGTAGACGCGGCGCCCGATCCGACCCGGATTGTGCAGCGCGCCGATGAGAAAGATCACGCCGAGGCCGATCACCGCGATGCGTTGCAGGATGCACAGCGGACAGGGATCCAGGTACATCACATGCTGGAAGTAGAGCGCGATCGCCATCAGCGCGCCGCATGCGGCAGAGCCGGCGAGGAACAGCGGTCGCGCACCGGTGAGCGGAAACGGGAACACCGTGGAGATCAGACGTGGAGATCGATCACGCACGCGGCCGGGATACGCGTGTCGAGCAGCACCGGTACCCGGCGCCAGCGCCGTTCCGGGCCGCACCAGCCGGTGACTGCCGCCAGCGGTGGGGCGGTGTCACGCGGCAGCGCGTACACCGGTTGCGACGGACCGTAGCGGACATCGGGGCGGATCGCCGGGTACTGTCGTACCGCGCTGGTCCTGGGGACGAGCCCGGTCCCTGCGCGCTGCGCATGATACTCGACAAGGCCCTGATCGTCCCGGGGTGCGCTGGCGATGTTCATGGGCCGATTATACCGCAGATCAGTCGTCCTCGCCGAGGGTTGCCTGCCAGCCGAGGGCCTTTGCGCGTGCAATTGCCTCGTCGTGGATCCGGCGGTGGTGTTCGGCGAGTTCCGGCGGGAGCCTGCTGGCGAGGTGGCCGTAGGGTTCCCAGGCCGTCCATACCTGTTCGTACAGGGCCTGGAGCCGGGCGGGCGACCAGCCCTCGCAGGTCTCTTCGCGCGGCAGGATATCGAAGACCCAGGCATCGCGGATGATCGTACCCACCGGGGTCATGCCGCCGAATTCGTCGTTGTCTATGCCTGCATAGGTGCGCGGTTCGGTCATGGGGGGTGCCTCGTCTTACCAGTAATGTTCCGTCGTGATGTTACCCGGCTTGCTGCGCAGGTTCCGGGTGAAACCGAGTGACTCGAGTATCACCGTCGTATCGCGCACCATGCCGGGATTGCCGCACAGCATTACCTGGCAGTCCGCGGGGCGCAGCGGTGTGCCCGCCGCCTCGACCAGGCGTCCGTCCCTGATCGCGTTCGGGATGCGGTCGCGAATCGCAAAACCGGTATCCTCGCGACTGACGAAAGGGACCGGAGTGAAGCGGTCAGGGTGGCGATCGCGAAAGCCCTGTATCTCCTCCTGGTAGGTCAGCTCGTCGCGGGTGCGGACCGCGTGGACCAGGATGACCTTGTCGAAGCGCTGCCAGATGTCTTCAGTCTTGAGCAGCGACAGGAACACACCGAGCGCGGTGCCGGTCGCCATCAGCCAGAGGTACTTCGCGTCGGCGACACCCGCAAGCGTGAAATAACCTGCCGGGCGCGCGGCGATCCACAGGGTGTCCCCGGTGCCGAGGTGTTGCAGTCGGTCGGTCAGCGGACCGCGCGGGATCGTGATGATATGGAATTCGAGCGGGCGTTCGTCGGGGCCGTTGACGAATGAGTACGGACGTCCGATGCGCTCACCGTCTATATCCAGCGCGAGTTGCGTGAACTGGCCGGCGCGAAACGCCTCGACCGGCGCGTCGATCTGCAGTGAAAACAGGTTGTCGGTCCAGCTGCGCTTGCCGACAATGTGTCCTTGTACCCAGTTGGCCATGGCTGTGATCTGCGGGTTTCGGCCGGCGCATTCAATGCCCCGCAACCGTGATTCTCGCGCTGCCGGTGCGGGTATTCCCGTGAGGCGGCGCAGCGAGTCGGTTATACTGGCCGGTATGTTTCGTGACAGCGGAGAGTATACACGATGACGGCGAAGCAGCGGAGGCGTCGGTGACCGCACCGGTCGTGATCGTCGGCAGCGGTCTCGCCGGCTATCACGTCGCGAAGGAGTTTCGCAGGCTCGACGGCGACACGCCGCTGGTACTGCTGACCGCAGACGGCGGTGAATTCTATTCGAAGCCGATGTTGTCGAACGCGCTTGCGCATGGCATGACGCCGGCGCAGCTGGCGGGCGCCGGACCTGATCAGATGGCGAGCCAGCTCAAGGCGGAAGTTCGACCCCGGACCCGGGTTACCGCGATCGATACGGCGGCGCGCACGGTCCATACCGGGGACGGCGACCAGGCCTGGTCGCGTCTGGTACTGGCGATCGGCGCGCAACAGATTTCGCTGCCGATCGAGGGTGATGCCGCCGGCGAGATCCTGATTGTCAATTCGCTCGATGATTTTACGCGTTTCCACGACGCGGTCGCCGACGCGCGCGACGTCGCCGTGATCGGGCCGGGGCTGATCGGTTGCGAGTTCGCGAACGACCTTTGCGTGAGCGGGCGCCGCGTAACGGTCATCGGACCCGACACGACGCCGCTCGGTCGCCTGTTGCCGCCGCTGGCCGGCGCGCTGCTGAAGGCGGCGCTCGTGGAGGCCGGCGTCGCATGGCGACTCGGTACGTCTGCCGGCGCGGTCTCGCGGCGCAACGGGCGCCTGGTCCTGGCGCTGGCCGACGGCGGCGAGGTAGAGGCCGATGTCGTGCTGTCCGCGATCGGCTTGCGCCCGAACATCGCGCTCGCCGAACAGGCCGGGATACGGACCGGACGCGGCATCGTCGTCGACCGCTGCTTGCGCGCCAGCGCGGAGGACGTCTATGCGATCGGCGACTGCGCCGAGATCGAGGGGCTCGTGATGCCGTTCGTGATGCCGATCATGTTGGGCGCGCACGCCCTGGGCAGGACGCTCGCAGGCGATCCGACCGAGGTCGATTACCCGGCCATGCCGGTCGTCGTCAAGACGCCGGCCCATCCGGTCGTCGTGTGCCCGCCGCCCGCAGGCAGCGAGGGGTCCTGGGAAGAGACGCGCGTCGGTGACGGCGTGCGCGCGCTGTTTCGTTCCAGGACGGGCACGCTGCTTGGATTTGCGCTGACCGGCGCGGCAGTCAGCGAGAGACAGAAGTTGTCCGCGGAGGTCCCGCCGCCGCTGTCGCGATGAGTTTCAGAGGCACTCTCCGATCGAGCCGGTGCGGCAGCGGCGGCGGTTGACCCACTGCGCGGTGTCGAGGATCGCGCCGTCGAACAGCGCACCCCGGATCTCGGCGCCGACCAGCACGGCATTGGTCATGTCGGCGTCGCGCAGGTCGGCGAACAGCAGGTTCGCATTCTCGAGGCGGGTATGGTGCATGATCGCATTGCGGAACGTGGCATTCTCGAGGTTTGAACGTTCGAATGTGACGCGGCTGAGTTCGGTGTCCGAAAAGTCGGCGCCGGTCAATATTGCCTGGCTGAGGTTTGCGCCCTGCAGCTTCGCGCCACGCATTATTACGCCGCGCATCTCGGCCTGATAGAAGGTGCCGTCGCGAATGCTTGCGCCGCTGAAGTCGGCGTCCGGCATGCGCGCGCGATTGAAGCTCGTCCCGTCGAGAATTGCATCCCTGAACCGGGTGCTGCCGAGGCTCGCGCTCAGGAAGCGGGCGTTGTCGATGCGCGCCTTGTCGAAACGCGCGCCTTCCAGCCGGGCGAAGTTGAACTCGGCCCCGGTCAGTACCGCCTCGCTGAGGTCAGCGTTCTCGAGATTGGACCGTGTCAGCGTCGCGCCGCGCAGATCGACGCCGCGCAGATCGGCGCCGCGCAGATCGCAGTTGATCCAGATGACGTTTCTGCCCGGTGGATCGTCACAGGCGGCGATTGCGGCTCCGGATGACAGAATAAACAGCAGGACGCTGGTCGCCGTGACGTGTCTGGACATTATTTCTCCCGGGTTTCCGATCTTCCCTGCCTCGTATTTTATTGGCAGGCTGTGAGCATGAAAAGCGGTATACCTGCTTATGACCACAGTATGCGCTTTTTTATCCGCGCAAAGCGTGGATAATACGAGTCTGGCTGAGGGAACCGCTGAAGGAGCGATCAATGACTGCCAGTGCCGAATTCCGTCGCGCGACCGAGATGAAGGAGGGCGCCGGCGTCGATGTCAGACGACTGATGCCCGTTGCCGGCTGCATGAACTATGATCCCTTCGTGCTGTGGGATCACTTCACGATTACGCCGGATGCCGGGTTACCCGATCATTCCCACCGCGGATTCGAGGCGATAAGCTACCTATTTTCGGGAGGCATGCGCCATGAGGACAATCTCGGAAATCGTTCGACCGTACTCGCCGGCGGCGCCCAGCGATTCACCGCGGGGGCCGGCATCACGCATTCCGAGATGCCGGTCGGTGACGGCAATACGCGCGGGATCCAGCTGTGGATCAACCTGCCTGTCAGGCTCAAGTCCCTCGAACCAGACTACCAGCAGGTCGACAAGGACGAATTCCCGGTCAGGGAGATCGCCGGCGGACGGATTCTCACGATCGTCGGCAAGGGTTCACCGTTACGACTGCACACACCGGTACACTACCTGGATGTTCACCTGGAACCCGGCGTGACCCTGCGCGAAAGGATACCCGCGGGATATCGCGGATTGATCTACGCGGCCGAGGGATCGGCCGCAGTCGGCGGCAAATCGCTCGACCACGAGTATGCCTGCTTCATCGATGATCCGGGTGAATTGATGATCGAGGCGTGGGAGGAAAGCAGGCTGATGCTGTGCTTCGGCAAGCCGCATCGCGAGCCGATCCGGCAGCACGGGTCTTATGTAGACTGAGCTCGCAGATCAGGCCAGCATCAGGCGCTGGAAGATCAGGAAGCCTGCGAGATAGGTCCCGGCCGCGGAGCCGAGGGTCGCGAACAGGAACACCAGCAGCGTGCGCGCGACGCGATTACGACGCCAGCCGCGGAAGCTCGCGGTATCCTTGCGGAGCTGTGCGAAATCGCCGACCTGCGGCTTGCGAACCCAGGACTCGATCGCCGCCGTCACCATGCCGGCCCCGATCATCGGGTTCAGCGACGTCAGCGGCGCCGCTGCAAACGCTCCGGCGATACTCACGGCATGGCCGCCTGCGATCGCCGTGCCGAGCGCGGCCAGTCCGCCGTTGATGACGATCCAGTCCAGCATCATGCGCAGGCCGAGTTCCGGACTGCGCGAGAAACCGATCACGAAACCGGTCAGGACAAGAAGCACGACCAGCCACGAGATGGTCTTCGGCCAGTGGCTGGGCTGCGGTATCTCGTCGAGTTCGCGAATTGTCTTGTCCGCGGATTTCAGCGCCTGCGTGTCCAGGAATTCGGGCAACCGGGTGGCGATCCCGCGCAAATGCCCGGCGCCGACGATCGCGAGCATGTTGTGATATCCGCCTTCGGCAAGCTCGTTGACCATCCGCGCGGACATGTAGCTGTCGCGTTCCTCTATCAGCGGGACATAGAGTTCCCGCGACTGCTCGGCGAACTGCGAGAACGTCGACTCCAGGATGTCGCCCTCCTTCAGGCGCTCGATCTCCGCTTCCGAAATCTTGCGCGAACTCACCAGGCTCGCCAGCAGCCCGGAGACCAGACTAAGCCGTTTCCACCAGGGCACATTGCGGTAGACGCGGCGCAGCGTCACCGCGATCTCGCGATCGATCAGCAGCACCGGCAGGTGCCGCGCCCGCGCCCCGTCGATGGCCGCCAGCATCTCGGCGCCCGGCATGATATCGAGCTGTTCCGCCATGCGCTGCTGATACGCGCCGAGCACCAGGCTCGCCGCGACCATGGACGCCTTCTTCTTCCGGAACACCTCGAACAGGTCCATCCGCGCCAGGTCGTCCGGATTCATCAGCGCGTTGTGCCGGCTCGGGCACAACTCGATCGCGACGGCATCGTACCCGCCGCGGTCGATCATCTCGGTCACCTTGTCGGCGCTGGCACGCGAGATATGTGCAGTCCCGAGCACCGTAATCCGGCGCCCTTCGTGCTCGACGGTGAACCAGGGTTCGGTGTCGCCGATGAGCTCGGCGGTTGCGGATTCGGATGCCATGCTGAACGAAGACCAGGCCAGTGCGTTTGCCAAAATCAAATCAGGTATCGCGCACAGGCCGGGTAATTCGGTACGGGACCGTCGGCCGCAGGGATGCGGCCGTCGAGCGTACAGGGACGTATTCACAGCGTGTCCCGTACCGAATTACCCGGCCTGTGCGTGATTCCACCCGTAAACAGACCGATATTCTAGCAGTAAAGCCGGCAAGGTACGGACAATTTGCAGGTAGCCGCTATTTGGTGAGGCTAGCGAATAGCACCGGGAGCTTCTCCGGCAAGCGCTGTACATGGTCGATGATCGTGTACTGGTTCTGGCCGAATATGCGCTTCACGTAGGCGTCGGCCTCCGGATCGACGGTCAGGCAATAGCTCGCGATCCCCCGCCCGCGCAGCTCCTCGACCGCCTTGCGTGCGTCGTGGCGCAGATACCGGGGATCGCGCTCATCGATGTCCGCCGGTTCGCCGTCCGAGATCACCAGCATCAGCTTGCGCCGCTGCGGCTGCATCAGCAGATGGCGGCCGGCATGACGCATCGCCGCCCCCATGCGCGTCGACATCTGCCCCTGCATCCCCGCCAGCCGCCGCTTTACGTCGGCGTCGAAGCGATGATTGAAATCCTTGATCCGGAAATATTGCACGTCATGGCGTCCGTCCGATGAAAAGCCGTGAATCGCGAACGGATCCCCGATTCCCTCGATCGCCGTCGCGACCAGCGCGCAGGCCTCGCGCGTCAGCGACAGCACCGTCGCGCCGCCGCCGTCCCGGACCGGCTCATTCGTGGACTCCGACAGATCGAGCAGCAGCACGACCGAAAGATCGCGGGTGTTCAGCACGTTGCGCATCGTGATGCGCGGATCCGGCGACAGCCCCATGCGCAGATTCACCATTGCGTCGACCGCCGCATTGACGTCGATCTCGTCGCCGTCCTCGAGCTTGCGCTGCCGGCTGATCCCTTCCGGTCGCAGGCGATCGATGATCTGCCGGATCCGCGACGCGATCGGCTTGTGGCGCTGCAATATCTCGTCGATGGTTTCGGGGTCGCCCGCGGGCTGGCGCCGTTCGTAAACCGTAGCCCAGTCGGGTCGATGCAACTGCACCTGGTAATCCCATTCATGATAATGCACCGGGTCGGATACCGGCTCCCGGCCCTCGAGCTGATTCATGCTGACGCCCTCGGGATCGCCGTCGCGAAAAAACTCGGAGTCCAGCGTCCAGACCTCCTGGGCGTCGTCACCGGCGAGCTCGCAATCGAGCTCGTTGACCATCTCCATCAGCGACACCTTGCGCCGGACCTGGCGCAGGTTCGCCGCGACGTACTCGGCATCGCTGAGCGCGAACTCGGCAAAATCCCAGATGAAACGGTTGTCGTCGCGATAGGCGGGGCGCGCGTTGGTCAGGATGCGCAGGCTGGGCACCGCCTTGCGTCGGGAGAACAAATGGAACAGCTCCACGCCGAGATCCCACGACAGGGCGGTGTCCATGGCGTCGGTGGCGACACCCGCGTGGAATCGCCCGGCCAGGGCCTGCAGTTCCGCGTCGTCGATCGTCCGCGTGTCGTCGAGCAGGGCCTGCCCGAGGGCCTCCAGCGCCTGCGTCGTCGGGTGCGCGGAGGCCGTCTCGTGACCGGCGGCGAGCAGGCGGCCCCACAGCCGCTTGAGCCCCGGGAAGTCGCGCCCGGCGCAATATTCGACGCGCGCGTCCTCGACATGCCCGATGAAGAACATCTGCGCCGGGCTCAGTTGCTCTGCGGACAGCGCGGAGCGCGTGTAGGCGATGTGCGCCGCCATATGCGCGGCGATCGCGCGGTAAAGGTCCATGCCCGCAATGTCGCCGAGGTCGTCGACGGCGTCGGGCAGATGGAGCATACGGCCTTCGATATAAGGCCTGAAGTCACTGTAGTCGGCCGCGGTCGGACGCAGGAAGTAGTCGCGACCCCACAGCGCGCGCAGATAGAAGTTGAGCTTGCGCTGGCTGTCGATGAACAGCGTGCCGCGGCGCTCCCTTTTCAGCACCGCGAGGCTGTCCTGGGTCTCGAGGTTGAAATACCTGACGAGATTCTGTGGATCGGTGCGATACGCGGTCGCGCCGAAGTTCGCCCAACGCCGCAATCCGCTCAATGTCAGCTTCGTCAGCAGGTCATCGATATGACGCAGTAACGGGCGCAGGCCGCGCGGGGCCTTCGCCGACAGCTGGTGGATCAGGTTCAGATAGCTGCGCAGCAACCCGGCGTCGCCGAGCCGCCGCGCAGCGGTCGGCAGGCTCGTGATCAGCAGCGCAACGACCTCGCCGGAGGTCATCGATGACAGTTTCAGCGCGGCGTTGATGCAGTCGCGAATCACGTCGTCCCCGCATTCCTGCACGACCGCCGGTATCTCCTCCAGCCAGGAGCTGACCGGATCGCCGCCGCGGCCGAGATCCGCGAGCCCGCGCGCGCCATCGAGATATTCACGCAGGCCGGCCGTCGACATGACGCGTGCCGCCTCATGAAAGATCCCGTCGAGGGTATGCTTCAGTTCCGGCGCGGCCTTTTCCAGCGCCTCGCGATAGTCGTCAAGTTTTACGGGCATCTTGTGTTGCCGCAGGGGGCCATCATCAGCCCAGAAAGGTGTTGACCGCGGCGTCGAGGGTGTCGCGCATGTCCGGGTCATCGGTCAGGGGACGCACCAGCGTCATGCGGCAGGCGGCGACCGGATCGACTCCCTTCGCGATCAGCTGGCCGGCGTAGACCAGCAGCCGGGTCGAGATGCCCTCGTCGAGTCCGTGGCCCTTGAGATTGCGTGCACGGTGTGCGATCTGCACCAGCTTTTCAGCGACCGCCTCGTCGATGCCGGTCTCGTGCTGGACGACCCTGGCCTCGATGTCGGCGGCCGGATAGTTGAAATCGAGCGCGCCGAAACGCTGTTTGGTCGACTGCTTGAGGTCCTTCATCAGGCTCTGGTAGCCGGGATTGTAGGAGATCACCAGCTGAAAGTCAGGGTGCGCGACGACCACCTCGCCCTTCTTGTCCAGCGGCAGCGTGCGCCGATGGTCGGTCAGCGGGTGGATCACGACCGTCGTGTCCTGACGCGCCTCGACGACCTCGTCGAGGTAGCAGATCGCGCCGATGCGCGCGGCGGTCGTCAGCGGACCGTCCTGCCAGCGCGTGCCGTTGACGTCGAGCAGGAAGCGGCCGATCAGGTCCGAGGCCGTCATGTCCTCGTTGCATGCGACGGTGACCAGCGGGCGCTTCAGCTTCCAGGCCATGTACTCGACGAAGCGCGTCTTGCCGCAGCCGGTCGGCCCCTTGAGCATGACCGGCATGCGCGCGTCGTACGCCGCGCCGAACAGGTCGATCTCATCACCGACCTTCAGATAGTAAGGTTCCTGCCGAATCCGGTATTGACTGGTATCGATATCGTTCATGTCTGCCTCGAAAAAAAACCCCTGCGCGGTGGTATGCCGGCAGGGGTGTACGGGGGTAAGGCTTCCTGCCGCTCAGTTCATCGCGCCGCGATAGATCACCATCGATGCGCCCTGCGACTGGGCGAAGTTGTCATAGCCGACCAGCCGGACATGGTTGCCGGGATGGGCCTTGTGGCAGGCATCGGCCTCGGCCAGGATGCGGTCGACGTCGGTCTCGCCGAACATCGGCAGCTTCCACATGTACCAGTAGTGATCGAAGGCATTGGCCGGCTCGGTGTGCTCGATCGCCGGGTTCCATCCCTTACTGACGATGTACTCGACCTGCTGGCGGATCTGTTTCTTTTCCATTTCCGGCAGGTACGAGAAGGTCTCGAACTTGCGGCTGGAAACATCGGTCAGGCTCGACTTGTAATCCTGCATTTCACTCATGTCAGTTGCTCCTGTCGTTAGGTTTGGCGGGTCGCTTACTTGTGGGCGACGTCCAGCTTGTCCACGGTGTCGAATTCGAACTTGATCTCCTTCCAGGTCTCCAGCGCGATCTTCAGTTCGGGGCTGTGCTTCGCGGCCGTGGTGAGGATCTCCTTGCCTTCCTTCTCGATTGCGCGGCCCTGGTTGCGCGCCTCGACGCAGGCCTCTAGCGCGACGCGGTTAGCAGCGGCGCCGGCCGCATTGCCCCACGGATGGCCCAGCGTGCCGCCGCCGAACTGTAGCACCGAGTCGTCGCCGAAGATCGAGACGAGCGCCGGCATGTGCCAGACATGGATGCCGCCCGACGCGACCGGGAATACGCCCGGCATCGAACCCCAGTCCTGGTCGAAGAAGATCCCGCGCGAGCGGTCTTCCTTGATGAACTTGTCACGCATGATGTCGATCCAGCCGAGCGTCGCCTCGCGGTCGCCCTCCAGCTTGCCG
>CAZJKV010000058.1:0-12354 GCA_964546765.1 uncultured Chromatiales bacterium
CTCGGCCAGCTGGGCGGCGCGGTCGCCGCGGCGGTCGGCGCCTACGCGCTGGTGTACCTGATCCGCGGCGAGTTCGCGCCACGCGGCGGTTTCACGGTCCCGGTCGCATTGCTGTCTGCGACCATAGGCATCGCTTCGGTCGTATTCGCGCGCCTGCCCTGGTACAGCCTGCTGCCGCTGCTGCTGGTACCGTTGCTCGCACATCTGCCGGTCCCGCAGCGTTGGGGCGTGCTCGGCAAGGGGCTGGTGTCCGCTGCCTGGATATTGCCCGCCGCGGGCGCCGCAATCGCGATTACCTGGCACGCCTCCGGGCCGCCGCTATTCTGATTGACCCGTCGAATTACCCATTTATCTATGTATTCAACCAGCAAGGAGATTCACTATGTTTCGTAAGACTGCAATTGCCCTGGCGTTGATCGCCCTGCCGTTCACGACGATGGCCGCACCGGCCTCGTATACGATCGACCCGGAACACACCTTTCCGTATTTCAAGATCAGCCACCTCGGCTTCTCGACGATGCAGGGCCGCTTCAACAAGACCACCGGCAAGCTTACCGTCGACCTGGCCAACAAGACCGGGTCGGTCGACATCAAGATCGACGCGAACTCGATCGACACCGCACATGAGAAACGCGACGATCACCTGCGCTCGCCGGACTTCATCAACGCGGCAGAGTTTCCGGAGATCACCTACAAGTCGTCGAAAGTGACGATCCACGACAATGACACCGCGACCGTCGAGGGTAACCTGACGATCATGGGCGTCAGCAAGCCAGTCAAGCTCGATGTCACGCATCTCAAGTGCGGCGTCAATCCGATGAACGAAAAGGAGCTGTGCGGCTTCGATGCGCATGCGACGATCAAGCGTTCGGACTTCGGCGTGACCTACGCGCTGCCGGCGATCGGCGACGAGATGCGTCTCGAGTTCGCGGTGGAAGCGTACAAGGACTGAGAGGCGGCTGTGAAAGGGTCAGACACTGTTAACAGGGTCTGACCCTTTTTTATTTCCCGATACAGAAACTCGAAAATATCCGCCCGAGCAGCTCGTCGCTGCCGACCGCCCCGGTGATCTCGCCAAGCGCCTGTTGCGCCAGACGCAGTTCTTCCGCGGCCAGCTCTCCCGCCCGTTCCAGGACCAGGTAATCTCGCCCCTGCCCGATCCGCGCGGCCGCGCGAGCGATCGCATCCAGGTGCCGACGGCGCGCGGTAAAGACGCCGGCCTCAGCGCCCGACCAGGCCATGCAGTCCTTGAGGTGCTGTCTCAGCAGGTCGAGTCCGTCCCCGGTCACGGCCGACAGCGTGATCTCGGTTATCCCGTCATCGCGCCGCGACAGCGTCGCCGTCTTGCCGCTCAGGTCGATCTTGTTCCGCAGCAAGGTCAACTTGCCGGCCAGTTCCGGGCGCCCGCAGATCGTCGCGAAGTCAGGATCGGATCGGGCATCGGTGTCATCCAGCATCAGCAGCACGCGATCGGCATCCGCGATCTCCTTCCACGCCCGGTCGATGCCGATGCGCTCGACCGGGTCGTCGCTGTCGCGCAGTCCAGCTGTATCCATGACATGCAGCGGCAGTCCGTCGATTGAAATATATTCGCGCAGCACATCGCGCGTCGTGCCGGGGATGTCCGAGACGATCGCGGTCTCGCGTTCAGCGAGCCGGTTCAGCAGGCTGGACTTGCCGGCGTTCGGCGGACCGGCGATGACGACATGGACGCCCTCGCGCAGCAGACAACCCTGGCGCGCCAGTGCGGTCAGGGCGGTGATGTCATCGACAAGTGCACGAAAGCCTTCGCGCAGCTTGTCGTCGGCGAGAAAATCGATCTCCTCTTCCGGAAAGTCGATCGCGGCCTCTACATGGACGCGCAGTATCGTCAATTGCTCGACCAGCGCGTGCACGCGCGCCGAGAACGCGCCCGACAGTGAGCGCAAGGCCGAGCGCGCCGCATCACGCGAGGCGCTGTCGATCAGGTCCGCGATCGCCTCGGCCTGGGCGAGGTCGATCCTGTCGTTGAGGAATGCGCGTTCGGAGAATTCGCCGGGACGCGCGAGTCGCGCGCCGAGCGCGAGTAGACGTTCCTGCAGCATGTCGAGTACGACCGGTCCGCCGTGGCCATGCAGTTCGAGGACGTCTTCGCCGGTAAACGAGCGGGGCGCGGAAAAGAACAGGACGAGACCGGTATCTATGATCTCGCCCTGTTCATCGTGAAACTCGCACAGGACCGCGCGGCGCGGAGGCGGCACCCGCCCGGCGATTGCACGCGTGATGCGTCGCACCGCCGGACCCGAAACACGGACGATACCGATGCCGCCGCGGCCTGGCGGCGTCGCGATCGCGGTGATCGTATCTATCTCTCGTGTCATCCCGCCACCCGAATCAAAGTGTCGGACACGTTTGATCCGGCCTAGCCCTTGGCGGCTTTCGCGGCTTCCGCGGCCTTGTCGATACGGCGCATGATGAACCACTGCTGCAGGATCGACAGCACGCTGTTCGCGACCCAGTAGAGTACCAGCCCTGCCGGGAAGAACGCGAAGAACAGCGTGAAGACGAACGGCAGCACCTTCAGCACCTTCGCCTGCAGAGGATCCGGCGGCGGCGGGTTGAGTTGCATCTGAATGAACATCGAGATGCCCATCAGCACCGGTAACACATAGAACGGATCCCTCACCGACAGGTCCTGGATCCACAACATGAACGGCGCCTGGCGCAGCTCGACGCTCTCGAGCAGCACCCAGTACAGCGCGATGAAGACCGGGATCTGCACCAGGATAGGCAGGCAACCGCCGAGCGGATTGATCTTCTCCTTCTTGTAGATCTCCATCATCGCCTGGCTCATGCGCTGGCGATCGTCGCCGTAACGCTCGCGAATCTGGGTGATCTGGGGCGTCAGCCGACGCATATTCGCCATCGAACGGTAGCTGGTCTCCGACAGCTTGTAGAACACGATCTTGATCATCAGTGTCAGGATCACGATCGACCAGCCCCAGTTGCCGATCAGCGCATGGATATGGCCAAGCAGCCAGAACAGCGGCTGGGCAAGGACGGTCAGGATGCCGTAGTCGACGGTCAGTCGCAGGGTGTCGGAGACCGCCTTGAGCCGGTCCTGCTCTTTCGGGCCGATATAGAAACGGGCGTTGAAGCTCACCGCCTCGCCTGCCTCGACCTGGCGAGCCTCGGACAACATGCCTACGACGTAGGGCCGGTCGCCGGGCGCTTTGGTATAGAAATAGTTCGTCTCGGAGGGGTCTGGCAGCATCGCGGCGAGGAAGTAGTGCTGCAGGATCGCCAGCCAGCCGCCCTTGACCTGGACATCAAGGTCCTTGCTGTCCATGTCGTCGAAGTTGATCTTTTCGTATTTCTTGTCCGGCGTGTTGATCACCGCGCCGGTATAGGTATAGAGGAAGAACGAACCTTCCTCGTCACCAGGACGGGTACGCTGCAACTGGCGGTACTGGTAGCCTGTCCACGGCGCATCGGAGCGGTTCTCGACGCGGTGTTCGACCTCGATGATGTAGCTGTCGCGCTGGAAGGTATAGATCTTGGTGACGACGATCCCGTCCTCGCTCTCCCAGCGCAACGGGACGGCAAGCCGGTCCTCGCCGGCGTCGAGACGATATTCGGTGCGCTCCGCCTGGTATCGGGCATAGTGATCCGGCGCATCCCGCTCGGACAGCAGGCCGCTCTGCGCGATGAAGATGCGGTGCGCCCGGTCCTCCATCAGGCGGAAGGGACGATCCTGTTCGCGCGCCGAGACCGGGTGGGCGAGCAAATGCAGTTCACGCAGATCTCCGCCGGTCGTGTCGAGCTCTATCTCCAGCAGGTCCGTAACGACCTTGATGCGATCGCCTCGCGGCAGGGTCTCCGGTATGCGCGGCGTCTCCGGCACGGTAGCGGCGGCGTCCGCGTCAGCGGCCCCGGAAGTCTCCGTACTCGACACCGACGGCGTCGCCGGCATGTCGGCCGGGGCCTGCGCGCCCGATTCCGTGATCGACTGCGGCGGCTGATCGACACGCGTGTCTTCGCTGGTCCAGGCCTGCCATATCAGCAGCAATACGAACGACAGCGCAAAGAACAGGAGTATGCGCTTATTATCCATGACGCCCCGAAGGTGTGTCCTTGACGGTGTTCGCGCGCTCAGGCACGAGGTCGACCCCACCCTCGCACCAGGGGTGGCAGCGACCGAGCCGACGCAGCGTCAGCCACCCGCCCCGCAGCACGCCATGACGCGTGAAGGCCTCTTCCGCATAGCAGGAGCAGCTCGGGTGAAAGCGGCAATTGTTCCCCAGCCAGGGACTGAAGATATAGCGATAGGCCTTGAGGATCGTGATCAGGAGCGTTCGCATCCTTCGAACTCGGCAAAGTGATTGTCAACAATGGCCCGCAATTCTTTTTTCTCGAGCCGCTCCGCGCCGGCGTGGGCGAGAAACACTATATCGAATCCCCCGAGCCCCGACTTGCGCGGCCGGAACGCCTCCCTGACGACGCGCTTGATCCGGTTGCGGACCACGGCGCTGCGCGTGCATTTGCGTGATATCGCGATACCGAGGCGGGGATGATCGAGCTGGTTCGGACGCCAGTATACCGCGAGGTGGCCCGCTGACCGCTTGCGCTCGCCCTGAAACACCAGCCGGAAATCAGCCGGCTTCAGCAGCCGGTATGACTTTCCGAAGCCGTTGCGGTCCCCGGTCAATACCTTTGGAACAGAACTACGCGCTCAAACGCACACGACCCTTCGCACGACGACGGCTGAGAACGGCACGACCGGTCGCCGTTTGCATGCGGGCGCGAAAGCCATGGGTCCTTTTGCGTTTCAAGACACTGGGTTGATATGTCCGCTTCATCTGAAAATTCCCTGAAAATCAGTTTATTGCTGAGCTGAAAACAAAGGGGGAAACATTACCAGTTTCGCTGCCCCGGTGTCAATCGATAAACCCGCAGCGGGCAATAATGAAGTATGGATTAGGCCGGGAAAGAGGTATACACTTCGTGATCTTCACCCGCGTCACCCTTGCCGAAATACACTCTCACGACAGAAAGGGGAGGATTGTTTTCCGTGGAAAGTTCGCTCTGGAAAAAGTGTCTGGATCACCTTGAGAGCGAGTTGACCACACAACAATTCAATACCTGGATCCGGCCGCTGCAGGCGATCGAGGACGCCTCGACGCTGCGTCTGCTGGCCCCGAACCGCTTCGTCCTTGACTGGGTCAACGAGCGCTTCAAGGACCAGATATCGGAGATCACCTGTCGCCTGCGCGAAGGGGATTCTATGCGGGTCTCGCTAGAGGTCGGCAGCCACAGCCATGCCCTGCACGCGCCGCTGTCGCGCGAGCAGGAGCGCCGACCCGCGGCGCCGGCTTTCCAGTTCGGCCAGGCCGCCGAATTCAGTCGCCATGGCGACCGCGGACAGGTCCCGCATGTCCACGGACTCAAGTCCGAGTTCACGTTCGAGTCCTTCGTCGAAGGCAAGTCCAACCAGCTCGCCCGCGCCGCCGCGAACCAGGTCGCGGAGAACCCCGGCACCTCGTACAACCCGCTGTTCATCTACGGCGGTGTCGGCCTCGGCAAAACGCACCTGATGCACTCGATCGGCAACATGATGGTAAGCCGCAACCCCGGCGCGCGCGTCGTCTATGTGCATTCGGAACGCTTCGTCGGAGACATGATCAAGGCGCTGCGTCACAACTCGATCAACGAATTCAAGCGCTACTACCGCTCGGTCGATGCGCTGCTGATCGACGACATCCAGTTCTTCGCGAACAAGGATCGCTCCCAAGAGGAGTTCTTCCATACCTTCAATACCCTGATCGAAGGCCAGAGCCAGATCGTCATGACCTGCGATCGCTACCCGAAGGAGGTCGGAGGCCTCGAGGAACGACTCAAGTCGCGCTTCGGCTGGGGGCTCACAGTCTCGATCGATCCGCCGGAGCTCGAGACCTGTGTCGCGATCCTGAAGAGCAAGGCGATCCAGATCGGCGTGGAACTCCCGGATGAGGTTGCGTTTTTCATAGCGCGCCACATCCGTTCGAATATCCGCGAGCTGGAGGGCTCGTTGCGCAGGGTCATTGCGAGCGCGCGATTCACGGGCCAGCCGATCACGCTCGGACTGACACGGGAGGCGCTCAAGGACCTGCTCGCCTTGCAGGACAAGCTGGTCACGATCGAGAATATCCAGCGCACAGTCGCCGATTATTGCAAGATCCGTCTTGCGGACCTGCTGTCCAAGCGCCGCTCGCGCTCGGTCGCGCGGCCACGCCAGATCGCCATGGCGCTGGCGAAGGAGCTGACTCGGCACAGCCTGCCCGAGATCGGCGAGGCCTTCGGCGGACGCGATCATACGACGGTGCTGCACGCATGTCGCAAGATTACGGAGCTGCGACAATCAGATACGCGCATCAACGAGGACTATTCTAACCTGTTGCGCATGCTGACGACTTGATGTTGATAAGCTGTGGACGATCCGGCCCAAGCATCGGTCCGTGAGATTATCCACAATCGATACACAGTATCCGGGGCCATCCGTACCGCGCCGGTCAACACGATGGAAATCTGTCAATATACTGAATTTAATATATAAAAATAGGTTACCCCCGGGATTGGCCGTGACCTGTTATTACTACTTCAGAGATATAGATAATGAAATTTACAATAAGCCGGGAACAACTGATCCGACCCCTGCAGATGGTCAACGGGGTCGTCGAGCGTCGTCAGACCCTGCCGATCCTGTCGAATCTGCTCATCCGGATCACGGACCAGACCCTGACCCTGACCAGCACCGATCTCGAGATCGAGATGCTGACCGAGGTCGCTGTCGCCAAGGGCCAGTCCGGCGACACCACGTTGCCGGCGCGCAAATTCCTGGACATCTGCCGTTCGCTTGCTGACGACGCGATGATCGAGGTCGCAGTCAGTGCGGAGCGTGCAACGATACGCGCCGGAAAAAGTCGTTTCGTGTTGTCGACGCTACCGGCCGCGGAATTCCCGTCCATCGAGGTCGATCGCGAGGTCGCGCAATTCACGCTGTCCCGGCAACGGCTTCGAGACGCGCTCGGCCGCACCCATTTTGCGATGGCGCAGCAGGATGTGCGCTATTACCTGAATGGCATGTTGATGGAGGTCGAACGCCAGACCGTGCGCCTGGTGGCGACCGATGGCCACCGATTGGCCCTGTGCGAGATCGAGAGCGATAAAAAAATTGATTTAAAACAAAGTATTATCGTTCCTCGCAAGGCGATCCAGGAACTCTTGCGCCTGCTCCCCGACGACGACCGCGAGGCTGAAATCCGGATCGGCAGCAATTTCATCCAGGTCGTCACCGACGAGATGCGCTTTACGTCGAAGCTGATCGATGGCCGCTTCCCGGACTACCAGAACGTCATTCCCTCGGGCGGCGACAAGGTCGCGACCTGTGACCGGGACGGCCTGAGTCGGGCCCTGAACCGTGTCTCGATCCTGTCGAATGAAAAATATCGCGGCGTACGCCTGCAGTTTACCGACAACCAGTTGCGAATCACCGCCCACAACCCGGAACAGGAAGAGGCGGAAGAGGAACTCGAGGTCAAGTATATCGGCGATTCCCTCGAGATCGGTTTCAATGTCAATTACCTGCTGGATGCGCTGTCGGCAGGCGACACCGCCGAGGTGAACCTGACCATGCTCGACGCGAACAGCTCCTGCCTGATCCAGGGGATCGGCGAGAAGGACACCAAACATATCGTGATGCCGATCCGGCTCTGATCGTCCGTGAATCGCCCGTCCTCCGCATTCGTGGCGAGGCGCCCCCGGGCTCGATGAGGCTTGCCCGCCTGCAATTGTCCCGGGTTCGTAATCTCGAGGATCTTGATCTCCGTTTTTCACCGTCGATGAATGTCATCCAGGGCGCGAATGCCAGCGGCAAATCGAGCCTTCTCGAGGCAGTCCATATCCTGTCCTGCGGTAAGTCCTTTCGCAGCCGCCAACTAATCCACGTCCTCAATCACGAGGCTGGCGGTATGACGATCAGTGCCGAGGTCATGACGCATGACCAGGGATCCGTCCCGATCGGCCTGGAGTTCGATCGCGACCGCGCCCGCATCCGATTGCGCGCACAGGGCAGGCCGGTGCAGCGCATCTCGGAGCTTGCGTCCCTGCTGCCGCTGATCACCCTGCACCAGGAAAGCCATCGCCTTTTTACCGAGGGACCCCAGTATCGACGCGAATACATCGATCGGGGAGTGTTCCACGTGGAACAATCCTTTCTACCCGCTTGGCAACGCTACCGCCGCGCGCTCAGGCAGCGGAACGCGATGCTGCAACAGGGTGCTGAACGTCCCGGTGTCTGGGATGCCGATCTCGTGAGCGCAGCCGTCCATATCGACCGGCTGCGTCGTGATTATCTGCGACGCCTGCTCCCGGCCTTCAAGGATCTCGCGGGAATGCTGGAGATTCGGGATCGAATCACCACGCACTACCACCCGGGATGGGAGGAACCAGAGGCCTATCCGGATGTACTGCGCCAGGCGCTACGCGGCGACCAGGCGGCCGGGTTTACCCGATTCGGTCCCCATCGCGCCGATATCGAGTTCCGCATCGGTGATGTTCCGCTCCCCGAGCGCCTGTCCCGGGGACAGATTAAGGTGCTGGTCTATGCCTTGAACCTGGCCCAGGCCTTGACTTGTACCGAAATCACCGGGAGGAAATTCCTGCTGATGCTCGACGACCTGACCGCTGAACTGGATGCCCGGCATACCCGGCGCCTCCTCGACAAGGTCGGCGAAATCGGTCTGCAGGTCTTTATCACCAGCAACGAGGATCGACTCGAATCCTGTCTCGAAGGCAGGGATCACAAATTGTTTCACGTGGAACATGGCAGGCTTTCGGAAGTGCTATAATGCCCGCCGAACAGGAACTTGATCGGAGATCACGATGACCGGGAAAGAGGCGCAGAGTTACGACTCGTCACGTATCAAGGTCTTGCGTGGGCTGGATGCAGTGCGAAAGCGGCCGGGCATGTATATCGGCGATACCGATGACGGCACCGGCCTGCACCATATGGTCTTCGAGGTCGTCGACAATTCGATCGACGAGGCCCTGGCAGGCCACTGCACCGAGATATCGGTGACGATCCACAGCGATCGCTCGGTGACGGTCGTCGACAACGGCCGCGGCATACCGGTGGATATCCATACCGAAGAGAAGCGTTCCGCCGCCGAGGTCATCATGACGGTGCTGCATGCCGGCGGTAAGTTCGATGACAACGCCTACAAGGTGTCCGGTGGCCTCCACGGGGTTGGAGTCTCAGTCGTCAACGCACTTTCTGAATCCCTGAAATTGACCATTCGCCGCGGTGGGCACATCCACGAACAACTCTATCGTCTGGGAGAGCCCCAGGCGCCTCTGGCCATCGTGGGTGATTCTGACCAGACGGGCACCGAGATCCGTTTCAAACCGAGCCCGGTAATTTTCACCGACACCGAGTTCCATTACGACATCCTGGCCAAGCGTCTCAGGGAATTATCCTTTCTAAACAATGGGGTACGCATCAAACTCGTCGACGAACGCACGGGCAAGGGCGACGTCTTCGAGTATGACGGCGGCATTCGGGCCTTCGTCGAGCACCTGAACCGGAACAAGACACCGCTGCACCCGACCGTCGTGCACTTCAGCAGCGAGCGCACCGGCGTCGTGGTCGAGGTCGCGATGCAGTGGAACGATTCGTATCAGGAGAATATATTCTGCTATACCAATAACATACCGCAACGCGACGGTGGCACGCACCTGGCTGGATACCGTTCCGCACTGACCCGGACCTTGAACCAATATATAGAGAACGAGGGGCTCGCGAAAAAAGCCAAGGTCAATCCGGTCGGCGACGACGCCCGCGAAGGCCTGACGGCGGTGATCTCGGTGAAGTGCGCGGACCCGAAATTTTCCTCCCAGACCAAGGAAAAGCTCGTGTCCTCCGAGGTCCGCACCGCCGTCGAGTCGATCACCGCCGAAAAGCTCGACGAATTCCTGCTGGAGTCACCGACCGAGGCGCGCGCGGTCACCGCGAAGATCATCGACGCCGCGCGCGCGCGCGAGGCCGCGCGCAAGGCGCGCGAGATGACGCGCCGCAAGGGCGTGCTGGACATCGCGGGCCTGCCCGGCAAGCTCGCGGATTGTCAGGAGAAAGACCCGCGCCTGTCCGAGCTGTTCCTGGTCGAGGGCGATTCCGCCGGCGGTTCGGCTAAACAGGGCCGCGATCGCCGCAACCAGGCCATCCTGCCCCTCAAGGGCAAGATCCTGAACGTAGAAAAAGCCAGATTTGACAAGGTGATAGCATCGGTCGAGATCGGGACGCTGATCACAGCGCTCGGTTGCGGCATCGGCAAGGACGACTACAACCCGGACAAGCTGCGCTATCACCGGATCATCATCATGACCGACGCCGATGTCGACGGCTCGCATATCCGGACGCTGCTGCTGACGTTCTTTTACCGCCAGATGCCTGATCTGATCGAACGCGGCCATATCTATATCGCGCAGCCGCCGCTCTACAAGGTCAAGCGCGGAAAGTCGGAGCGCTATGTCAAGGACGACCTGGAGCTGAACGCTTATCTGCTGCAGAACGCAGTCGAGGGGACGCGTCTCCAGGTCAACGCGGGTTCTCCCCCGATCAGCGAGCAGGCGCTGGAGACACTCGCGAGCCAGTACATGGCCGTGATGGCGACGATCCGCAGGATGTCCAAGCGCTGGAGTGCGAAGGTACTCGAGGCGATGATCTACCTGCCGGAGCTGACCCCGGCCGAGGTGCGGGATCCGGCCGTCGTCGACGACTGGTGCCGTGAACTCGAGCGGCACCTCAATACCGATGTCAGCAGCGGGATGCGTTTCGAGATTCGTGTCTCTCACGTAGCCGGCGACGTGACCTGGAAGGCGACGATCATCGAATACCTCCACGGTATCGCAAACATGCGCGAACTGACGCACGAGTTTTTCGCATCGGCGGAATACCGCAGCATGGCGAAACTCGGCCGCCAGCTCGACGGCCTGATCGGCGAAGGCGCAATGATACAGCGTGGAGAGCGCCGCGAGGCGATCACGAATTTCGCCGATGCATTCGACTGGATGATGGAAGAGGCGAAACGCGGGCAACAGATCCAGCGCTATAAGGGCCTCGGCGAGATGAACCCGGACCAGCTGTGGGAGACGACGATGAACGTCGAGACCCGCCGGCTGCTGCAGGTGCAGATCGAGGACGCCGTCGGCGCCGACGAGATCTTCACGACACTGATGGGCGACCATGTGGAGCCGCGCCGCGAGTTCATCGAGAAACATGCCTTGTCGGTTGCGAACCTCGACGTATAATAACCTCGCTTGCGCTGCCTGGCAGCGCGCCCGTTCGCCTTGTGTGCAGGATTCGGAGCCATAGCCATGCCGCTCGTTGACATGCGCGACCTGCTGCAGCATGCACGCGACAACCGTTATGCCGTAGCCGCATTCAATATCGCCAACCTCGATTCGCTCGACCTGGTCGTCACGGCCGCCGAACGTTGTCAGGCGCCGGTCGTGCTCGCGATCGACGCGCGACTGTTCCGGAGCGGTCGTCGCGCGCGTCACCTGCTGGCCGCGATGGTCGCGGCGGCGAGCGATACCGAGGCGCCGACCGCCCTGTATCTGAACGGCCGTGCAAGCCCCGACACGCTGGTCGAGGCGATACGGCGGGGTTGCAACGGCGTATGTATCGATGCTGGTGACGAAAAGGCGGCCGGCGCCGCGATGGCCCTGCTGCGCGATACCGGTGTCGCGATCGCGCTCGCATCCGCCGGGACGCTTTCCCGGGAGTTCATCGAAAGTCGTGCGCCGGATTTTCTCGCGCAACCATCGGGCGACGGCGAACCCGGGCCTTCATCCGCGCGTCCGTGGATCCTGCGCAACGGCGATGCATGGCCGGCGGACCGGATCGCGCAATGGATTGCCGGAGGCGTCGCACTGATCGATCACCCGGAGCCGCCGGCATCGGCAGACGATGCCGAAGACCGGATGCGCCGATGCGGCGGCGGCAGGGCGCAAGCGGTGCTGGCGCAGTGCCGACCATGGGCGCCGGTCGAGCACCTGATCGTCTATAACGTCGAAGGCGCTGATGAGCATGATGTCGAGTCGATGATGGCGACCGGACGGACGCGGCTCGGTGCGATCCCGGGTGTGCTCGAGGTCTTTACCGGGCGCGCGCTCACGGAGCAGCCGAAATATCGCTATTGCTGGCTGGTGCGTTTCACGCACCCGACCGTCATCAGGAGTTACGCCGCGCACCCCGATCATGTCGCCTTCGCGAATGAATTGTTCCGCCCGATCGCCGGCGACCGGATCACGATCGACTATCAGGCCGTCATGTCATCG
>CAZJKV010000059.1:0-12300 GCA_964546765.1 uncultured Chromatiales bacterium
CGGGGCACGCGGCGGAGATCCTGGCGCTGCCGTGGCGTCCGGCCGTCGTGTGGTTCCAGCTCGGCATCCGCCACGATGGCGCGGCGCGGACGCTGGCCGAGGCGGGGATCCGTGTCGTTCAGGATCGCTGCATGATGCCCGAGCACGGGCGGTTGCTGGGAGGGCGATGATGGCCGTGGCGATGATCGCCGTCCGGGGAGTGATCGATGGCGGGTGAGTACGCGTTCGTGATGAAGGATCTGCGCAAGGTCGTGCCGCCCAAGCGGGAGATCCTGCGCGGGATCTGGCTGTCGTTCTTTCACGGGGCGAAGATCGGCGTGCTGGGTGCCAACGGCGCGGGCAAGTCGTCGCTGCTGCGCATCATGGCCGGCGTCGACGACGACTTCCAGGGGGAGGCCTTTCCCGCCGACGGTCTGCGCATCGGCTACCTGTCCCAGGAGCCCCAGCTCGACCCGGCCCGTGACGTGCGCGGCAACGTCGAGGACGGGGTGGCCGAGACGCGGGCGCTCCTCACCCGGTTCGAGGCGGTGAGCGCGCGGCTGGCCGAGCCGCTCGAGGACGCGGAGATGGACCGGCTCCTCGGCGAGCAGGCACGCCTGCAGGACCAGATCGAGGCGGCCAACGCCTGGGACCTGGACCGCACCGTCGAGATGGCGATGGACGCGCTGCGGGTGCCGCCCGGAGACGCCGACGTCGCGACGATCTCCGGTGGCGAGCGACGTCGCGTGGCATTGTGCCGGTTGCTCCTGTCGCGTCCCGACATGCTGCTGCTCGACGAGCCGACCAACCATCTGGACGCCGAGTCCGTGGCGTGGCTGGAGCGCTTCCTCAAGGAGTACCCGGGCACCGTCGTGGCGATCACCCATGACCGCTACTTCCTCGACAACGTCGCCGGCTGGATCCTCGAACTCGACCGCGGCCACGGCATCCCGTGGGAGGGCAACTATTCGTCGTGGCTGGAGCAGAAGGAAAAACGGCTCGAACAGGAGGAACGCCAGGAAAGCGCGCGCCAGCGCACGATGAAGGCCGAGCTCGAATGGGTACGCAGCAATCCGAAGGGGCGCCATGCGAAGAGCAAGGCGCGACTGGCGCGTTTCGATGAACTCGCATCGCAGGAATACCAGAAGCGCAACGAGACCCGCGAACTCTACATACCGCCGGGTCCTCGCCTCGGCGACAAGGTCATCGAGGCCAGCGGCCTGCGCAAGGCCTTCGGCGACAGGCTGCTGATCGACGGTCTCAGCTTCAGCCTGCCGCCAGGCGGCATCGTCGGAGTCATCGGCCCGAACGGCGCCGGCAAGACCACGCTGTTCCGGATGATCAGCGGAGTCGAGCACGCGGACGCCGGCACCATAGAACTCGGTCCGTCTGTGCAACTCGCGGTGGTCGATCAGGCCCGCGACGCGCTCGACGACAGCAAGACCGTCTGGGAGGAGATCTCGGGCGGACAGGACATCATCGCGGTCGGCAGGTACGAGACGCCGTCACGCGCCTATGTCGGCCGCTTTAACTTCAAGGGCAGCGACCAGCAGAAACTTATCGGCGACCTGTCCGGCGGCGAGCGCAACCGCGTGCACATGGCCAAGATGCTCAAGAGCGGCGGCAACGTACTGCTGCTCGACGAGCCGACCAACGACCTCGACGTCGAGACCCTGCGCGCACTCGAGGACGCGCTGCTCGAATTCCCGGGATGCGCGGTCGTGATTTCGCACGATCGCTGGTTCCTCGACCGCATCGCGACCCATATCCTCGCCTTCGAGGGCGACAGCCGGGTTGAATGGTTCCAGGGGAATCATGCCGACTACGAGGCGGACCGCAAGCGCCGCCTCGGCGTCGACGCGGACATGCCGCACCGCATCAAGTACCGGAAGCTGGCGTGACCGGGCACGACAGCACGATCGCGTCCTCGCGCGAATGTCTGCCCGGGTAGTAGCCGCGCCGCAGGCCGATCTCGAGGAAGCCCATCCCCTGGTACAACGCGAGCGCCGTACGGTTCGACGCCCTGACTTCGAGCAGTATCCATCCGGCCTTCGCGCCGCGCGCATAGTCGAACAGATGCTCCATCATTCGCCTGCCGAGGCCGAGGCCCTGCAGGTCGCGCCTGATGCACAGGTTCAGGACATGGGCCTCGCCGGCCGCGACAGTCAGGATGCTGTAGCCGAGGACATCACCGTCGTCCGTCATCAAGCAGCAATAATAGCCGGCGCGGATGCAGTCGCGGAATATTCCCTCGGTCCACGGGAAATCATAGGCATCGCGCTCGATCGCGATGACTGCGGGGAGATCCGCCACGGTCATCGCGCGAAAGATGGGCTTATCCGAGAGGCTGACGACCATTGGCGACCTCCATCGCAAGACAGAGATCACTCCAGGCCTTGCGCTTTTCGTAAGGCGAACGCAGCAGATAGGCCGGATGATAGGTGACGACGAGCGGAATTCCGCTGTCGGCGTAGCGATGGACATGGCCGCGCAGCTCGCCGACCTTGCGCCCGGTCTTGAGCAGGTTTTGTGCCGCGACGCGGCCGACCGCGAGGATGATGCGCGGATTCACCAGCGCTACCTGGCGCCGCAGGTAAGGTTCACAGCATGCCGCTTCCTCGGGCCGCGGATCGCGATTGCCGGGCGGCCGACATTTCAGGATGTTCGCAATATAGACGGCCTCGCGACTGAGCCCGAGCGCTGACAGCATCTCGTTCAGCAGCAGGCCGGCGCGGCCGACAAAGGGCTCGCCCATGCGGTCTTCCTCTACGCCCGGCGCCTCACCGATGATCATCCAGCCGGCATTACGGTTTCCGGTACCGAACACGGTACGGGTGCGCGTCGCATGCAGCTCGCACAGTGTGCAAGCCGCGACGCACGCCTCCAGCGCCTCCCAGTCGAGCGCGGCCGCGGACTCAGTTGCGCCGCCGGCCTCGCTTGCAGCAGGAATGACATCGGGAAGCGCATATGCAGGATTACGCTCGACCCACGCCTCGACGCCCATCGCCTCGAGGTACCGCCGCTGCCTTTCGCTCGTCACCATCGCGATCCTGACACGGTTATGGGCGGAATCAGGACTCAGACCTGAGGGTGCGCCCGCTCGCCGGGTTCGGTCATCCTGTTCAGCGCGTTGATATAGGCCTTGGCCGACGCGATGATGATGTCGGTGTCGGCACCCTGGCCGTTGACGATGCGGCCGCCGCGCTCGATGCGCACCGCGACCTCGCCTTGGGAATCGGTTCCGCCGGTGATGTTGCTGACTGAATAGAGTTGCAGTATTGTGCCGCTCTGCGCGATCGACTCGATCGCCCTGAAGGTCGCGTCGACCGGTCCGTCGCCCTGCGCAATCGCCTGACGCTCGGCGCCGTCGACCGACAGCGTTACCTCGGCTTTGGGCGTCTCGCCGGTTTCGGAACACACCCGCAGCGCGACGAGCCGAATGCGCTCGTCTTCAGCGGCGGCGCTCGCCTCAGAGACAAGCGTGTGAAGATCTTCATCGTAGATCTCGTGCTTCTTGTCGGCGAGATCCTTGAAGCGCGCGAAGGCCTCGTTCAGTTCCGCCTCGGACGCAAACGAGATGCCGAGCTCGCGCAGGCGGGAACCGAAGGCGTTGCGGCCGGAATGCTTGCCGAGCACCATGCGGTTGGTCGTCCAGCCGACGTCCTCGGCGCGCATGATCTCGTAGGTCTCGCGGCTCTTCAGCACCCCGTCCTGGTGGATACCGGACTCGTGCGCGAACGCGTTGGCGCCGACGATCGCCTTGTTCGGCTGCACGGCGAATCCCGTCACGCTGGACACCAGACGGCTGCAGGCGACTATCTGGGCCGTGTCGAGACCGGTTTCGCAGCTGAACACGTCCGGCCGCGTGCGCACCGCCATGACGATCTCCTCGAGCGCGGCGTTGCCGGCACGTTCTCCGAGGCCGTTGATCGTGCACTCGACCTGGCGCGCCCCGTTCATGACCGCGGCGAGCGAGTTCGCGACGGCGAGACCGAGATCGTTGTGGCAATGCACCGAGAAGATCGCCTTGTCCGCGTTCGGGATACGCTCCAGCAACGTGCGGATCAATGCGCCAAACTGCTCCGGGACGCTGTATCCGACGGTATCGGGGATATTGATCGTGCTCGCGCCGGCGTCGATCACCGCCTCGATAACGCGACAGAGAAAATCGACGTCGGAACGGCCGGCGTCCTCGGGCGAGAACTCGACGTTGTCGGCATGGCTGCGGGCGCGTTTTACCGCGCGCACCGCCTGCTCGAGTACCTGTTCGGGTTCCATGCGCAGCTTGGCCTTCATATGGATAGGCGAAGTCGCAATGAAGGTATGGATGCGGCTCGACGCGGCCGGTTTCAGCGCTTCGGCGGCGCGATCGATGTCCTTGTCCAGTGCACGCGCAAGGCCGCAGACCGTGCTTTCGGTCACGGCCCGGGCGACGGCCTGAACCGCCTCGAAGTCGCCGGGGCTCGCGATCGGAAAACCGGCCTCGATGACGTCGACCCGCATGCGCTCCAGCGCCTTCGCGATCCTGACTTTCTCGTCGCGGGTCATCGACGCGCCGGGGCTCTGTTCGCCGTCGCGCAAGGTGGTATCGAAGATAACCAGTCTTTCTTTGGTGCCCATCTCGAAGCTCCTGTCCTGTATTCAGTGTACCCGACCGTCTCGTGGATGCGAAACAGCACCCCGGAGGTCCGGGTCAGGGGAAACAATGATCGTGGGGTATGGGGGGTGTCTGCCGCTAGGGCAGCAGCAGGCGCAGGACGTGCAGGACGCGGACAGGCGCAACAGCGCCGCGGCGTTCGGCCGGGTAGAGCGAAGATGCGGAATCGGCGACGTTCATGCCCCGAATATAGTCGATTCGCAGAGCACTGCCAAGCCCCCGGATGTCAGCCCTGCGGGTCCGGACCACCAGGCCCTTCGGTATCTTCCTGCCTGGGTTTCGCCCCGGTGCGCGCCTTGCGCCGGCGGCGCAAATATAACAGGGTCAATGCAGGCCCGGACAAGGCATAGATCATCGCCAGGCTGAACAGCACGACCGGCGGCTCGAGCGAGATGAAGACAAAGATCAGCACCACGATCAGAATCGTGAAAAACGGCACCTTTCCCTTGAGGTCCAGATCCTTGAAACTCTTGTAGCGGATGTTGCTGACCATCAGGATGCCGGCGATCGTGGTCAACACCGAGGTCACCACGGTAAGGTCGGCGCCGTCGATCTCGTAGCGGGCGCCGACCCAGACCATGCCGGCGATCAGCGCAGCGGCCGCCGGCGAGGCGAGCCCCTGGAAATATCCCTTCTCGGCGGTCGCCGCCTGGGTGTTGAAGCGCGCGAGCCGCAAACCCGCGGCAACGGTGTAGATGAAGGCAGCGAGCCATCCGAGCTTGCCGGCGTCGTACAGGGACCATTCGTAGATCACCAGCGCCGGCGCGATCCCGAAGGCGATCATGTCGGACAAGCTGTCGTACTGAACGCCGAAATCGCTCTGGGTATTGGTCAGGCGTGCGATGCGCCCGTCGAGACCATCGAGGATCATCGCGATGAAGATCGCGACCGCTGCGGCCTCGAAGTGCCCGCCCTTGGCGGCGATGATCGCGTAGAACCCCGCGAACAACGCCGCTGTCGTGAACAGGTTCGGCAGCAGGTAGATGCCGCGACGGCGCCTGGTTTCCCTGGTTTCCTGGTTCATTGACGGATCGATGCCATTTTTCATGTCCTGCGCATCAGCGTGGCGATGAGGTCGGCGCCGGCCTGCACACGTGTCCCGCTCTCTGTTTCGACACGCGAACCCGCCGGCATTAGCACTTCGACGGTCGCGCCGAACGGGGTGAGACCGCAGCGCTGCCCCTGCCCGACCCGCTCGCCGGCATGAATATAACAGCGGGACCGCAGCAGGCGCCTCGGCGTCCTGACGGTGATGACGACGTCGTCGCCTTCATCGGTCTGCAGCCAGAACGCGACGCCGGACCCGGCATTCGCCGCGGCGCCGTCCTGCGTGATACCGGTCCACATCTTCTGTACCTTGCCTTCGACCGGGCTGCGCATGACGAAGACGCCGCTGCGCCACATCCGGATCGTCACGCCGACGGCGTCGCGCTCGAGCCAGACGTCACGCACCGGTCCAGCCGCCACGACACGGCCATCGGCGGGACTGACAACGCCGAGCGGGACCGGAGGTATCTCGCGATCGGGGTCGCGGAACAGCCAGACGAGGACCAGCGCCATCAGCCAGGCAGGGACCGCCCAGGCGAACCCGGCGACCACGTGAACAACGACAGCAAGGCCCGCGAGGGTAAAGACCGGCCACCGGCCTGCCGGGGCGAGAACAGGACGCCGTCCCTCGAACATCGGCCCTGACCGCTGCCGCCGCCGTTATTCCTGACTCAGTTCCGGTCGCGATCGACGATCTTGTTCGCCTTGATCCACGGCATCATGTCGCGCAGCTTCGCGCCGACTTCCTCGATCGGGTGTTCACGGCTGATACGACGCATGGCCTTCAGCGTCGCGGCTCCGGCCTGGTTTTCGAGGATGAACTCGCGGGCGAAGCGACCGTCCTGAACCTCCTTGAGGATGCGCCGCATCTCCGCGCGCGTCTCGTCGGTAATGATCCGGGGTCCGCGCGTCAGGTCGCCGTACTCTGCCGTGTTCGAAATCGAATAACGCATATTCGCGATGCCGCCCTCGTACATAAGGTCGACGATCAGCTTGAGTTCATGCAGGCACTCGAAGTACGCCATCTCGGGCGCATATCCGGCCTCGATCAGGGTCTCGAAACCGGCTTGCACCAGCGCGGTTGCGCCGCCGCACAGCACGGCCTGCTCGCCGAACAGGTCGGTCTCGGTCTCTTCGCGGAAATTGGTCTCGATGATGCCGGCACGGCCGCCGCCATTGGCGCTGGCGTAGGACAACGCGATGTCGCGCGCCTTGCCGCTTGCATCCTGGTAGACCGCGATCAGGCTCGGAACGCCGCCGCCCTGGGTATAGGTCGATCGCACCAGGTGACCGGGGCCCTTCGGCGCGATCATGATGACGTCGAGGTCCGCGCGCGGCTCGATCTGTCCGTAATGGATATTGAAGCCGTGCGCGAAGGCAAGCACCGCGCCCTGCTTGATCCCGGGCGCAATGACGTCGCGATACAGCCGCGCCTGGTGCTCGTCCGGCACCAGCACCATGACCAGATCCGCGCCCTCGACCGCCTGTTTGACCGATCTGACCTCGAGGCCTGACTTCTTCGCCTTCGCCTCCGAGGACGATCCCTCGCGCAGGCCTACTACGACATTGACGCCGGAGTCCTTGAGGTTGTTGGCGTGGGCGTGGCCCTGCGAGCCGTAACCGAGGATCGCGACGCGTATACCGCGCACAATCGACAGATCGGCGTCCTTGTCATAGAAAATCTTCATGCCGGAACATTCCTCTTTATCGCTGTTTACAGACTGAGACTCTTTTCTCCGCGCGCGATGCCGGTGGCCCCCGAGCGTACGGTTTCGATGATCGTGATACCGCCGACCGCGGCGATGAAGGCATCGAGCTTCTCGCCGGTGCCGGTCAGCTCGATCGTATAACTCCTGTTGCCGACGTCGATGACCCGGCCACGGAAGATCTCGGTGAGACGCATGACCTCATCGCGTTCGTGATCCTCGGCCCTGACCTTGATCAGCATCATCTCGCGCTCGATATGGGCGCCTTCGGTCAGGTCGAGCAGCTTGATCACGTCGACCAGCTTGTTCAGCTGCTTGGTGATCTGCTCGATGATCTCCTCCGAACCGCTGGTGACCAGGGTCATGCGCGAGATCGTCGGATCCTCGGTCGGCGCGACGGTCAGTGACTCGATGTTATAGCCGCGTGCTGAAAACAGGCCCGCGACCCTGGACAGGGCGCCGGCCTCGTTTTCCATCAGTATCGATATGATGTGACGCATGGCCCTAAACCAGGATCATCTCGTTGAGCCCGGCGCCGGCCGGGATCATCGGATACACGTTCTCGTTCTGGTCGGTGATGAAGTCCATGAACACGACCCGATCGCGGATCTTCATCGCCTCCTCCAGTGCGGCCGTCACGTCGGCCGGCTTGTCGATATAAATGCCGACATGTCCGTACGCCTCGGCAAGTTTGACGAAATCGGGCAACGCGTCCATGTAGGACATCGCATAACGTCCCTGGTAGAAGAACTCCTGCCATTGCCGGACCATGCCGAGGTAGCGGTTGTTCAGATTGACTATCTTTACCGGCAGTCGGTACTGCAGGCAGGTCGACAGCTCCTGTATGCACATCTGTATGCTGCCCTCGCCGGTAACGCAGGCGACGGTTGCGTCCGGAAATGCGAGCTGCACGCCCATCGCGGCCGGCAATCCGAACCCCATTGTGCCGAGACCGCCGGAGTTGATCCAGCGCCGGGGCTTGTCGAACTTGTAGAATTGCGCGGCCCACATCTGGTGCTGGCCTACGTCCGAAGTCACGTAGGCGTCGCCGCGCGTGACACGATAGAGTTCCTCGAGTACATACTGGGGCTTGATGATGTCGGCGCCCTGTTCGTAGCGCAGGCAATTGGTCGCGCGCCATTCATCGATCTGTTTCCACCACTTCGCGAGCCCCTCCGCGTCCGGCTTGAGACCTTCGTCGCGGATCACCTGGAGCATCTCCTGCAGGACATTACTGACCGAACCGACGATCGGCACATCGACCTTGACGTTCTTCGAGATCGACGCGGGGTCGATGTCGACATGGATGATCTTCGCAGTCGGGCAAAACTTCTCGATGTTGCCTGTGACGCGGTCGTCGAAACGGGCCCCGATCGCGACCAGCACGTCGCAACCGTGCATTGCCATGTTGGCCTCGTAGGTACCGTGCATGCCGAGCATGCCGACGAACTGACTGTCGGTCGCCGGGTAGGCGCCAAGCCCCATCAAAGTGTTCGTGATCGGGAAACCCATCAGGCGAACCAGTTCGGTCAACTGCTCCGAGGCATTGCCCAGCACGACGCCACCGCCAGTGTAGACCATCGGCCGCCCGGCAGACGCCATCAGTTTCACCGCGCGCCGGATCTGGCCGCTATGCCCCTTGACCACCGGATTGTAGGAACGGAGGCTGACGGACTCCGGCCAAACATAATTGGTTCGATGGGCGGTCACGTCCTTCGGGATGTCGACGACGACCGGGCCGGGCCGTCCGGTCGTCGCGATGTAGAAGGCCTTCTTCAGCGTGATCGCGAGATCATCGACGTGCTTGACCAGGAAGTTGTGCTTGACGCACGGGCGCGTGATGCCGACCGAATCGCACTCCTGAAACGCGTCGTTACCGATCAGGTGAGTCGGCACCTGGCCGGTCAGCACGACCAGCGGGATCGAATCCATGTAGGCAGTCGCAATCCCGGTGACCGCATTGGTCGCCCCGGGGCCTGAGGTCACCAGCGCGACGCCGGGCTTTCCGGTCGCGCGTGCGTAGCCGTCGGCGGCATGGGTCGCCCCCTGCTCGTGGCGGACCAGGATGTGCTCGACCTCTTCCTGCTTGTACAATTCGTCGTAGATATGCAGCACCGCGCCGCCCGGATAACCGAAGACGTGCTTGACGCCCTCGTCCCGCAGGAAACGCACCACGATTTCCGCACCTGTCAGTTCCACGCCACCCAGCCCCTGTTCAGCGCAACGCCCCGCCCGCCGCGCGGATGGTCGCTGTATTCGAAGGAAACGCACATTGTAATAATTTTATGTCGCGAAAGATAGGGGAAGCGACTGAAAGCTGTGGAGATTCTCTCGACAGACTGTTACGCGCGGCCAGCGGGAAGCAGGGTCACCGGGTGCGCGCGGCACTCAGCGGCCGGACAGAAATACGCGGGTCGCCTCCAGGGCCTCTTCGGTGATCTGCGCTGTCTTCCGGTCGCTGCGCAGGTGTACCGGGCTGCGATCGACCGGGTGTGTGAAGACGGTGGCCGGCAGCCACAGCAGTGACTCCGTCAACCCGAGCGTCGCCGGATCGGGATAGAGCGCGAGCGCCGCGACCTGCCCGGACGTGCGCCCCACGAGTTCGAGCGCCGGCCTGATCCCCTTGCCCCAGGCCGACACCGCTATGCGGTCCTGGCGCTGGCCGAGGAAGCGCAGCGCGGCGTCGAGATTCGCCTCGATCCATACCGGATCGATCTGGCGCCAGACAAAATCCGCCATCGCCTCCTTCTGCACCTCGCGGCCGTCGTAGAGATCGACCGCGAGCACCCGGTATCCCTGGCCGGCGAGACTGTCGGCCCAGGCCGTTACATGCCGGTTGATGCCCCAGCGGTCATGGATCAGCAGCACGCCGGTATCAGCGTCTTCCGGTCCGTTCACATAGGCGATGAAGCTCGTGCCGTGCGCGGTGCCGATGCGGATCGTCCGGCCGTCTCCGGGCAGGGGTCCGGCCTTGTTCAGCCAGGGCCTGTCGGCCCAGTCGCGGGCCGATACGGACGAGGCCGCAGCCGACAGCAGCAACAGCGCGATCAGCGCGTAACCGTATTGTCGAAACCGGACGAAACCAGTCATGAGGGCTAGTTTAATCCAGCCCGGCGCTTTCGTCTAAAGGAAATCGCCACCGAACTACAAGGCCTCCCTCAGCGACCTGATCGGTGGAGAACTCAGGATGAATCGCGTCCCCAGCACCCCGGCGGCGCCGACGCCGACCACCCCGACGAGCAGGCCGATCAGCCACAAGCCGGGGCTCGGCGAATACTCGAGCGCGAACACCCGGGTCGAAAGCAGCCAGCCGAGCAGGCTTGCGGTCGTCGCGGCGACCAGGCCCGCCAGCAGGCCGAGAGTCGCGAACTCCGCCGCGAGGCCGCGCATGAGTTGCGTCCGGGACGCACCCAGCGTCCGCAACAGCACCGTCTCGCGGATGCGTTCGTCGAGCGTCGCGTATACCGCCGCATACATGACCAGCAGGCCGGAGACCAGCGTGAACAGAAAAACGTACTCTACCGCGCTCGCGACCCGATCCATGATCAGTCGCACCTGGTCCATGATCGCCGCGATATCGATGACGGTGATGTTCGGAAATGCACGCACCAGTTCGTTCAGGACAGCATGCCGCGAGGGTGGCACATGAATGCTGCTGATGTACTGCGCCGGCGCATCATCGAAGACGCCGGGTGGCGCCAGCACAAAGAAATTCGCACGGAAGCTGTCCCATTCGACCTCGCGCAGGCTCGTGACCTCGACCTCGGTTTCGTTGCCGCCGATGTCGAAGACCAGGCGGTCGCCCATCCGGATTCCGAGCGTATCGGCCAGCCCCTTTTCAACCGACACGATCGCATCGCCATGCTGCTCGCCGGTCCACCATTGTCCGGCGACGAGACGATTGTCGTCCTGCATCCGCTCCGCCCACGACAGGTTGAACTCGCGCCTCGCCAGGCGCCGTGCGCGATCATCGGCGTAATCCTCGGGATCGATGCGCGTGGCGCCGATCGCGACCAGCCGGCCGCGCACCATCGGATATATCTCGGGAATCCGGTCCTGGCGTGCCGCAAAGAAACGTTCGAGGTCACCGACCTGGTCCGGCTGGATATTTATCAGGAAACGGTTCGGCGCGTCCGCCGGCAGGCTGCTCTCCCAGGCGTCGATAATGTCGCCGCGCACCACGAGCAGCAACAGCAATACCGTGATGCCGAGTCCGAATGCCATGACCTGGATCACCGCGGTCCCCGAGCGCTGCGTCAGACTGAGCAGGCTGAATCGCCAGCGCGCACCGAGCACGGGACGCAGGCGACGCAGCAGCATGATCATGCCCCAGGTGACCAGCGACAGTGCGCCGAGAGCGCCGGCGGCGCCGATCAGGATCGTGAAGGCGAGACGCGGATCCCCTGTGTGCCACAGTATCAGCACCGTCATCGCGGCCACGCCTCCTGCATAGACAAACATGCCGGCGCCCGAGACGCCGCCGAGTTCACGTCGCAGCACCCGTAGCGCCGGCACGTTTTTCAGGTGCAGCAGCGGCGGCAGGGCGAAACCGAGCAGCGTGATCAGCGCGGTCATCAGCCCCAGAACGACCGGCCGGAACGACGGCGGCGGCAGCGACATGCGCACCATCTCCCCGAGCACCCGCTCGAGCCCGAACTGCGCGAGCCAGCCGAGCGCGCAGCCGACGGCCGCGGAAAGCAGGCCGAGCCACAGCAACTGCAGCGCAAAGAGTCGCAGGATCTGCCATTGACGCGCGCCAAGACAGCGCATCACCGCGCAACCGTCGAGATGCCGCGCCATGTAACGCCGCGTCGACATCGCGACCGCGACGCCGGCGAGCAGCACGCTGACCAGCGCCGCCAGCCCGAGAAAGCTGCGCGCTCGCGTTAGCGCCTCGCGCACCTGCGGCTG
>CAZJKV010000060.1:0-12223 GCA_964546765.1 uncultured Chromatiales bacterium
GCTCGCGGACATCCCCCATGATCCGGCCGAGGCGCGCCGCCTGCTCGCGCTCGCGGACATCCCCCATGATCCGGCCGAGGCGCGCCGCCTGCTCGCGCAGGCCGGCTACGCGAACGGCGCGCCGCCGCGTATCGTCTACACGACATCGACCGATCCGTTTCGCCTGCGCCTCGCGACGATCATCCAGCACCAGTTGTCCGCGGCCGGTTTCGAGGTCGAGCTGCGCAGCTATGACTGGGGCACTTTCTATGGAGATATCCGCGCGGGACGCTTCCAGATGTACAGCCTGATGTGGGTCGGGATCAAGCTCCCGGAGATCTTCCGCTACGCCTTCCACAGCGAGTCGCAGCCGCCGGTCGGCGCAAACCGCGGGTTTTTCGTCAGCGCGACGGCCGACCGCCTGATCGAGGAGGCCGAGACCGCCCCGACGATCGATGCGCAGCGAGCGCCGCTGCGCCGCTTGCAGGCGCACCTGCTCGAGGCACTACCCTATGTCCCGCTGTGGTACGAGGACCATGTGTTCGTCGCGCGGCGCGACATCCGCGGATACCGTATCGCCGCCGAC
Organism: uncultured Chromatiales bacterium; assembly: GCA_964546765.1. GTDB lineage: Bacteria > Pseudomonadota > Gammaproteobacteria > SZUA-140 > SZUA-140 > JAITWN01. Next base: position 566 of record CAZJKV010000060.1, read on the forward strand.
GGGAATTACGACAGCCTGGCCCTGGTAACGAGAGGTGCGCTGGATGGGCAGTGACAGTCCCGAGCGGATCATCGAGGTCGATCTCGGATCGCAGTCTCTGCGGTTGCGCGAAGGCGAGCGGACGCTTCGTGAATATCCGGTGTCGACTGCGGTGAACGGGCCGGGAGAACGCTGCGGCAGCGAGTGCACCCCGCGCGGACATCACGAGATATGCCGCAAGATCGGCGCCGGCAGCCCGGAGAATGCGGTATTCGTCGGGCGCAGACCGAGCGGTGAAATCTGGTCGCCCGAACTCGCCGCCGGCGCACCCGGGCGTGACTGGATACTGACCCGCATCCTGTGGCTCAGGGGTTGCGAGCCCGGGCGCAATCTCGGCGGCGATGTCGATACGGAGTCGCGCTATATCTATATCCATGGCGCGCCGGCCGACGTCGCGATGGGCGCGCCGGGTTCCCATGGTTGCATACGGATGCGCAATCGCGATGTGGTCGAGCTGTTCGATCTCGTCGACGAGGGGACGCAGGTGATGATCCATGGCTAGTTTCCTGCTGTCGCGACTTGCGAGTGCCGCGCTGGTCGTGCTCGGCGTGTCCGCGCTGGTGTTCCTGCTGATCCACTTGATTCCCGGCGATCCGGTCGAGGTCATGCTCGGAGAAGGCAGTCAGGCCGCCGACCGCGAGGCCCTGCGGCGCGCGCTGGGCCTCGACCAGCCGCTGTACGTGCAGATGCTCGAGTATTATCGCGGCCTGCTGAGTTTCGATCTCGGCCAGTCGCTTTATTCGCGCCGGCCGATCGCCGACATGATGCTTGAGCGCCTGCCGGCGACGATCGAACTCGCGCTCGCCGGCCTGCTGGTCGCGCTGCTGATCGCTGTGCCGCTCGGTGTGCTCGCCGCGGTGCGCAGCAACACGCCGTGGGACGGCGGCGCGATGATGTTCTCGATGCTCGGCATCTCGATCCCGAACTTCTTGATGGGGCCGCTCCTGATACTGGTGTTTGCGCTGTGGCTCGGATGGCTGCCGGTCAGCGGTCGGGAGGAGGCCGGGTCGATCGTCCTGCCGGCGCTGACGCTCGGCACTGCGCTGGCCGCGATCCTGTCGCGAATGATACGCGCGACGCTGCTGGAGACGCTCGGGGAGGACTATATCCGCACCGCGCGCGCCAAGGGACTGCCGTGGCCCACGGTCGTCTTCAAACATGCCCTGCGCAATGCATTGTTGCCGGTGATCACGCTGCTCGGGCTGCAACTCGGCGCGCTGCTCGGCGGCACCGTGATCACCGAGATCGTGTTCTCATGGCCCGGCATCGGCCAGCTGACGATCGAATCCATTCACCGGCGCGACTATCCGGTCGTGCAGGCCTGCGTATTGCTGATCAGCGTTTCCTACGTGATGGTCAACACACTGACCGATCTCGCCTATGCGTGGCTCGATCCGCGCGTGCGCCTGCAGGGTGCGGCGCGATGAGGTTCTGGTTCGCGTTCGTGATCGTCGCGGTATGGGCCTTGCTCGCCTGCGCCGGCATACTGCTGCCGCTGCGGCCCGAGGAGATCGATCTCGCGTTGATTCTGGAGCCGCCGGGCACGGCTGGATGGTTTGGCTACGACGACCTTGGACGGCCGTTGTGGGACCGGGTCGTCGTCGGCGCGCGTTATTCGTTCTTCGTCGCGGCCTTTGTCGTGACGATCTCCGCGCTCGTCGGCACGGTTGTCGGTGCCCTCAGCGCCTGGCATGGCGGCTGGATCGATCATGTCGTGACCCGTATCATCGACGTCTTCCTCGCCTTTCCCGGTATCCTGCTAGCGATCGCACTGGCCGGCATCCTCGGCGCCGGTCTCGGCAACGTCGTCATCGCGCTGGCCGCGGTCGGCTGGGTCGGCTTCGCGCGGCTCACCCGCGCCCAGGTGCTGGCGACCCGCGACCGTGAACATGTTCAGGCGGCGATCGCGCTCGGCGCCGGCACGCCGCGTATCCTGTTCCGCCATCTCCTGCCCCTGATCAGCGCGCCGCTGATCGTAGAGGCGACCTTCGGCATCGCCGCGGTCGTCATCGCAGAGGCCGGGCTGTCGTTTCTTGGCCTCGGCATCCAGCCGCCGACGCCGTCCTGGGGCAGCATGATACGCGACAGCGGCCGCTACCTGCTGATCGCCCCGCACATGGTTCTGGTGCCGGGGCTCGCGTTGATGCTGGTCGTGCTCGCGGTTAACATGCTCGGTGACTGGCTGCGCGACCGACTCGATGTGCGGACAGACAGGAGATGAGATGTCGCTGGGGCCGGTGATGATGGGAATAGAGGGCCTGGCCCTCGACGACGACGAGGTGGCGTTGTTGCGCGATCCGCAGGTCGGCGGTGCGATCCTGTTCACCCGTAACTACGAGTCCGTCGAACAGCTCACGGAACTTACCCGCAGCATTCATGCCCTGCGCGACCCGCCCCTGCTGATCGCGGTCGACCAGGAGGGCGGACGCGTACAGCGCTTCCGCGCAGGCTTCACGCCACTGCCGGCGATCGCGCAGTTCGGGCGCTGTTACGAACGGTCCGCGGCGGACGCGCGGCAGCTTGCCGAACTGGCCGGCTGGCTCATGGCCGCGGAATTGCTCGCAGTCGGCGTGGACCTGGGTTTCGCGCCGGTGCTCGATCTCGACCGCGGGGTCAGCAGCGTGATCGGCGATCGCGCCTTCCACGCCGATCCCCGCGTCGTCGCAGAACTCGCCCATCACTATGCGCTCGGCATGAAGCGGGCGGGGATGGCCGCGACCGGCAAGCACTTCCCGGGTCATGGCTCGGTGCGCGAGGATTCGCATCACGAATTGCCAGTCGATACCCGCACCTACAATGAACTTGCGGCGGAGGACCTGGTGCCGTTCGAACGCCTGGTCGCGGACGGCATCGAGGGCATCATGGCCGCGCATGTGCTGTATCCGGAAGTTGACCAGCGGCCGGCGGGGTTCTCGCAGCGCTGGCTTGATGAGATCCTGCGCGGCCGGCTCGGTTTCCAGGGGGTGATCTTCAGCGACGACCTCCTGATGGAGGGCGCGAACCTTGCCGGGGACCTCACCGACCGGGCACAGTGGGCACTGCGTGCAGGTTGCGACATGGTGCTGGTCTGCCGCGGCGTCGACAACGCCGCACGGGTGGTCGACGGACTGGGCGACTGGAGCCGGCCCGCGTCGCGTCTGCGTCTCGCGCGCATGCATGGACGGCAGGCAGCCGATTACACGGGCCTGCGCCGGGATCCGGCATGGCGCGTGGCAGTGGAACGTGTGACCGCCTGCGACGAAGCGCGCACGCTGGATCTGATCTAGTAGATATTAATAGTGGTCGGGGGGAGGCCTTGCAGTCATCCAGGATCCTGCGGGCGCTGATTGTCGCCTGCCATGCGTTGACATACTGCGGTCTTGCGGCCCCGACCCTCGCCTTCGAGCCGTTCCAGCCCTTGCCCGCGACACCGCCGATACCGGCGGACAATCGCCAGACACCCGAAAAGATCGCGCTCGGCCATGCGCTGTATTTCGACCCGCGCTTGTCGTTCACCGGCGTGCTGAACTGCAACGTCTGCCACGACGTCTTCGCCGGGGGAGACGACGGGCAGCGGGTCTCGGTCGGCGCGCTCGGCCAGCCTGGTCGGCGCAATGCGCCGACGCTGTGGAACGTCGCGTTTCAATCGGTCTATTTCCAGGACGGCCGCGCGGATTCGCTGGAGGCGGCGATCGCCGTGCATCTGCGCGACGCGACCGTCATGGCGATGCCGAACGAGGCGACCGTGGTCGGACGGCTGGAGGCGGTTGCCGGATATCGCGAACGTTTCGCGGCCGCGTTTCCGCGCAGCCGGGGCATCAGCCACGGGCAGGTCGCGATGGCGCTCGCGAGCTACCTGCGCACGCTGGTAACACCGAACGCCCCGTTCGACCGCTACCTGAAGGGCGACGAGGATGCCCTGTCGGTCGCAGCGCGGCGCGGGCTGCGCGAGTTCACAGACAACGGCTGCGCGGCCTGCCATTTCTGGGTCAACCTGTCGGGACCGGCACCGGGACTTGCGCTGGAGATGGGAGAGGGATTCTATGAGCTGTTCCCGAATCACGGCGGGACCCGCTATGACGAAATATACGACCTGCTGTCGGACGACATGGGTCGTTTCCATATCGATGGCCGCGAGGAACACAAATATCTGTGGCGGGTGCCGACGCTGCGCAATATCGCGCTGACCGCCCCTTATTTCCACAACGGCGCGGTAGCAGAGCTGGACGAAGCGGTGCGGGTGATGGCGAAGACCCAGTTCCTGCACGTGCCCGACGACCGCCAGGTCGCGGACATCGTCGAGTTTCTGGAACACCTGACCGGCGAGCGCCCGGAGCAGGCGTGGCCTGAACTACCTTGAACCCGGATGGTTACTGCGACTGACGAATCTCGATCTCGCTGCTGTTGCGAAGATTCGCGATATGTTCGGATATGTTGCGGTTATGCAGGCGCCGTACCAGTTCGTCCTTCACTTCATCGAACGGCGGTGGCGGGATGATGCGCGTATCCTCGACCCGCAGGATATGCCAGCCGAAATCGGACTTGACCGGGCTTCGGCTCCACGAGCCCTTGCGCATATCCGCCATCGCGGCGCGCAGCGGTTCGGCCATCTGCTCGGTCGACACCCACCCGAGCTCGCCGCCCTGGTCGGCGGTCGCATCCATCGAATTCTCTTTCGCGAGCCGGTCGAAGGCCTCGCCTTTTTCCAGCGCGCTGATCAATTCGCGTGCGCGTTGCTCCGAGCCGAGCAGGATATGCCGGGCGCGATATTCGCGGGTCGGCTTGGCCATCAGCTGCTTGTATACGCGCTCGAGTTCCTCGTTCGGGATAGGTTGTTCGACCAGTTGCCGGACGGCGAAGCTGGCGATGATATTGCGGCGCTGGTTCGCGATCGCGGTCGCGACTTCCGGCGCGTTTTCGATACCCTGCTTGACCGCATCCTGGTAGATCAGCTCGCGGTTGATGTATTCACTCAGCAGGATGCTGAGCTGCTGCTGGTTCAGCTTGACGTGCCTGGCCTGTTCGCCGATGCGCGTATTGACGAAGGCGATGAAGTCGGCCTGGGTCAGTTCCACGCCGTTGACGACCGCTATGACCTGGGCGCGTTCGGTTGCTGCGCCGGGTTGTGCGAATGTCAGGCCTGATACGAGCAGCGCCAGGACCATCGAGGCGGAGAGCAGAATATTGTTGCGGTGATTCATCATAAGCATTTTCCAGAAACGGTTCATCGAGGGCCGGTGCGTCCCGGCCGGTCTGTCAGTCTTCAGCCCCGGCCCTGATCGCAGGTCCGTGCCCGGAGGCGTCCCATTCAGGGCAGCGCCTTGCGAAACGGCTTCACGGTCACATTTCTGTAGACACCAAAGCGGGAAAAAGGATCCATCACCGCCCATTCCCGGGCGGCTTCGAGTGACGGGAATTCCGCGACGATGAGGCTGCCGGTAAAGCCTGCGTCGCCGGGATCCTCACAGTCCAGCGCCGGATGGGGTCCTGCGAGCAGCAGTCTGCCTTCGTCCTTGAGGGCGCGCAGGCGGACGAGGTGGTCGGGGCGGTGGACGCGGCGCAGCCCAAGGCTGTCCTCCGAGTCTTCGCAGATCAACGCATAAAACATTCAGTGTCCGGGGTATGTTGCGTATTTTTTATATATTACAATGAGTTCAACTATGGACGCCGCCCCGCTGCAAAACCGCGCAGATTTCTGTTTCGACCTGCACAGTCACTCTGACCATTCCGATGGGTTGCTGTCGCCGTCGGCACTGCTCGCGCGCGCCCGGGCGCACGGGGTCGATGTGCTCGCCCTGACGGACCATGATAGCACGGACGGCCTCGGGGAGGCGCGGCGGGCCGCGGATGCAGCCGGGGTCACGCTGATCGACGGGGTGGAGATCTCGGTGAGCTGGCAGGATCAGCTGATTCATATCGTCGCCCTCGGGATCGACCCGACCTGTCCCGAGTTGCAGGCGGGGCTCGCAGCGCAGCGCTCGCTCCGGATCGAGCGCGCGGAGCGAATCGCTGCAAAGCTCGACAGTCTCGGTATCCCCGGCAGCCTGGCCGGTGCCGCGCGCCATGCCGGGATGGCCGCGCCCGGCCGTAATCACTTTGCCCGCTTCCTGGTCGAGAACGGTTACGCACGGCATGCCCGACAGGCCTTCAAGCGCTTTCTCGGACGGGGCGGCCGCTGTCATATACCCTGTCGCTGGGCCACCCTGGAGACCGCCCTGTCCTGGAGTCGGGCGGCGGGGGGGCAGGCCGTGCTGGCGCATCCGGCTCGTTACGGCCTGAGCCGGACCGCGCTACGGCGTTTCCTCACCGAGTTTCGCGCAACGGGCGGGGTCGCGATCGAGGTCATCTCCGGCTGGCAGAACCCGGAGCAGACCCGTGATCTCGCCCGGCAGGCACGCGACGCCGGACTGCTTGCGTCCGTCGGATCGGATTTTCACGCACCGGACGCAGTGTGGGCGGAACTGGGGCGTCTGCCGCCGCTGCCGTCCGAGTGCGTGCCGGTCTGGTATGACTGGCCGGTCGCGGCCGCGGACAAACGACATCGCTCATCGACGACATGCAATACCTGAGCATTCACCCGGACAACCCGCAGCCCAGGCTGATTAGTCAGGCGGCCGCAATCGTCCGCCAGGGCGGGCTCATCGTCTACCCGACCGATTCCTGTTACGCGATCGGTTGCCAGATCGGCGACAAGGCCGCGATGGAGCGGGTGCGGCGCATCCGCAAACTCGGCACCGATCACGACTTCACGCTGGTCTGCCGCGATCTCTCAGACATCGCGACCTATGCGAAGGTCGGCAACCGGGAATATCGCCTGCTCAAGCTGCTGACCCCCGGTCCGTACACGGCGATCCTCACCGCCAGCCGGGAGGTCCCGCGCCGCCTGCAAAACCCCAAGCGTCGCACCATCGGACTGCGCGTACCCGACCATCCGATCGTGCGCATGCTGCTCGAGGTCCTCGGCGAACCCCTGATGAGCGTCACCCTGATCATCCCTGGCGACGACCTCCCGCTGACCGATCCGGGGGACATCAGTGACCGGCTGGGCAGCCAGGTCGACGTCATCATCGACGCCGGCAACGGCGGCTGCGAACCGACATCGATCATCGACCTGACCGGGGAAACCCCGCATGTCGTCAGACAAGGCAAGGGCGATACTTCTTTTATTACATAACGATAGAACATTTATATAATTAAAATTATCAAGTAAAGGTCAGCGCCGTCGCGGGCGTGGTAAAACGGGTATAATGGCGACCCTCGATGGAGCAACTCGACCTGATACAGAAGCTGGCGGTCTGGGTAGTCCCGGCGCTGCTGGCGATCACCGTCCATGAAGTGGCCCATGGCTGGATGGCTCTCAAGCTCGGCGACCGCACCGCGATGATGCTCGGCCGCCTGACCCTGAACCCGGTCAAGCACATCGACCCGATCGGCACGCTGCTGGTGCCGGGCCTGCTGCTCGCGATCGGCGGCTTCATCTTCGGCTGGGCCAAGCCGGTACCGGTCACCTGGGAAAACCTCAAGCATCCAAAACGCGACATGGCCCTGGTCGCGCTCGCCGGCCCGATGGCGAACCTGTTGATGGCCGCCTTCTGGCTGGTCGTGATGCAGATCGCCATGGCCCTGATGGACGGCAACGCGACCATAGCCCAGCCGCTGGTCTACATGGCCGTCGCCGGCATCTTCATCAACGCGATCCTGATGATCCTGAACCTGCTCCCGCTGCCGCCGCTCGACGGCAGCCGCGTCGTCGCGAGCCTGTTGCCGGGCCCGCTCGCCTGGCAGTACAGCCGACTCGAACCCTACGGCCTGATCATCCTGCTGGTACTGTTCGTGACCCAGATCCTCGGCAAGATCATGTGGCCGCTGCTCGCCGCCTTCTTCGGCCTGCTGTTCTATTTCAGCGACGTAACCCCGGGCTTTTTTCAAACAGTATTACGGGTCATCATATGAACGGGAATCGGGCGCGATCCGGTATCACTGCTGAAATTCCAGAAGTCGACCGGGCTCGCGTGACGGGACCGTCGGCCGCAGGGATGCGGCCGTCGAGCGTACAGGGACGTATTCACAGCGTGTCCCGTCACGCGAGCCCGGTCGACTTCCGCACTACCATATCAACTCAAGGACTGACTGCTTGATCACCTCTTCCATGACCACCAAGCGCGTCCTGTCCGGGATGCGACCGACCGGCGCGTTGCACCTCGGCCACTTCCACGGCGTCCTGAAGAACTGGCTCAAGCTCCAGCACGAGTACGAGTGTTTCTTCTTCGTCGCCGACTGGCACGCGCTGACGACCGAATACGAAAACAAGGACATCATCGCCGACAGCTGCTGGAACATGGTCATCGACTGGCTCGCCGCCGGCATCAATCCCGGCAGCGCCCACATATTCGTCCAGTCGCAGGTCCCCGAGCACGCCGAACTGCACCTGCTGCTGTCGATGATCACGCCGCTCGGCTGGCTCGAGCGCGTGCCGAGCTACAAGGACCAGCAGGAGAAGCTGCGCGACCGCGACCTCGGCACCTACGGCTTCCTCGGCTACCCGTTGCTGCAGAGTGCCGACATCCTGATCTACCGCGCCGGTCTCGTCCCGGTCGGTGAGGACCAGGTCGCGCATATCGAACTCACCCGCGAAGTTGCCCGCCGCTTCAACCACCTGTATGGCCGCGAGCCTGATTTCATTGCCCGCGCCGAACAGGCGATCCGAAAAATAGGAAAGAAAAATGCCAAGATATATGAAGGCTTACGAAAGCAATATCAGGAAAAAGGTGATCACGAGGCGCTGGAGAAGGCGCGCGCGTTGCTCGAAGGCCAGCAGAATATCACTCTCGGCGACCGCGAACGCCTGTTCGGCTATCTCGAAGGCGAGGGACGGGTCATCCTGCCCGAGCCGCAGGCCCTGCTGACACAGACCCCGAAGATGCCCGGCCTCGACGGCCAGAAGATGTCCAAATCCTACGGCAACACTATCGCGTTGCGCGAGGCGCCCGAGTCCATCGAGAAGAAATTCCGCACCATGCCGACCGATCCGGCCCGGGTCCGTCGCAGCGATCCGGGGGATCCTCTGAAGTGCCCGGTCTGGGAATTCCACAAGATCTATTCGGACGAGACGGCCCGTGACCAGGTCATGCGGGGCTGCCGCGGTGCGACCATCGGCTGCCTCGAGTGCAAGCAGGGGATCATCGATGCGGTACAGGCCGAACTCGCGCCGATCCGCGAGCGCGCCGAGGAATACATCGCCAACCCCGCGATGGTGCGAAATATCCTGACCGAAGGCAGCAAGCAGGCACGCGAGGTCGCCGGGGACACGATGGAAGAAGTGCGCCAGGCGGTCGGATTAGTTGATATGATGTAGACCCATGGCCGAGACACCGATCGAAACCGGGGCTGCGCCCCGCCAGGCAGAGATCCCCTTCGCGGTGGTGCAGGGGCAGACCCTGTTCGCGCCGCAGGATCTCTACATCCCGCCTGATGCACTCGAGGTGTTTCTCGAGGCCTTCGAGGGACCGCTCGACCTGCTGCTGTACCTGATCAAGCGCAACAATCTCGACATCCTGGACATCCCGATCGCCGAGATCACCCGTCAGTACATGACCTACATCGAGCTGATGAAAGAGATGCGGCTCGAACTCGCCGCCGAATACCTGGTCATGGCCGCGATGCTCGCCGAGATCAAGTCACGCATGCTGCTGCCGCGTCCCGCGGCCGCCGAGGACGAGGACGATCCGCGCGCCGAGCTGATCCGTCGCCTGCAGGAGTATGAGCGCTTCAAAAAGGCGGCCGAGGCGATCGACTTGCTGCCGCGCATGGAACGCGACACCTTTCCGGTCGTTGTCGCCGGGCCCGAAACCCGCCGGACGCGACCGCCGCCGCAAGTCGATTTGCGCGAGCTGCTCGGCTGTTTCCAGCAGGTCATGGCGCGTGCGGAGATGTACAGCCATCACCACGTGCTGCTCGAGCCGCTGTCGGTGCGCGAGCGGATGACACGCATCCTCCAGTCCGTCAATTCCGAGCAGTTCATGGAGTTCGGCTCGCTGTTCACGATCGAGGAAGGGCGGCGCGGCGTCGTCGTGACGCTGCTCGCGATCCTCGAATTGCTCAGGGAATCGCTGATCGAAATGATCCAGAGCGAGGTATTCGGACCGATCTATGTAAAGGCGCCACATCATGTCACCGAAGCCGACGCCGTATAAGGCCGTCATCGAAGCCGCGCTGCTCTCCGCCGGCGAACCGCTGAACATCGAACGCCTGCAGGCCCTGTTCGCCGAGGACGAACGGCCCGCAAGCGATGAGATACGCGTCGTCCTCGACACCCTGGCCGGGGAGTGGGAGGACCGTCCGCTGGAATTGAAGCAGGTCGGCAGCGGCTTTCGCTTCCAGGTGCGCAGCGAACTCGCCCCGTGGCTGAGCCGGCTCACGGAAGAGCGCGCACCGCGCTATTCCCGCGCGCTGCTCGAGACCCTCTCGCTGATCGTCTATCGCCAGCCGATCACACGTGCCGGCATCGAGGAGATCCGCGGCGTCACCGTCAGCTCCCAGATCATCCGTACCCTGATCGAGCGCGAATGGATACGCGTCGTCGGCCATCGCGACGTCCCCGGCAAACCGGCGCTGTTCGGCACGACGAAAAAGTTTCTCGACTATTTCAACCTGAAGAGCCTCGGCGAGCTGCCGCCGCTCGCCGATATCCAGCCGCTCGATCATCTCCAGGAAGAGCTCGGGTTTGTCGGAGACGATGCCGGCGCGGACGGCGTGAAGACCGCCGTCGATGAGGCGGCGCAGGGCGCCCGGGCCGCCGTCACGCTGAGCTTCGATCCGTCGTTATCCGGCGATGACGCGGACGAGGATGAAGACGAAGGCGAGGATGAGGCCGTCGGCCAGAAGAACCGGGAACCGGCCCAGGCCCTGCACTGATCCCGCGGGCGGGGATCGCCGATGACCGAACGGGTACACAAGACGCTGGCGCGGCTCGGCTATGGGTCGCGACGCCGGATCGAGGAATGGATGCGCGCCGGACGCATCTCGGTCAACGGCAAGACCGCGACCCCCGGCGACACCGTCTCGCCCGGCGACGTCATCGCGATCGACGGTCGGCGCATCACGCTCGATCGCGAGAGCGGGACCGGTTGCCGCGTCCTCCTCTATCATAAGCCTGAAGGCGAGATCTGTACCCGCGACGACCCGCAGGGCAGGCCGACGATCTTCGATCGCCTGCCGCCCGTGCACCAGGGACGCTGGCTCGCGATCGGACGCCTCGATATAAACACCACCGGCCTGATACTCCTGACGACGGACGGCGAACTCGCGAATCGCCTGATGCATCCGTCGACCGGCATCGAAAGGGAATACCTCGTCCGAGTACTCGGTGACGTCGGGCCGGAGGTCATCGACCGGCTCCAGCGCGGCGTCGAACTCGAAGACGGTCCCGCCGCATTCAGCACGGTCTACGAGGTCGGGGGGCGGGGGGCGAATCGCTGGTTCGGCGTCGTGCTGAAGGAAGGGCGCAAGCGCGAAGTGCGCCGGATGTGGGAGGCCGCAGGATACAAGGTCAGCCGTCTCAAGCGCATCCGCTTCGGCCCCGTGCAACTGCCCGCGCGCGTCCGCCAGGGACGCTTTCTCGAACTCGAGGCCGCCGAGGTC
>CAZJKV010000061.1:0-12002 GCA_964546765.1 uncultured Chromatiales bacterium
GATGAAGGCATAGAAGGCGTCGTCGTCGCCCGGCACGTCCTCGATCGCATAGGCACGGCCCTTGTAGTAGTCGAGGTCGGTCAGCAGGTCGGTCCAGACCGTGGTCCAGGTGCCGGTCGACGATTCGGCGGCGACGGCGGCGGCGGCCTCTTCACGGGGCACACCGGCCTGCGGCGTGATCTTGAAACAGGCCAGGATGTCGGTCGCCAGCGGGGTGTACTCAGGCATCCAGTAGGTGTCGCGATAATCCTTGACGCCGGCCTTATAGGTCTTGACTGCCATGGTTCGGTCTCCTTGAAGGTTGTGAAATTACGATTCGTGTCACGGCAGGCCCGGTCTTGCGCCGGATATCCCGGATCGGTCAGCTATAACCGTCGTGATGACAGGGATTATCCGGTCGCTTATTCATAATGTAAAATCAATATTTTTGATTGAGTATATAAGTTTCTACTTATATACTTGGTTTTACCATGAATGTAACCCTGCGCCAGTTCCAGGTCTTCGAGTCCGTCGCGCGCCACCTCAGTTATACCCGCGCCGCCGAGGAACTTCACCTGTCCCAGCCTGCTGTTTCGATGCAGGTCAAGCAGATCGAGGAGAATGCCGGTCTCCCGCTGTTCGAGCAGCTCGGACGCAAGATCTGGCTCACCGAGGCGGGACGGGAAGTCTACCTGTGCGCCCGCAGCGTCGCACAGCAACTGGCGGAGACCAGTGCGGCGATCGAGGACATGCGGGGTGTGCGGCGCGGCCGTCTCAATATCGCGGTCGCCAGCACCGCGAACGCCTTTGCGACACACCTGATCGCGACCTTCAGCCGGCGCATCTTGCGTCTCGAGGTAAGCCTCGACGTCACCAACCGCGAAGGCCTGTTGCAGGACCTCGAAAAGAATGAGACCGATCTCGTGATCATGGGGCAGCCGCCGGACGGGCTCGACCTGGTCGCGGAGCCGTTCATGGACAATCCGCTGGTCGTCATCGCCGCGCCGGACCATCCGCTGGTCGATCGCCAGCCGTTGTCGCTCAACGACCTACGCGGCGAGACCTTCGTGGTTCGCGAACCGGAATCGGGCACGCGCACCGCGATGGAGCGTTTCTTTTCGGAGCGAGGCGTGCGTCTCACGGCGGGCATGGAGATGCGCAGCAACGAGGCGGTGCAACAGGCGGTACAGGCCGGGCTCGGCCTCGGTATCGTCTCGCTGCACACGCTGGCGCTCGAGCTCGAGACCGCACGGCTGGTCGTGCTCGACGTCGAGGCGTTTCCGATCATGCGGCAGTGGTACATCGTGCATCGCAGCGGCAAGCGGCTGTCACCGGTCGCGCTGGCCTTCAAGGTGTTCGTGCTCGAAGAGGCGGTTTCGCTGTGGCCTTTCCCCGGTTCGCAAGGGGGGCGAACTCGTTAGACACGGTCAGTCCTCCGGTCAGGAATCACCACGGGATCAAACGCGCTCGACCCCGCGAGGGCGCGTTTGTGACGGGTCTGTGGCGATTATGGTAATATTGCCTTACTCGCGCCGCGATAATCATATTGGGGAGATCTATCGTAATGGCGATATCTGCCGCCCGAAGGCCTGTAATGACCCTGTATTCGAGAGCGGACTGCGCTTTCAGCCACCGCGTCCGGATCGTGCTTGCGGAGAAGGGGATTTCCGCCGACATCATCGATGTCGATATCAACAACCCGCCCGAAGACCTTATCGACATCAATGCCTACAGTTCGGTGCCGACGCTGGTGGACCGGGATCTCGTGCTCTACGACTCGATGATCATCATGGAGTATCTCGACGAGCGGTTTCCGCATCCTCCGCTGATGCCGGTTGATCCGGTCTCGCGCGCCCGCACCCGGATGATGCTGCACCGCATAGACAACGACTGGTACAGCCTGATCAGCGACCTGACCGGCAACGACTCGGGCAAGGTGGACAAGGCGCGCAGGATGATGCATGACGATTTCACGATGCTCGCGCCTATTCTGGCGAAGAAACCCTATTTCATGAGCGACGAGTTCGCGCTGATCGAATGCAGCATGGCCCCGATCCTGTGGCGTCTGCCGCAGTTCGGCGTCGAGCTGCCGTCCCAGCTCAAGCCGCTGTTGCGCTATGCCGAACGCATTTTCAGCCGGCCGTGTTTCAAGGCCAGCCTCACGGAAGCCGAGCAGGAGCTCGCGCGGGTCAGGATCTGAAGCAACGGAGCGATCCGGTGAACATGACCTCAAGTCGTCCTTATATCTTTCGCGCGATCCATCAATGGATCACCGACAACGGGCTGACGCCGTATGTCCTCGTCAATGCCGAATACCCGGGCGCCAGCGTCCCCGAGCAGCATATCGAGAACGGCAAGATCATCCTGAACATCAGTCCGCGCGCGGTTAGCCACTGGCAGCTGGACAACGACTGGATTACGTTCAGCGCGCGCTTCGGCGGCAAGAGCCGCGACATCACGATTCCGGTGCAGGCCGTACTCGCAATCTACGCGCGCGAGAACGGCAAGGGCATGGTGTTCGAGCGCGAGAACGGGGCGACCGCGCAAGCCGGCCCGCCGCATCCACCGGAGTCGCCAAAGCCGCCGCGCAAGAAGGGGCGGCGGCACCTGCAACTCGTCAAGTAGGATCCGCCTGCTCGTCCGGGAACATCTTTCCCGGATTCAGCAGCCCGTTCGGATCGAACAGGGCCTTGATACCCCGCATCAGTTCCATCGCCGCAGGCCCGATCTCGCGGTCGACAAAGTTGCGTTTCTCGTAGCCGACGCCGTGCTCTCCGGACAAGGTGCCGCCCAGCGACAGCACCAGGTCGAACACCCGTGACAGGCAGGGTTCCGCCTGCGCCATTTGCCGCGGGTCGTCCGGATCGACCAGCAGGTTGACGTGAATGTTGCCGTTTCCGGCATGGCCGAAATTAACGATCGTGACGCCGAATTCGCCGGCGAGCCCCTCGAGTCCAGCAATCAGCGCCGGGATCGACGAAACCGGGACCACGATGTCCTCGTTGATCTTCTTCGGCGCGATCTTGCGCAGCGCCGGCGACAGCGCCTTGCGCGTCGCCCACATGGCCGCGACCTCGTCCGCAGTCTCGCCGGTCTTGAACGCGATCAGCCCGGGCAGCGAGGCCGCGGCGCGAACCGCCGCCGCCTCGGCGTCGACCGCCTCCGTCATGCCGTCGACCTCGATCATCAACAGCGCACCGGCGCCGCGCGGCAATTCGGCTTGTGAATATGCACGTATCATCTCTATCGCGCTGCCGTCGATGAATTCCAGCGCGCAGGGCGTCGCCGGCTGCGCCATGATGCGTGAAACGGCCTCTGCGGCCGCGTGCACCGTTGCGTAGACGGCCTGCATCGTGCGTTTTGCCGCGGGCAGCGGCGACAGTTTAAGCGTCGCCTCGGTGAAAATCGCGAGCGTGCCCTCGGAGCCGATCAGCAGGCGCGTCAGGTCGTAGCCGACGACGCCCTTGCTGGTGCGGACGCCGGTGCGCAACTCCAGGCCTCCGCCGGTGACCGCGCGCAGACCGAGCACGTTGTCGCGGGTGGTGCCGTACTTGACGCCGCGGGGACCGGCGGCGTTGCAGGCGAGGTTGCCGCCGATCGTCGAGAACGCGGCGCTGGTCGGATCGGGCGGCCAGAACAACCCGGCCGCGCCGGCCGCATCCTGCACGGCCTGGTTGGTGACGCCCGGCTCGACGACAATCATGCGGTCGTCGGGTGCGAAATGCAGGATGCGATCCATGCGCTCCAGTGAGAGTGCGATACCGCCATTGACCGGGACTGATGCGCCGGCGGTCCCGGTCCCCCGGCCGCGCGGTACGACGGGGACGCCGTTGCGGTTGCACAGCGCCATGACCGCGCGCACCTGTGCATGGTCGCGCGGAAAGGCGACCGCGTCCGGCGGGTGCTGGCGGCGGCTGTTGTCGTAACCGTAGGTCCAGCAATCTGCGGGATCAGTCAGCAGGTCGCCGGGACCGAGGATCGCGGCCAGTTCGGACAGGGTTGCGCGCCCGGGCGCGCTCAACGGATGTACTCGAAGACCAATACCACCCTGCGGACGCCGTCCTGCTGCTGCACCACCTCTGCGACGCGACCCGCGTCGCTGCGGCGGATCATGCCCATCAGGTAGACCGAATCATTTTCGGTCACGACCTTGACCTGCATCGAGGACAGTCCTTCCTCTCCCAGCAGCGCGCTCTTGACGCGGGTCGTCGTCAGCGTGTCGCGGCTGCGTTGGCGGAAGGAGGTCGCAGGGCCGATGTCGATATGATTGTGGATGCTGCGCACCTTGTCGACGCCGCGCACATGATGGACGATTCGGTCGACCGCTTCCTGGTCCGGTGTCTGGCCGGTCAGCAACACCACATGATTGTAGCTCGTCACCGAGACATGCACCCCGTCGGACAGGAGGCGGTCATTGTTGATCAAGTCGGCAGCCTCGGCCTCGATTATCTGGTCCTCGATGACGACGCGCGCGGTACGACGATCCGAGACCACTGCCGCGCCGGTTGCGCCCGCCCCGGCGATAAGCAGTGGCGGTGCGCAGGACGCAGTCGAGAGCAGCATCGCGAGCGCGCACAGTGTCATCAACAATCGGGTCATCATCTGTTTCACAAGCTCCCTGTTTGCCGCGAACGGCATCAGCCGTCGAAGGCGTTACTGATCCATTCGATGCACGGTTCCGGATCGCCCGGACCCAGCGCAATGACATCGAATCGCGCCGGGGCGCCGCAGGCGTCCGGATGCGACTGCAGATAGTACTGCGCCGCGATCAGCAGGCGGCGCCGCTTGCGGGCGTCGACGGTTTCTGCCGGTGTGCCGTAGCGCCAGTCGCTGCGATAGCGCACCTCGACGAACACGATGCAATCGCGGTCCTGCATGACGAGGTCTATCTCGCCGCGCCGGCAGCGGAAATTACGCTCGCGCAGGTGCAAGCCCTGCTCGAGCAACCAGCGCAGGGCGGCATCCTCTCCGCGCCGGCCTGTCCCGGGTCTCGTGACCGGCGCGGTCAATTATACGGGCGCGGCAGTCCGCCGCTGAAGCGTGCCCACGTCAAATGACGATAGACGCGATTGGTATCGCTGAGTTGCAGGATACCCGTCGTCCCCTTGAATCGTTCGTAGTGAAACAGCCGCAGGTTATTCAGATAGGGGATGATATCGTAGGCGTCGACGCCAAGCGCATAGAAGCGGGCATACTGCCCCGAGCGATCGGGCCACACCTTTTCGATTTCCCGCTTGACCGCCGGCGCGCCGCCCGACAGCACCCAGGGGATGTCGCAGAAGATCACGCCATCTATGTCGCGGTCGTCATCGCGGCTGGGGGCGCCCGTATACACATGTGAGGTGCTGTAGACCGGGATCCCCGCAGCGTAATGAAACTCGAGCTGTGGCCGGATCAGGCGCGCCTGGCGCGGAAAGGCCGCCATGAAGATGAAGTCCACGTCGTGACGGCGGCGGGGTTCGTGCTGAAGCGGCTGCTGCAGCACCCGCGCGAGATCGCGATGCCGCTGCTCGCTGTCGTCGAGGTTCAGCAGGCGCCTGATCTGGTCGGAGAAGTCGTTGATCTCGGACGGATAGGTCTCGATCTCGAGCAGCCTGCCGCCGAACTGCCTCCAGTCGTCCTGAAAGGCCTCTGCGACGCGCCGGCCCCATTCGTCATCGGGGACGATCGCCAGTGCATTATTGTGGCCGTCGAGCCAGGCGCGCTGCGCGACCTGCCGCGCCTCGTCCTCCGGCGCGAGCCCGAACTGGAACAGGTTTGGATCGCTCAGGCGGTCGGAATCGCTGTAGTTCAGTGTCAGTGTCGGGACGCCGAGTCTGCCGCCCTCGGCGATGCGGTTGACGCCCTGCCGGGTCAACGGTCCGACGACGAAATCAGCGCCGTCGTCGAGCGCCTGCTGGTAGATCGCGGTCACGGCGGCGGGATCGGGGCCGGTGTCATAGAAGCGAATCGTCGGGGTATAGGCACTGTTGTCGCGATGGAAGTGCGCGGCGATGAAACCATCGCGCAGCGCTTCGGCGATTGCGGCGATCGGGCCGGTGTGGGGCAGCAGCACGGCGATATGCATCGGTCGCCCGGCCTGCCCCCGTTGCCGGGCGAGTACCAGTTCGATGATGTCGGCGGAGGCCGGGTGCGCCGGATAGCGGATGCGCCAGGCCTCTATCATCTCCGGGATGTCGGCGCTGCCGGACTGCGCCGAACGCGCGATCAGCGCGAGTTCGCGCCAGCCGTCGAACGGGTCCGGAGGCGGCGCGACCGATTGCCGCAGGTCCGCGTCGGGCAGCAGGTTCAGGGCCTGCCAGATCGACTGCTGCCCCGCGCTGCGGGCCGCTTCGTCACCGGGATCCAGAAATTGCTCGCGCAGGACATGTTCGCGGGCGGCCTCGAGGTGATTGCCGGTACGCTGGCGCGCTTCCGCGCGCAAACCGTGGACCTCGGCGCGCATGACGTCGGGGATGTCGTCGGGGGTCGCGGGCGGCAGGAACTCGAGCGCCTGTTCCGGCCTGTTCTGCGCCAGCGCGATACGCGCCGAGGCGATGCGCCAGCGGATCCCGCCGACGCGATCGAGCCGGCTGGTGTCGATATCTTCCATGACGCGCTGCGCGCGCGTGACATGATTGCCGCGCAGCAGCGCAAACACGGCCTGCAACTCGTACCCGGGACGGTCCTCGGCGCCGGCGGCCGCGGCGGCCTCGAGGTAAAGGTGCGCGGCGGCGTCAAAGTCCGCGCGCTGCATGGCCTGCCCCGCCTGTTGCACCAGCTCGCTTTCCGTCGGCGCAACGGCCCGATCCGGCGGCGCGACCGCACAGCCCCCGAGCACGAGTGCTATGATCAGCACGATGAAACGGCATGTCGCTTGTGAATAATGCATGGTAATGATGAGTGAGATCAAAATCGGATCGGAAGGCGGCGGCAGCTTACCTTGCGGGACCGTCGGCCGCAGGGATGCGGCCGTCGAGCGTACAGGGACGTATTTACAGAGTGTCCCGCAAGGTAAGCTGCCGACGCCTTCCGAACACCTTAAACAAGCGCGGATGATATCAGGTTTCAAGTATCCGAACGGTGACCCAGGGTGTCAATCGGAAAACCGGGAATATTACACATAGTCGCCACTCCGATCGGGCACCTAGGCGATATCAGCGCACGCGCGCTCGAGGTGCTGGGGCAGGTCAATGTCATCGCCGCCGAGGATACGCGCCACAGCGGACAGTTGCTGCGCCACTTCGGCATCGCGACGCCCTGCCTGTCGCTGCACGACCACAACGAACGCGAACTGACACCGCGCCTGATCGAGCGACTGCAACACGGCGAATCCGTCGCACTGATCAGCGACGCCGGCACGCCGCTGATCAGTGACCCGGGCTTTCACCTGGTGCGCGCCGCGCACGATGCCGGTATTCGCGTCTCCCCGGTCCCCGGCGCCTCGGCGCTGATCGCCGCCTTGTCGGTCACCGGTCTGCCGTCGGACCGTTTCGTGTTCGAGGGCTTTCTGCCGGCGAGGGCGGCCCAGCGTCGCGAGCGGCTCGAACGGTTGCGCGACGAACCCCGTACGATGGTGTTCTACGAGGCCCCGCATCGCGCGCTCGCGACACTGGCCGCCCTGGTCGACGTCTTCGGCGCCGCGCGTGAGGCGGCCTGTGCGCGCGAGATCACCAAACTGCATGAAACCGTCTGGCGCGACACACTGGGTGGTCTGCTCGAGCGGGCGCAGCAGGATCCTATGCAGCAGAGGGGCGAACTCGTCGTTGTCGTGCACGGCGCCGCCGAAGAGGCAATCACCGATGAGGCCGACGCGCGACGCATGCTCGGGATCCTGCTCGAGGAACTGCCCCTCAAGCAGGCCACCGCTCTCGCCGCGCGACTGAGCGGGGTCAGCAGGAACCGGCTGTACGAAATGGGACTGGAACTCCAGCGGCGCAATGCCTGAAACGGGTGGCGCCTCCCTCATGCTGGTATAATCCACACGGGAGTCGGCCGGACAGTCGCTGCGCCTTTCGGGCGTGGAGGAAAGTCCGGGCTCCGCAGGGCAGGGTGCCAGGTAACGCCTGGGCGGCGTGAGCCGACGGAAAGTGCAGCAGAAAATATACCGCCCGCGGCAACGCGGGTAAGGGTGAAATGGTGCGGTAAGAGCGCACCGCGCCGGTGGCAACACGCGGCGGCAGTGTAAACCCCACCCGGAGCAAGACCAAATAGGGGGACCATGGCGCGGCCCGCGTCGTCCCCGGGTAGGTCGCTCGAGGCGCGCGGTGACGCGCGACCCAGATGAATGACTGTCCCCGACAGAACCCGGCTTACAGGCCGGCTCCCTCCTTCAATCAAGGGGTCAGTCCCGCGGGATCTGACCCCTTTTCGTTACAATCAGCACCACAAAAATTTCCCAACCCGATGATTTACAACCCTAAGTTATCAAGGGGTTTCGCGCATGCATCTCCAGTCCGGGACCCTGGAGCTAAGTGGCTGAGCAATAAAGAGGAAAAATCCCCCGGGGTGGGGTGGTTTTGGCTTGACAGTGGATTAAAGGTGTATATAGTGGCACGAAGTGGAAATAAGTGGTTAATTGTGGGAGTTTTCATTGGGGGAGGCACCGTTCGTGTTTCGTGGCGCCAGTTCATTGAGTCTCGACGCCAAGGGTCGCATGTCGATTCCTGCCAGGTATCGGGACCTGCTTCAGCATGCCTGCCAGGGCCGCATCGTCATCACCGGCGATCGTGACCGCTGTCTGCTGCTGTATCCGCAGCCGACCTGGGAGGTCATCGAGCAGCGCCTGTCCGATCTCCCCAATCTCGATGAACAGACGCGTGGCCTGCAGCGACTGCTGATCGGGCTTGCGACTGAATGCGAGATGGACGGCAACGGCCGCATCCTGCTGCCGCCGCCGTTGCGCGAGTTTGCCGGACTGAACAAGCGCGTGATGCTGATCGGCCAGGTCAACAAGTTCGAACTGTGGGACGAACAGGCATGGAACGATCAGTGCGGCCGGCTGCTGAAGGGCGATCAGGGCGATCAGCGGCTGTCGGATTTCCTCAGTACGTTTTCGCTATGACGCGATGGCTGTCGAATCGGAGCTTCATCGACCGGTCCTGTTGTCCGAGGTGCTCGAGGCGCTGGCGATCGTTTCCGGCGGCATCTGCATGGACCTGACCTACGGTCGGGGCGGTCATGCCGCGGCGATTCTGGAACGACTGGGCCCGGCGGGTCGTCTCGTGGTCATGGATCAGGATCCGGAAGCGATTGCGGCGGCGCGTGAGCGCTTCGGTATGGACGCGCGCGTCACCATCCGGCACGGCTCGTTTTCCGGCGCGGGCGCGATCGCCGCGGATCTGGGGATTGCGGGTGAGGTCAACGGGGTATTGATGGACCTCGGCGTTTCATCGACACAGCTGGACGATCCACGCAGGGGTTTCAGTTTCATGCGTGACGGACCGCTCGACATGCGCATGGATCCGGGCGCCGGCATGTCTGCCGCGAACTGGCTCGCGCACGCGCGTGAGGCCGAGATCACGCAGGTGCTGCGTGAATACGGCGAAGAGCGCTTTGCGAAGCGCATCGCGCGCGCGATCGTCGACGGGCGCCAGACACAAGCAATACTGACCACGGGCCAGTTGCGCGCCATCGTCGCGCGGGCGGTTCCGTCGCGCGAACCCGGCAAGGATCCGGCGACGCGTACCTTCCAGGCGATTCGCATCCACGTCAATCGTGAGCTCGAGGTCATCGAGCCATGCCTCGCCCAGGTGGTCGAACTGCTTGCGCCGGGCGGACGCCTCGCGGTGATCAGCTTTCACTCGCTCGAAGATCGCATCGTCAAGCGCTTCATCCGGCGTCAGGCGCGCGGCGACGAATTTCCGCGCGGCCTGCCGGTCCGTGATGCCGAGCGCCGCCCGCGCCTGCGCGCGATCGGCAAGGCAATCCATCCCGACGTCGCCGAGGTCGAGCGGAATCCGAGGGCGCGCAGCGCGGTGCTGCGTGTCGCGGAGCGGATGCAATGAACGTTTCGCAGGGCATCGTCTGCGTGCTGGCTGCCGGGGTCTTCGTATCGGCGCTCGCCGTCGTCGCGACCAAGTATCAAAGTCGCCAGCATTTCGTCGAACTGGAGGCGCTGAAGGCGGAGCGGGAGGCGCTTGACATCGAATGGGGCAAGCTGACGCTCGAGCAGGCGACCCTGGTGACCCCGACCCGCGTCGAACGGATCGCGCGCGACCGGCTCGGGATGACGCTGCCGCCCGCCGAACAGATCGTTATCGTCCGGCCATGAGCAGGACAAGGCGCAAAGACAGCGTGCTCATACACCCGTTTCGACTGGCGCTGGTGCTGTCCGTGCTGGCGGTCGCGACCGGCGCGCTGGGCTGGCGGGCGCTCGACCTGCAGGTCATGAACCGGGCCTTTCTGCAGGACCAGGGCGATGCGCGCCACCTGCGCGCCCATGTGATGCCGGCCCATCGCGGGATGATCACCGATCGTCACGGCGACCCGCTCGCGATCAGTATCCCGGTCGACTCGATCTGGGGCAATCCGCAGGAACTCGTCGAGTCGCGCGCGCGCTGGTCCGAGCTGGCCAGTGCGCTCGACGTCAATGCCGCCGATCTCGAGACGCGTATCATGCAGCGCGCCGGTCGCGAGTTCGTCTACCTGCGTCGTCATGTCGACCCGCCGGTCGCGGAGCGCGTCATGGCGCTCGGAATCCGGGGCGTGTCGCTGCAGCGCGAATACCGGCGATATTATCCGGAGGGCGAGGTCGCGGCGCATGTCGTCGGCCTGACGAACATCGACGATAGCGGCCAGGAAGGCATCGAGCTTGCCTATGACGCGTGGCTGCAGGGACAGTCGGGCGCAAAGTGGGTGCTGAAGGATCGTTTCGGACGCATCGTCGAGGATGTCGCGGCGATCAAGGAGCCGGAACCCGGTCGCGACCTCGCGCTTGCCATCGATCGCAGGGTCCAGTACCTCGCCTATCGCGAGCTGAAGACCGCAGTGCAGCTGCATCGCGCGGAATCCGGTTCTGTCGTGGTCCTCGACGTACGCAGCGGCGAAGTCCTTGCGATGGCGAACCAGCCGTCGTTCAACCCGAACAACCGCAACAACCTGCGCGCCGACGCCTTCCGCAATCGCGCGGTCACCGACCTGGTCGAGCCGGGCTCGACGGCAAAACCGTTCACGATAGCGGCCGCGCTGGAGTCCGGCGACTACCGCCCGGAGTCGACGATCAACACTGCTCCCGGCTTCTTCCGCGTCGGCGGCAGCACGATACGTGACTTGTCGAACTACGGCGCGATCGACCTGACGACGGTGATCCAGAAATCCAGCAACGTCGGCATGAGCAAGATTGCGCTGGCCTTGCCGCCGGACAGGATGTGGCAGATATTCTCCGCGGTCGGTTTCGGTGCGCTGTCGGGTGGCGGATTTCCCGGCGAGGCAGGCGGTACGCTGTCGCATTTCAGCGCCTGGCGCGAACTCGAGCGCGCGACGCTTTCCTTCGGTTACGGCCTCTCAGTGACGCCGCTGCAGCTGGCCCAGGCTTACGCAGTGCTCGGTGACGGCGGCCGCTTCAAGCCGGCCGGCTTCCTGCGCAGCGACACCGCGCCGGCGGTCACCCGCGCGATGAGTTCGCAGACCGCCGGCGACATCCTCCGCATGATGGAGTCGGCGGTCTCCGCCCAGGGTACCGGGCAACTGGCGCGGGTCTCCGGATATCGCGTCGCAGGCAAGACCGGTACGGTCATGGCGGTCGGTGCGCGCGGTTATACCGAGGACCGCTATATCTCGCTCTTCGCAGGCGTCGCCCCGGTCACGGACCCGCGCCTCGCGATGGTCGTCATAATCAACAAGCCGGCGGGCGAGGAGTATTATGGAGGCAGGGTCGCGGCCCCGGTCTTCTCCCGCGTCATGACCGGCGCGTTGCACATGATCGGCGTAACGCCGGACGACGTACCGGTGCGACAGCTGCATGTCGGCGCGCCGCTGCCCGGCGGCAACACCGCCGAACCGGTCGCGCGGCCTGCGCCCGATGCGCTCCCGGAGCCGACGCT
>CAZJKV010000062.1:0-11968 GCA_964546765.1 uncultured Chromatiales bacterium
GATGCGCTCCTTGCGCGAGGCTTCCCATTCTTTGCGGCTCTGCTTGCCCGGCAGCTTGAAGTCAGACGTATAGAAGGACAGGTATTTTTTGCTGTTCTGCGCCGACCATGCCGCCGCCTATGACGACGACGTCGAATTCCCCCGTCCCGGCCTCCACGGTCACAGCGGCAGGCCGCGCGCGAGACGCGGCAGGCGCCCCGCGAGCCCCATGGTCTGACGCATCATGACCCGTTTCAGCGGCGGCAGCAGGTCGAGCGCGACCATGCCGGCGTTGCGCGCGAGCGTGAGCGGCAGGAAGTCGTTGGAGAAGATACGCACCAGCCCGTCGGTCAACGTCAGCACCCGCCGCTGGTCGACCGCGCGCCAGCGCTGGTAACGCGCGAGCGCGTCGGGCCCGCCGATGTCCTCGCCGGCACGGTGCGCGTCGGTAATGATTTCGGCGAGCGCCGCGACATCGCGCAGGCCGAGGTTGAAGCCCTGACCGGCGACCGGATGCAGCGTATGTGCTGCGTTGCCGATCAGCGCCAGCCGCGAGCCTGCATAACGCGCGGCGCTGACCCGGATCAAGGGATAGGCTGCGCGCACACCGGTCCGCTCGAGCCGGCCGAGACGATTGCCGAAACGTCGCTGCAGCGCGTCGAGGAACTCCGCGTCCGGCAGTGCAAGAATGCCGTCGCTGCGCGACCGGGGGGTGGTCCACACCAGCGAGCAGCGGTTATCGGACATCGGCAGCAGCGCGAGCGGCCCGTCCGCGGTGAAGCGTTCCCAGGCGCGGTTCGCGTGCGGTTGTTCCGGCGTGATGTTCGCGATGACGGCGCTCTGGCCGTAGTCGACGGTCTGCGCGCCGATGCCGCCCAGGCGGCGCACCGCCGACTGGCCGCCGTCGGCGCCGATCAGCACACGGGCGCTCAGTTCGCGCGGCTTCCCGGCGCAGTCGAGGCGCGCGAGCACCCGGTCCTGCTCGACCTCCAGCGATTGCAGCCGCGCGGGACATAGCATGTCGACGTTCGGCAAATCGGGCAGCAGGCCGGCGAACAGGCGGCCGAGATCGCGGTTCTCGACGACATAGCCGAGGGCGTCGAAACCGATGGTCGCTGCCTGCATACGGGTAGCACCGAAATGGCCGCGGTCGGAGACATGGATCTCCGTGATCGGTGTCACTGCCGCGGCGAGTCTGTCCCATACGCCCATCGCCTCGAATACGCGGCGCGCCCCCCAGGCCAGCGCGACCGAGCGGTCGTCGTAACTCGGCTGTCCCGGAGCCGCGAACGGCACCGGTTCGACGACGGCGATGCGCAGGGACTGCCCGCCCAGCGCGCAGGCGAGGCTGGCGCCGACCATCCCGCCACCGACGATCAGGATGTCGACATCGTGCCTGTCAGTGCCTCGTGTCATCATGCTCGCTCACGCCGCCATCAGGCGCTCGATCTCGCCGACGCCCTTCGGCGCGGACTTGCTCAGGATATCGCAGCCGTCGCGCGTCACGAGGACGTCATCCTCGATACGCACCCCGATGTTCCGCCATTTCTTCGCGACGCGCGCGCCGGCAGGGATATAGAGACCTGGCTCGACGGTCATGACCATGCCGGGCTCGAGCAGGCGCCAGGCGTCACCGATCTTGTAATCGCCGACATCATGCACATCCATGCCGAGCCAGTGTCCGGTGCGGTGCATGAAGAACTTCCGGTAGGCCTCCTTTTTGATCAGCGTGCGGACATCGCCCTTCATCAGGCCGATCTCGACGAGGCCCCGGGTCAGGCTGCGCACCGCGGCGTCGTGGGGATCGTTCCAGTGATTGCCGGGACGCACCTTCGCGATCGCGGCAAGCTGCGCCTCAAGGACGACCTCGTAGACCTGGCGCTGGGCGTCGCTGAAGCGGCCGTTGACCGGGAATGTGCGCGTGATGTCGGAGGCGTAGCCATGGTACTCGGCGCCGGCATCGATCAGCACCAGGTCGCCGTCTCCGAGCACCGCGTCGTTGGCGGTGTAATGCAGAATGCAGGCGTTGGCGCCGCCACCGACGATCGACGGATAGGCCGGACTGCGCGCGCCCTGGCGGATGAACTCGTGCACCAGTTCGGCCTCGAGCTGATACTCCTTCATGCCCGGTCTGCAGGTCGCCATAGCGCGCCGATGCGCCGTCGCCGAGATCTCGGCGGCGCGGCGCATCAGCGCGACCTCGCCACGATCCTTGAACAGGCGCATTTCATGGACCAGGTGTTCGAGCGAGACGATCTCATCGGGCGGGTGGACACCGGTCCGCGACTTGCTGCGAATGCGTTTCAGCCACTCGGACAACCGCTGGTCGAAGTCGGGATGGCTGCCCATCGTATAGTAGACCTTGTCACGATTTTCGAGCAGACCGGGCAGGATGTCATCGACCTCGCCGATCGGCCACGCGATATCGGCCTGGTAATCGGTGCGCGCGCCCGCGAGCCCCGCGCGCGGACCGTTCCACAGTTCCATCTTCGTATCGCGTTCGCGACAAAACAGGATGAATTCGCCGTCAGGGTGGCCGGGCACCAGCACCATGACTGCCCCGGGCTCCTCGAATCCGGTGAGGTACCAGAAATCGCTTTCCGGCCGGTATGGATGCTCGACATCGCGGTTGCGCAGGGTCACCGGCGCGGCCGGCAGAATCGCGATACTGCCCTTGCCCATCAGCTGCATCAGGCGCCGGCGCCGGCGCTGGCGATCCCTGATGATCGTCGTCGTCGCCCTGCCCATGCGTCTAATGGAGCGTATGGGACGAGACCGGGCCATGTCGCTCGGCCTCGAGGGTCTCGTAGACCAGGGTCACGCCGGCGCGCAGATACTCGACGAGCTCCGCGAAGGCCGATTCGTCCTCGTCGCCTTCGTCAGTCTCGCCGCTCGCGCGGGAGATCTCGATGATGTCGGTGGTGATCTCGCGGATATCCTCGGGCAGCAGGGTGTGGTCCTCGATGCCGCCGGCGCCGAGCCCGTAGACGAAGCCCCGGCACCAGCCGGCGACTGCCTCGGCTCGCAGTCCGAGCGGCTCGTCATCGTCCGGCAGCAACGGGGTCAGCATGGACTCGGGCTCGCGCAGGTCGCGCACCGTCTCTTGGTAAAGCTCAGTCAGTGCCGTCCATTCCGGCTTCAACGGCATCGAGCCCAGCGCAGAGCCGAACGAGGGCTGGATGACGGCAGTGCCCGGCGCGTCGTCGGACGATACGACCGGGGCGTCCGCGACCATCAACGCAATCCAGTCCTCCGGGCCGATGTCACCGCGTGCGCACAGAAGGCCGCACAGAATGCCGTGATTCTCCGGCGCCTCGCTGACGATGCCAAGTCGGTGAAAGGCCTTGTTGAGCTGTGAAACCTGCATTGGTGGACTGTCTCCCCGGTATGGAAACCGGATCCTGCATGAACATCGCGCCAAAACCGCCGATTCGGCATGGTCTTGTCTATGATAAAGAAAAATCCGGCCTGCGGCGACGTTTTCGGGGCGCCGGATGCGCCGCTGTTCAACGCCGTTGACCATCGGCGTGGGCCGCACTATAGTTTCCGGCAACCCATGAGCACAAAGAAGAGCAAAAAAAACGACCAGTTCGACCTTGAGCAGCTGATACAGCAGCTCGAGGAACTGATCGCCCTGTGCGAACGCCTGCAGGATGAAAACATCCGCTTGCGCGCGAAGCATGTCCAGTTGCAGTCCTCCCACTCCCGACTCGCGGACAAGAACGAGTTGTCGCGCCGCAAGCTCGAGACCATGATCACCCGTCTCAAGACCCTGGAAGCCGAACTATGACCGCCGTCAAATCAGACCAGGTCGCCCTGACCGTCAAGATCCTCGACAAGGAATTCCGGGTCGCCTGCCGGCCGGAGGAACAGGATTTGCTGCAGCAGTCCGCACGCTACCTGAACGACAGGATGCGCGAGGTGCGGGATACCGGCAAGGTCATCGGGCTCGACCGGATCTCGGTAATGGCCGGCCTCAATCTCGCACACGAACTGATCCAGCAGAAGGCGCGCGCGAGTCATTTCGATGACGCCACCACGCCCCGCCTGCTGTCGCTGCAGCGCAAGGTCGAACGGATTCTCGACAACCACCGAAACCGGGCCATTGATTTCTAGGCCGAAGGGCCGGATCATAGGGACGGGTATCCCCTGCGGCGTCCGTTAGTAGACCTGAACTACTCTTGAGCCTAATCATAAGCCCCGGGGACTTCGTGCCGGCAGCTTTGTGCATGTCCGCCGCGAGCGGAAAGCCTGTGATGCCGCCATCGTCCCCACCTGAACCTCTGGTTCAAGGGCGACGGTCTGCGACGGCGCATGCGGAGGGTACCCCTTTTCCACGATGCCTTCCTTGACGCGATCATCCGTTCGAAAACAGTTGAGGAACCGCCGCCGCACGCTCGACGAGCGTGAACGGCGCGACGCCGCGCGTGGCCTCCTCCGGGTCGCTGCCGCCAGCCGCGCATTTCGCAACAGCCGGCACGTCGCGTTCTACTTGCCGAACGACGGCGAACAGGATGTCCTGCCGCTGCTCGAGCGCGGCTGGGCGCTGAACAAGCGCTGCTACCTGCCGGTACTCGATCCGCTCAAGCCGCCGCGATTGCGCTTCCTTCCCTATCAGCCCGGCGACCGTCTCGATGAAAACCGTTTCGGCATCCCGGAACCACGCCGCGGCGCGCGCGAACGGATCAGCGCCGCGTCGCTCGACCTGATCCTGCTGCCGCTGGTCGCCTTCGATGATTCCGGCAATCGCCTCGGAATGGGCGGGGGATTCTATGACCGGACACTCGGTTTCCTGCGCCGCCGCCGGTTCTGGCGGCGTCCGCTCTGCTACGGTGTCGGCTTCGAGTTTCAGCGCGTCGACGGGATCGAGGCCGCGCCGTGGGATGTCCCGCTCGATGGCTGCCTCACCGAGATCCGCCTGCACCGGTTCGACGACCGGCAGGGACGGTCGCGGTGAACTACTGGCTGCTCAAGTCGGAGCCCGGCACTTTCTCGATCGCGGACCTGGAGGCAAGACCCGGCCGCACCGAACACTGGGACGGCGTACGCAATTACCAGGCGCGGAACTACATGAAGGCGATGCGCGCCGGCGACCCGGCCTTTTTCTACCACTCGAACTGCGACGCACCGGGCATCGTCGGCACGGTATTCATAGCGCGCGAGGCCGGGCCTGATCATACCGCCCTCGATCCCGAAAGCCCGCATTTCGACCCTCGCTCGACCCCGGACGCACCGCGCTGGTTCATGGTCGACGTGCGCCACGAGCGGACATTTCGCCGCGTGATCGGCCTGCGAGAACTCAGATCTCACCCGGAACTCGACGACATGCCGCTGCTGAAAAAGGGCAGTCGCCTCTCCGTCATGCCCGTCTCCGCGGTGCAATGGCGATTCATCCTGGCGCTGGAATAAGGCATCCGCGATCGCATCAAGCATCGCTGCATCGCGCTTCGATGCGACTCCGCACGCGCCAATCTTCAGGATGCGCATGCGTTGATTCCGAATCCGGGCAAGAAATATTCAAGATTGTTGCCCGGCCGTCGATACACAGTCGAATGTAAAATTTTGCACAAGACACTAGCATTATGTGCAAAGATGTTTATACTACATTTGCTTTTCAACACTTGGAGGATAATGAAATGGCCACTAAGAAGAAGACGGCAACCAAGAAGAAAGCAGTGACGAAGAGAAAGAAGGCGGCTCCGAAGAAGAAGGCCGCTGCGAAGAAGAAGGCAGCTCCGAAGAAGAAGAAGAAGGCCGCTGCAAAGAAGAAGAAAAAGAAGGCAGCTGCGAAGAAGAAGTAAGCATCACGCAACAGGCAGTACGGGGTAGCAGTCGCGGGTTTCAGGATGAAACCCGCGCACCCCGGAAAACGCGAAAAGGCCCGCAAATGCGGGCCTTTTCGCGTTTTCGGGACCGTTGAAACCCGCGCGCGCGCGGCGCTATCCCTGCCCCAGAAAAAGGTCGTAGACCGGGTTTCCGCTCTCCTCCCAGTAGTCGTAACCGAGGCTGTCGAGAAACGATTGCAGCTTGTGCTTGTCGCGCGCCGGCGCCTGCACACCGACCAGCACGCGACCGTACGCGGCGCCGTGATTACGGTAATGGAACAGACTGATGTTCCAGCGCCGGCCGATGCAGCCGAGGAACTGCAGCAGCGCGCCGGGGCGTTCAGGGAATTCGAAGCGGTAGAGGACCTCGTCGGTCACCCCGTTCGCCCGGCCCCCGACCATGTGGCGTACATGCAACTTTGCCATCTCGTTGTCGGTGAGGTCGACGACCGCGTACCCGCCTTCGCGCAGCTGGCCGATCAGCGACTCCTTTTCTTCCCGTCCGGCGCGAAGCTCGATGCCGGCGAAGACGTGGGCCCGCTCGGGATCGGCATAGCGGTAGTTGAACTCGGTGATGCTGCGCTTGCCGATCAGCCGGCAGAAGCTCAGGAAGCTGCCCGGCCGCTCCGGAATCGTGACCGCGAGCAGCGCCTCGCGCTGCTCGCCGACCTCGGCGCGTTCCGAGACATGGCGCAGGCGGTCGAAATTGATGTTCGCGCCGCTGTCGATCGCGACCATGCGCACCCCGGACAGGCCTTCGCGCGCGACGTATTTCTTCAATCCGGCGACCGCCAGCGCGCCCGCCGGCTCGGCGATCGAACGGGTATCGTCGAAGATGTCCTTGATCGCGGCGCAGATCTCGTCGGTCGACGCCAGGATCACCTCGTCGACGCAGCGGCGCGCAATGCGAAACGGCTCCTTGCCGACCTGGCGCACCGCGACGCCGTCGGCGAAGATGCCGACCTGATCCAGCACGACCCGGCGTCCCTTCTCGAGCGCGCGATACATGCTCGGCGCCTCTTCCGGCTCGACGCCGATGATGCGAATCGCCGGATACAAAGTCTTTACGCAGGCTGCGATGCCGGCAATGAGTCCGCCGCCACCGACCGGCACGAAGATCGCATGCAGGGTGTCGGGGTTGTGGCGCAGGATCTCGAGCCCGACCGTACCCTGTCCGGCGATGACCTCGGCGTCGTCATAGGGATGAATAAAGGTCATGCCGCGGCCCGTGGCCAGCTCGAGCGCGCGCGCACAGGCCTCGTCATAGGTGTCGCCGTGCAGCTGGATCGACGCGCCGCGCGCCCGCACCGCCGCGACCTTGATCGGCGGCGTCGTCGCCGGCATCACGATCAGCGCCTTGATCCCGAGCCGTTCGGCCGCGAGCGCGACACCCTGCGCGTGATTGCCGGCCGACGCCGCGATGACCCCTTTTTCCCGTGCTTCGGGAGCCAGTCCGGCAATCTTGTTATATGCCCCGCGTAGCTTGAACGAGAAGACCGGCTGCAGGTCCTCGCGTTTCAGCAAGACCGTGTTTCCAAGCCGCTTCGAGAGCCCCGGCATCGGATCGAGCGGCGTCTCCCTGGCGACGTCATAGACCCGCGCCTTCAGTATCCTGTTGATATAATTTTTCGGCATCGGCATAAGTTAGCAATTCGCCATGCTCCTGCATAGCGTTGATCCCGGCGCCGGGCCGATGACAGCCCGCGGGCGGGGCGGTATGATCAGAGAATCGCAACTCCTGGGGAATCGTGATGACGCGTGAGGAACAGAAGAAACAGGTCGCCGAGGCCGCGCTCGACTATATCGAGGCGGGCGCGATCGTCGGTGTCGGCACCGGCTCGACCGCCAACTACTTCATCGACGCGCTGGCGCGCATCAAGGGCAAGATCGACGGTACCGTTGCCAGCTCCGAGGCCTCGGCCGTGCGGCTCAAGGGCCACGGCATCCAGGTGCTGGATCTGAATTCGGTGGGTGACATCCCGGTCTATGTAGACGGCGCCGACGAGAGCAACCGCCACCTGCATCTGATCAAGGGCGGCGGCGGGGCGCTGACCCGCGAAAAGATCGTCGCCGCGGCGAGCCGCAAGTTCATCTGCGTCGCCGACGAATCGAAGCTGGTCGACATGCTCGGCGCCTTCCCGCTGCCGGTCGAGGTCATCCCGATGGCGCGCAGCTACGTCGCCCGCCGCCTCGTTGCCCTCGGCGGCAAGCCCGTGCTGCGGACCAATTTCGTCACCGACAACGGCAACGTGATCCTGGACGTCCACAACCTGCAGATCCTCGACCCGGTGAAGATCGAGGAGGAAATCGACCACATCGCCGGCGTCGTCACCAACGGCCTGTTCGCGCGCCGACCGGCCGACGTGCTGCTGCTCGGCACTACGGACGGGTTGCGCACGCTGACCTGAGAGGCCCGACAGCGCGCGATGACGATACAGAAGCTCCTGATCACCGCCGGAATCGTCCTCGTCGTCGTCGGCCTGCTCTGGCCGCTACTGTACAAATCCGGCCTCGGCCGCCTGCCCGGCGACATCAGCGTCGAGCGCGAGGGCTTCCGTTTCTACTTCCCGCTGACGACGTCGATCATCGCCAGCCTGGTGCTGACGCTGCTGTTGTGGCTGATCTTTCGGGGTAAATGATTCCCCCCCTTCTGAAGAAGGGGGAGTACAGATATTCGTACTCCCATCACAGCAACACACGCTCGATCCCCCCCGCCCGCGCCCGGTCGATGAAGCGCTGCTGCCAACCGTCGCCAAGCCGGTGTTTCGCGATCTCTACGACGATGTAGTCGGTGTCGAGGCCGGTGTCGTCGCGGTAGCGAGCGAGGCCCTGCTGGCAGGCGGGACACGAGGTCAACAACTTGACCTCGCCGGCCTTCACCTCAATCTCTCCGGTCAGCGCGCGGATCCCGTCACGCAACTCCTCCTCCTTGCGGAAGCGCACCTGGGTCGCGATGTCCGGCCGCGCGACTGCGAACGTGCCCGCCTCGCCACAGCAGCGGTCGGACAGGCCGACCGCCTGGCCCATCAGCTCGGAGGCGACCTTGAGCGGTGCATGGGTCTTCATCGGCGTGTGACAGGGGTCGTGATAGAGATACTGCACGCCCTTGACGCCTTCGAGATGCACCCCCTTCTCCATCAGGTATTCATGGATATCGAGCAGCCGGCAGCCCGGGAAGATCTGCTCGAATTCGTACTTCAGCAACTGGTCCATGCAGGTGCCGCAGGACACGATGACGGTCCTGATGTCGAGATAGCTCAGGCTCTGGGCCATTCGATGGAACAGCACCCGGTTGTCGGTCGAAATACGGCGGCCACGCTCCTCGTCGCCGCTCGAGGTCTGCGGATAACCGCAACACAGATAGCCGGGCGGCAGCACAGTCTGCGTCCCGGTCTCGTAGAGCATCGCGAGCGTCGCGAGGCCGATCTGGCTGAACAGGCGCTCGGAGCCGCAGCCGGGGAAATAGAACACCGCGTCGGCATCCTCGCCGGCCTTGACCGGGTCGCGCACGATCGGGATCACGCGCGAGTCCTCGAGGCCGAGCATTGCCCGCGTCGTACGCGCCGGCAGATCTCCGGGCAGCGGCTTTTTGAAAAAGTGGACGATCTGGGCAGGCGCCTTCACCGCGCCGGTGGTCGAGGACGGGCGGCGTACGCGCAGCGCCGGCGCCAGCCTGCGCAGCAGGCCGTAGCCGTAACGCTGGGCGCGAAAGCCCCACTCTATCATCCCCTTGCGCAGCAGCCTGATCGTCCCGGGCCTGGTCGCATTCAGGAAGGCCAGCGACAGCCGGGTGCCGAGATTCGGCCTGCGCCCCGCGCGATCGCGCAGGATCGTGCGCATGCGGATCGAGACATCGCCGTAATCGATGTCAACCGGGCACGGCGCGAGGCAGCGATGGCAGACCGTGCAGTGGTCGGCGACGTCGTTCATCTCGTCGAAATGGCGCAGCGAGATCCCGCGCCGGGTCTGCTCCTCGTAGAGAAAGGCCTCGATGATCAGGCCGGTCGCGAGGATCTTGTTGCGCGGCGAATACAGCAGATTGGCGCGCGGGACATGGGTCGTGCAGACCGGCTTGCACTTGCCGCAGCGCAGGCAATGGCGGATGTCGTCGTTCAGCGCCCCGAGCGCGCTGTCCTCGAGGATCAGGGCCTCCTGCTGCACCAGGCGCAGCGACGGCGTCCATGCACGCTCGAGGCCGGCGCCGGAGAGCAACTTGCCGCGGTTGAAACGCCCCTCCGGATCGACGCGCCGCTTGTATCCGGCAAAATCATCGAGGGTTTCCTGGTCGAGATAGCGAAGCTTGGTGATGCCGATGCCGTGCTCGCCGGAGATGACGCCGCCGAGTTCCCCTGCCAGCACCATGACACGGTCGACGATGCGCTCGGCTTCCTGCAGCATCTCGTAGTCGTTCGAGTTCACCGGGATGTTGGTATGGACATTGCCGTCGCCGGCGTGCATGTGCAGGGCGACGAACAGGCGCGCCGACCGGACCGCGGCGTGGATCGTGTCGATGCGCCGATGCAGCGGCTCGAAGTCGCGGCCGCCGAAGACCTCCTTCAGCGGGCGCTCCAGTTCCCTGCGCCAGGAGATGCGCCATTCGCGGCGCAGCAGCAGGTCGATAACCCGGTCACCGGGACGCGGCGCGCCTTCCAGGGGTGGCTCGAACAATGCCACGCGGGTCTCCGCCGGGGCATCCAGGTGCGCCTGGATGTCGCGCCAGCGCGATGCAACCCCGTCCGCGAGTGCCAGCGCATGCGCGCATTTCGAACGCAGTTGCGCATTGTCCTCTTCGCAGCTCCCAAAATCGCCGGCCATGCGCATCCGCGGCGCCTCGTCGCGCAGGAAATCGCGCACCGCGTCGACGATGCGGAGCTTGTTCGCGAGCGATTGTTCGATATTGATGCGCTCTATGCCGGCGGTATATTCGGCGAGGCGCTCGAGCGGGATCACGACATCCTCGTTGATCTTGAAGGCGTTGGTATGGGCGGCGATCGCCGCGGTTCGGCCGCGGTCCTCCCAGAAGCGGCGGCGCGCCTCCGGGCTGATGGCGATGAAGCCCTCACCGTCGTGACGGTTCGCGATCCGCACGACACCGGACGCAACCGCGGCGACCCGGCCGGCGTCGTCGCCGGCGACGTCGATCAGCAGCAGCATCTTCGGCAGGCCCGCGCGCGGCGCCTTGGTAGAATAACCGACCGCGCGCAGATAGCGATCGTCGAGGTGCTCCATCCCGGCGAGGCTGACACCCTCCTCGCCCTCGATGTAGTACTTGATCTCGACGATCGCGGACACGGCCGGGCGGAGGTCGGCGCCGTAAAACTCCAGACACAGCGTGCGCCCATGCTCGGGCATCCGGTGCAGCACGAAGACCGCGGACGTGATCAGGCCGTCGCAGCCCTCTTTCTGGACGCCGGGCAGGCCCCCGAGAAACTTGTTCGTCACGTCCTTGCCGAGCCCCCGGCGCCGGAACAGGTCGCCGGGCAGACGCAGGATCTCGGGTTCCGCAAGCGCGCGTCTGCCGCCCCGGTCATAACGGGTGACGCGAAACTCGACGAAGGCCTCCTCGTGGATCTTGCCGAGATTATGGTCGAGGCGCTCGACTTCGAGCCATTGCGCATCCGGCGTCACCATGCGCCAAGACACGAGGTTGTCGACCGTCGTGCCCCACAACACCGCCTTCTTGCCGCCCGCGTTCATCGCGATGTTGCCGCCGATCGTCGAGGCATCCTGCGAGGTCGGATCGACCGCGAACACCAGGCCGCGGGTCTGAGCCAGGTCCGATAACCGGCGCGTAACGACGCCGGCCTCGGCGCGCACCGTCGGCACGGATTGCCGGTCGCGTCCGAGGGTACGATATTTGATCTCGTCCAGGCCCTCGAGCTTTTCGGTATTGATGACGGCGCTGTCCTCGAACAACGGCACCGCACCACCGGTGTAGCCGGTGCCGCCGCCGCGCGCGATCACAGTCAGACCGAGTTCGATGCAGGCCTCGACGACGGCCTGTACTTCTTCTTCGGTGTCCGGACTGACGACGACGAACGGCATCTCGACGCGCCAGTCGGTCGCATCAGTCACATGGGCGATGCGGGCGTAACCGCTGAAATCGATATTGTCGCGGCGTGTGGTGCGGGCGAGGCGCCTGAGCGCCCGGCGGCGACATGGTG
>CAZJKV010000063.1:0-11657 GCA_964546765.1 uncultured Chromatiales bacterium
ACGAGGCCTTCATCCACATCGTCGACTCGATGTTCAACCAGCACGCGAAGTGGCTCAAGGTCAGCAAGGAGATCCCGTGGCGCCGGCCGATCGCGTCGCTGAATTATTTATTGACCTCGCATGTCTGGCGCCAGGACCACAACGGCTTCTCGCACCAGGACCCGGGCTTCATCGACCACGTCGTCAACAAGAAGGCCGACATCATACGCGTGTTCCTGCCGCCGGACGCGAACACGCTGCTGTATGTGACCGACTGGTGCCTGCGCAGCCGCGATTTCGTCAATGTCATCGTCGCCGGGAAGCAGCCGCAGCCGCAATGGCTCGACATGGACGCCGCGGTCAAGCACTGCTCGGCCGGTATCGGGATCTGGAAGTGGGCGAGCAACGACCAGGGCGGCGAGCCCGACGTCGTCATGGCCTGCGCCGGAGACGTCCCGACGCTGGAGACGCTCGCCGCGGTCGATCTGCTGCGACGGCTCGCGCCGGATCTGCGGATCCGCGTCGTCAACGTCGTCGATCTGATGACGCTGCAGCCGGAAGGCGAGCATCCGCATGGCCTCGGCGATCGCGACTTCGACTCGATCTTCACGACCGACAAACCGATCATCTTCGCCTATCATGGCTACCCGTGGCTGATCCATCGCCTGAGCTATCGCCGCACAAACCATCGCAACCTGCATGTGCGCGGCTACAAGGAGGAAGGTACGACGACGACGCCGTTCGACATGGCGGTGCTGAACGACATCGACCGCTTCCATCTCGTGGCCGACGTCGCGGAGCGCGTGCCGAAGCTCGCACGGGAGTCGGCCTATCTGAAGCAGTACGTCCGTGACCGGCTGATCGACCACAAGTCATATATCGACGAACACGGGCAGGACATGCCGGAGATCCGGGACTGGCGCTGGCGGCAGGGAGACCTGGCCTGATTCTGGCATAACATTCGGAATCATGAACACCGTCAGGGACCGGAACAAGCGATGATCGCGAGCAGAATTTGCGGCGGCGTCGTGCTCGCGCTCGCCATGATATTGAGCCTGTGCGTGCAGGCACAGGAATCAAATGTCCGCTATGTCAACGACGTGATACATATCAACCTGCGCGTCGCGCCGCAGGGCAACGCCGAAACGATTCGCGTGATCCCGAGCGGGACCTGGATGATCGTGCTCGAGCGCGACGACGAGAGCGGTTTTTCGCGTGTGCGCCTGGAATCGGGTGAGGAGGGCTGGGTGCAGCACCAGTTTCTGACCAACCGGCCGATCGCGCGCGACCGACTGGCCGAGACGCAGTCCGCCGCCGAGCAGATGCAGGCCGAGCGCGACCGCGCCCGAACGGAACTCGCCCGCCTGCAGGGCGAACGCAACGAACTGGATACCCGACTCCGGGTTCTGGAACAACAGAACCAGTCGTTGACGGCCGAACTCGCCGAAATCCGCGCGACCGGCGCGGCGGCGCTGGAACTCGCCGGCCGCGCCCGCGACCTCGAGGCAGGATTGCAGGCCGAACGGCAACAGCGCGAAGCCGCCGAAGCCCGCGCTGCGTCGGCACAGACCGGACTGATAATGACCGGCGCCCTTGCCGCGGTACTCGGCCTCGCGATCGGTTTCTACGTCGGCTCGATGCCGGTTCGCCGTGAGAAGCGCTGGCGCCAGGTGAGCTGACCGGTCCCGGGATTGTCCCGGGAGATATCTTGCTGTAATCTTGCCCGTTTCCCCAACCCGCCGCCCGGCGGGAATGCCTGTGCATCACCGGAGAGGTGTCCGAGCGGTCGAAGGAGCACGCCTGGAAAGTGTGTGTACGTCAAAAGCGTACCGAGGGTTCGAATCCCTCCCTCTCCGCCATTTCACCATGCGGACCCGGGGAAACCCGCCGCGCGACCGACGCACCTTCCAGCATGAAGAATCATGCCAATGGTCAACGATCCTTCGCTCCGTCTAACGGGTCTGACCCTGTCGATTTGACCTGCTACAATCCGGGGTCATGCAGTTGCTCGAATACCTGGTAATCACCCTCCTCGCGGTTTTCGTCATCGTCAATCCGCTGACGACGGCGTTCGTGTTCATGTCGCTGCTGCCGCATACGCCGGATGACCAGCGGCGGGCCATCGCACTGCGTTCGGTCAAGATCGCGACCGCGGTGCTCTTCGCGTTCGCGTCGCTCGGCGGCATCCTGTTTCAGCTCTTTGGCGTCACGCTCGCGGCATTCCGCATCGCCGGCGGCCTGATCCTGTTCGGCATCGCAATGGGCATGATCCGCAGAAAACCCGAAACAGAGGTAAAGCAGGCCGAGGCAGCGCAGGCCGACCAGGCGCGGATCACCGACGACATCTCGGTGATCCCGCTCGCGATTCCGTTCATGAGCGGGCCGGGCTCGATCGCGACGGTAATGATCCTGACCAGCGAGGCACCGACGGGCTGGCACACGGCGCTGGTCTATATCGCGGTGATCGTGACGATGGCCGCGTGCTATTTCGCGATGATTTATTCGCGCTACATCGTCCGGCTGCTCGGCGAGACCGGCAAGGAGATCATGACCCGGATCTTCGGTCTGATCCTCGCCGTGCTCGCGGTCCAATTCGTCATCAACGGCGTCAGTGAGGCGGTGACCGCTTATATGTTCAAATACGAACTGCTGGACGGTCTCTCGGCGCCGGAATTCCTCGACGTGACCCTGTAAACCGGGCGCGCGGTTGGACTACAATATCCGGGTATCCAGAAGCGGTCGGAACGCCTCACGAATGTACGCCAGAACCCTGATCACCACGATGATCATTATCGCCGTACTGTTGTCCCTGCCGGCCTGCAGCCGCGAGGACTTCGGCGCGGCTTCGGGCAAGCGCGATGCCGCCGTCGAGCAGGAGCTGTTTTCACTCGCACGCATGAACGGCTGCCTCGAGTGTCACACCGTTACCGTCTCCAAGCTCGGCCCTTCGTGGAACGAGATTGCGAAACGCTACAAGGACGCACCGCGAGAGGACGCGCGGGCGCTGCTGATCGACCGGGTCAGAAATGGCAGCAAGGGACAATACATCAACTGGAAGACAGACGAAGGCATGCCGCCGCTGAAAAACCGGGTCAGCAACGAGCATATCGAACGGCTGGTCGATTATATCCTCGCGCTCAAGGACTGACGTCCCCGGGCGCAACTATTGGAGACACCCGGATGTCCGTGGCAAGCCGTATCGTCATCGTCACCCTCCTGCTGGCCGTCACGGCCTGCGCTACGTCGCCGACCGGGCGCAAGCAATTGACCCTGATCCCGGATTCCCAGATGGCGTCGATGGGCGTCCAGGCCTTTGCCCAGATCCGCGACGAGACGCCCGTGGAAAAGGACAAGGTCGTCGACGCCTATGTGCAGTGCGTCGCGCAGGCAATCATCCAGGTCCCTGAGGTCCAGCGCTGGAGCACCGACTGGGAGGTCGTCGTGTTCGACGAGCCGGCCGTCAACGCCTTCGCGCTGCCGGGCGGCAAGATCGGCGTCTACCACGGGCTGCTGACGGTTGCCGAGACGCCGGGACAGCTCGCCGCGGTGATCGGACACGAGGTCGGCCATGTGCTCGCGCGCCACGGCAACGAGCGTGTTTCACAAAATTTCGCGGTCAGCCAGACGATTGCGCTGGTCGAGGCCTGGACGACCGCCGGGAACCGCGAGGTCGCTATGGCGATGATCGGCGTCGGCGCGCAGGTCGGCGTCCTGCTCCCGTTCAGCCGCCGGCACGAGAGCGAGGCCGACGAGATCGGCCAGTCCCTGATGGCGCAGGCCGGCTTCGACCCCGCCGAAAGCGTGGCGCTGTGGCGCAATATGGCCAAGGCAGGGGGGGGAGGGGGGCCGGAATTCCTGTCCACGCATCCTTCCCACGACACCCGCATTCGCGACCTCCAGTCCGGTGTCGCGCGCGCTGCCGTACAATATCGTGAGGCGCAGGCGGCGGGGCGGCGTCCCGATTGCGTGCCGCCGCGCCTCTAGTCGGGCGCCGCCGAATCGGCGATAATATCCCGGGACTGCCTCAGAGCACGCGGGGCGCATCAACGGAGTGAACGCCATGTCGACCTGTGCCGGGCGAGTCCGAGACATCAGCGATTACGGGATCTGGGTGCGCAGCGAGCGCATGTTCTATCTCGATCCCGGCGAAAACCCCGTCGACGGGTGGTATTTCAAGGTGCGCGGACCCCGTTTCTTCGGTCCCTTCCCAAGCAGGCGCGAGGCGGACCTGATGCTGCGGCGCATCGTCAACGACTATCTCGACAGAAACGAGACCGGCGGACGGTAGCAACCGCGCCACGAGTCCCCGGCTAGCCCCCCCGAGTGTCGCCTGTGGTCGACAGTGCCGACGACAGCCTCGTCTTGTATACTGACAGCCTTCCGACGCCTTCCGTCCGGAACGGAATCCCCGGGACAGTCGGTTATTGCCGCAATTTCAGGAAGAACACGTGACGTCATCTGCATTGAAAACCCTCTGTCCGGCGCTGCTCCTGCTGGCCGCGTCCGGCTGCGCGCCGAATCATTACCTGATCGAGCGTTCCGATGTCAGCGGCATGGAGCAGCAGCTCGATCACCTCGACGCCCGGATCACGGAACTCGAAGAACAGCAGGCGGGCGCCTTCGAACGCCTGTCGCTGGAGAACCGCTTTGCCAACGCCGCACTGATGCAGACCATGGTTGCGGAAATCGGCAAGCGGTCCTGCGCCGCCGATTGCCTGGGTGCCCGGGACGATGATGATACCCGGGATGAACAGAGGGTTACGCGCGTCACGCGCCCGCCCGTCGTACAGGTCGGGGGCAAGCAGGTCGTCGGGGGAATCGAACAGGTACTGCTGTCGCCACCCGGCATTTTGTTCGAGGCGCGTATCGACACCGGCGCCGAGTCGGCGTCACTGGATGCACGCGATATCCAGGAATTCGAGCGCGACGGCAATCGCTGGGTCCGATTCAGTATCGAGGACCGGGAGACCGGTGAACAGTTCGAAATCGAGCGCCGCGTCGTCAAGTATGTGCGTGTCCTGCAATCCGTGGCCAGTGAACCCGAACGCCGCCCGATCGTGGAATTCCGGCTGACGCTCGGCGGCATCACGCAGAGCGCGGAATTCACCCTGACCGATCGTGCGCATCTGACCCTTCCGGTGCTGATTGGGCGCAACGTACTGCAGGATGTCATGGTCGTCGATGTCGGACGCGACCACATCGCGCCTCCAAAAATACCACTGCCGGAACGCGCGGACTGAGTCGATGTCGCGACCGCTATTCTACGGGTTCATCCTGCTGATGATCGCCGTTGGACTTATCCTGGCCTGGTTCCGCCATGCCGAGAGCGGTATCCCGTTGCTGCCCGGCGAACAAACACCGGTATGGATGGTCGAGGCGCGCATCGATTTCGTCGCCGAGGACGGTCCGGTGATGCTGAGCCTGAACATACCCGACGATCCTCCCGGTTTCCGCGTCTTCGTCGAGCAGACTGCTTCGCCCGGCTACGGCTTCTCCATCGTGGAGCATGACGGAAACCGGCGCGGCGAGTGGTCGGTGCGCCATGCCTCGGGCAGACAGACGCTGTACTACAAGGCGCAGATCATTTCGGATCAGGGTGATGTCGAATCAGCGCGCCTGCCTGCGCCTGCGGTTACAGGCCGGGTCTTCTGGGAGGAGCCGGAAGCGACAGCGGCGCAACAGCTGCTCGCTGCCGCGCACGCGCGCTCGAGCACGCCGGAGAGCATGACGCGTGAACTGATACGCGAACTGACGGCGCCGGATCCGGCGCAGAATGCCGCGTTGCTGCTCGCGAACAGCACCCGTGTCTCGGTGCTGGAACGCCTGCTGACGCAGGCAGGTATCCCGGCCCGCGTCTCGATGGGGCTGGTGCTCGAGGATGCGCGCCGCAACCAGACGCTGACCCCGGTGATCGAGATATACTCCGGCGGCCGCTGGGTGCTGTTCGATCCCTCGACCGGGCGGCAGGGGACGCCGGACAACCTGCTGCTGTGGCATCGCGGCGGGCGATCCCTGATCGACCTGATCGGCGGCACCGGGTCCCAGGTCAGTTTTTCGATGATCCGCCAGGCGGTGCCGGCGCTCGAACTGGCGCACGCCCAGTTCGATGAGAGCGGTCTGAGGCTGTTCAGCATCCACAGGCTCCCAATAGAGGAACAGAGCGTGTTCAAGATGCTGCTGCTGCTGCCGATCGCCGCGCTGGTGACGGTGTTCCTGCGCATCATCGTCGGCCTGAGAACCTCGGGCACGTTCATGCCGATATTGATCGCGCTCGCCTTTCTGCAGACCTCGCTGATCCCGGGGCTGATCAATTTCATCGCCATCGTCGCGCTTGGACTACTGTTGCGCAGCTATCTCTCGTATCTCAACCTGTTGCTGGTCGCGCGTATCGCGACGATCATCGTTATCGTGATCTTCATCATCGCGATGATGAGCCTGCTCGGCTACCAGTTTGGATTCAATACCGGAATGACCGTCGCGTTCTTCCCGATCGTCATCATCGCGTGGACAATCGAACGCATGTCGATCCTGTGGGAGGAAGACGGGCCGTGGGAGGTGTTGGTGCAGGGGTCCGGCAGCCTGCTGGTCGCGATCGCCGCCTATATGCTGATGCAGCATCCGCTCGCCGGACATCTGAGCTTCAATTTCCCCGAGCTGAACCTGGTGATTATCGCGCTGATCATGCTGATCGGCCAGTATACCGGATACCGCCTGCTCGAACTGCACCGCTTTCGCGCCGTCGAGGGCCGGTCCGGATGAACTGGATGAATCCCCTGCGCATGAAAAGGGCAGGGATCATGGGCATGAACTGCAGGAACATCGAGTTCATCGGAAAATACAACAGGCGCAAGCTGTATCCCCTGG
Source organism: uncultured Chromatiales bacterium (assembly GCA_964546765.1). Classification (GTDB taxonomy): domain Bacteria; phylum Pseudomonadota; class Gammaproteobacteria; order SZUA-140; family SZUA-140; genus JAITWN01. The sequence goes on from CAZJKV010000063.1 coordinate 6,844, forward strand.
TAGACGACAAGCTCAAGACCAAGCTGCTGGCGCGCGAACATGGTCTGACGATGCCGCCGCTGCACTTCGTGATCCGGAAGCAATACGAGATCCGCGGCGTCGACAGCCGGCTGGAGAGCATGGACGGCTTCGCGATCAAGCCGGCCCGGGGCTCCGGCGGCAAGGGGATACTGATCGTCACCGGCCGCCGAAACGACCGCTTCATCAAGGCCTCCGGCAAGGAGATCAGCATCGATGATATCCGGCGCCACCTGTCGAATATCCTCGCCGGCCTGTATTCCCTGGCCGGCACGCCCGACACCGCGATCATCGAGGACCTGATCCGGCTGGATCCCCGTTTCGAGGGTTATTCCTACGAAGGTATCCCCGATACCCGCATTATCGTGTTCAAGGGCTATCCGGTCATGGCGATGGTGCGTTTGGCGACGCACGCCTCCGACGGCAAGGCCAATCTTCATCAGGGCGCGGTCGGGGTCGGACTCGACATCACTACCGGCCGGGGCATCCACGCGGTGCAGTTCGGCCGCCTCGTCAAGGTGCATCCGGATACCGGCAAGTCGCTCAGCGAGATCTCGACGCCGGACTGGCCGGTCCTGCTGACGCTCGCGGCCCGCTGTTACGAGATGACCGGTCTCGGCTATATCGGAGCCGATATCGTCCTCGACCGAACCCATGGACCGGCGCTGCTCGAGCTCAATGCGCGTCCCGGTCTCGCGATCCAGATCGCGAACGGCGCCGGCCTGTTGCCGCGACTGCGTCATATCGAAGCGCTGAGCGTGCAGGACGAAGCGCCCGAGGCCCGCGTCGCGTACATTATGAAACAGTTTGCAGCATCGCCTTCTACCGCACTATCCGGCCGCGACGATGCGATCGAGGTAGGTGCGGATACGCAACGCATTCGCGCCGGCGTCGCTGCGTCCGACGCGTGACACCGAGCGGACGTCGATACGCGCGCCGGCGTCATGCGCACTGATGCGTACGACGACATCGTCCCGGAAACCGAACCAGAACGTCGTTGCGACCGCCTCGATGCGCCCGCGCGCGGCGTCGGCGGCGATGATTTCCCAGCCCATGGCCCGCGCGGCCGCGTGCGCCATGGCGAACGCCTCCTCGACGGAGACCTCGAGTTCGAGCGGCGCGATATCGGGATAGGCAGTGCGCTGTTGCGCGGCGAGTTCATCGCCGGCATAGTCCGTCGCATTCGTCGCGTCCGCGCGCAACGGGAGTACGGCCTCGAAGGCCGGCGGGTCTGCCGTATCGGTCGTGATGTCGTGGATCGGCGGAACGTTGCGCGCAAGCTGGAGCCACTGCAGGGGGATGGAGACGACGGCGATCGCGACCAGCGCGACGACGCCGGCTGCGGCGGTTTCGCGCAGCCGGCGTCGCAGGACCGTGACCGGCAGCAGCAGCACGGAAAGGACGCCGCCCGCAATCGCGGCATACACGGACCAGCGCAGTACCAGAAAGCCGGTCCGGAAGTCCCACCAGCCCCAGCGATGACCGAAACCGGAAACCGCGGCAGTCAGTGCGGCGAGCGTGACGAGCAGCAGCGCGAGCAGTACCAGGCGCGGGATCCATCCCGGACGCCGGGCCGGCGCGAAGGGTTCTTGTGACTTGAAGGGCATGAATCGCCTGCGGCCTGCTGCACCCGAAAAGCATATCGGACCGGAACGGAGACGGCAAATCCGTGCTCCGGCAGCCGCCGGGTGTTACAGGATTTCGCGCAGGCGAATCGGCCGTTCGATCGCGTACCCCTGCACGAAGTCGACGCCGATTTCGCGCAACTGCGCGAGAACCGCCTCGCTTTCGACGCATTCCGCGATGATCTTCTTGCCCATGAAGTGCCCGATTTCGGTGATGGAGCGGACTACCGCGAAATCGGCGGGATTGTTGTCCATTTCGCGCACGAAGCCGCCGTCAATCTTGAGATAGTCGACCGGAAGATTCTTGAGGTAGACATAGGAGGAGAGTCCGCTGCCGAAGTCGTCGAGCGAAAAGCGGCAGCCGGTCTTCCTGATCTCCAGGATGAAATCCGCAGCGTCCGAGAGGCTCGTGATGCCGGCGGTTTCGGTGATCTCGAAGCAGACATGTTCCATCGGCGCCCTGGTGCGCGCGATCTCTTCGCGGATGAAATCCTTGAATGAATCATCGCTGAGGGAACAGCCCGAGAGATTGATCGCGAATCCGCCGATGCGTACCAGCTGGTCGCGGTTTTCATCGAGAAAGCGGAACATTGCGCTGACGACCCAGCGATCCACCGCAGGCATGCGCTGGTAGTGTTCGGCGGTCAGGATGAACTGTTCGGGCGACACCAGCGCGCCGCTGTCGTCGGTGATGCCGAGCAGGACCTCGCTGTGGTGTGGCGTCGCCATCATGTCCTGCGCGTCTACCGGCATGATGCGCTGGCAGCGCAGTTCCAGTGTGCCTTCGCTCAGCGCCTTGTCGATGCGGTTCAGCCATTTGAGCGTATTCTGGCGGACCGGCGGCGCCTCGTCGCCGTTGCGGTAGACCTGGATGCGGTTGACGCCCTGGTGGCGGGCGGCACGGCAGGTCGATTCGGCGGCCTGCAACAGATCGGGCACGTTCTCGAAATCCGTGATTCCGGCCAGCCCGAGCCCGGCGGAGACGGTCAGGCTTTCATCTTGCCATGAAAACCGGTAATTGACGATCGCGTCGCGCAGCGACTGGGCGAGTGTCAGGGCCGCTTCAGGCGCTCGACCAGTGACCAGGATGCCGAATTCGTCTGAGCCGATGCGCGCAACCGTCGCATCGCCGCCCGCAGTGTCGACCAGCAGGCCTGCAATCTCCGTCAGTACGCGGTCGCCGGTGTCATGTCCGCAGGTCTCGTTGATGACATTGAACTGGGCTATGTTCAGGTGACAAAGGCTGTAGAGATCTCCGGTGCAACGTGATTTTTCCAGTGCGTCCTGCAGGCGCCGTTCGAACTCGCGGCGGTTGATCAGGCCGGTGAGCTGGTCGTGAGTGGTCTCGTGCAGCAATTGCCGGTGCAGTTTCTGGAGCATCGCATATTGGGCGCGATCGAGCGCCGGCTCTTCCGCACCGTCCATGATCACGGCATTACCCCTGCGGAAACAGCGAGCGAGCGCGACGGCGTCCAGCGCCGCTTCCTTGAGTCCGAGATTGTTGACGAAGACAAAGCGATCCTGATGTTTCGATATCCATGCCAGTCGCAGGCGCCGGGATGTGCCGGTTTCTCCGGAGCTTGTATCGAACAGTACCCAGTCACCGACATTCATGCGTCGAATGCGCTTGAGCCACTCCTGTTCCGCCTCGTCGGTCACGCTCTCGCCGGTCGCCTCCGTCGTCTCCGCGTCGCCTGCGCAACTCACGAGCACTTCCCTCAGATTCTCCGCATAGGCGTCTTCCTGCATCCGGATCAGCAGGTCGAGTTTCTTCAGCGCCTTCGCGAATACGGAGGGGTCCGGGCGCTCTTCGGCGCTGATCGATTCGACGATCCTGTCGACTTCGCGCTGCAGGGCACTGCCGCTCGTGTCCCCCGGGGATACATGTATCTCGAGCTGCGCGATCCGGTTGACGACTTCACGCGCGACATGTTCGCGATTGATGAAGATGGATTCGTCCTGCATTGCGAGCTTGAGCAGTGGCAGTTCGAGCCGCTGCAGCCATGACCGGACGCTCCCGGCGACCAGACCGTCGCGCAGCATCGAGCTGAACATCGTGTCGGCGACATCGATGATGCCGCCTTCCCGTTCACCGATGCGTCCGGGCCGCGCTTCAGCGCCGATCGTCGACTGGATGCGCTCGCGCAATTCCCCGGCCGGCACAGAGTCGTTGCGGAGACGGGAAAGGATGGCGAGTATTTCCCCGGTGTCGAGTGTGCGCGCCTCCGGCGCATCCGGCGCATCCGGGGCCGGTGCGTCCTGACCCATCCGGTGTCCGTACTGATGCTGCAATGTCCGCAGATCGTGCACCAGTGAGTACAGATCCCGGTCGCCGGCATGATGTCCCGAGGACGGGTGCGGCGCACCACCGCGCTTGCCGCCATGCGCGGCATTGCGTGGCTGACCGTCGTCGGAGCGCCGAACGATCATACGGTCGAGATCCGGGAGTACCCCGCGTCCGATCAGCAGTTCATTGAGATCGCGGCACAGCCCATCCATCCAGCCCGTCAGCAACAGCTTGAATACCTGGAAGCAGGTCTGCCTGAGTTTGCGCGTGGGCTGCAGCGACTCGACGAGGTCCTGGAATACCACGGCGAAGACATGCGGGCCGAAGGGATTGGCGAAGTCGTTCGCAGGCTTTCCGGACAGATGGGCAAGACGGTATTCGAGCGCGGTCAGCGGCCCGTTCAGTCGCGACTCGACATGATGGGCGATCTCGCTGACCGTCAGCCATTCCTCGAGCTCGTCGTTCCCGAGCAGCGACAGGGTTCCTGCTGCCTGCTGCCTGTCTGGCGCGCGGTGAGTCTCTTCATCGAGCTGTCGCTCGAATGCCGCAACGAATTGCGCGGACAGCGTCTTGCGGTCATGCCGTATCCTGTCGAAAAACGCCATGCGGGCCCCGATCTCGTCGGGTCTCGCGTTCTGCGGTCCGGGGCTCGAGAGTTCGCCGGCGAGCGTGTCCATCACATCCCCCGCGAGGCGTCCCGTCGCGCTGAGGACATGCGCACGACAGGCCGACATCACCACGAGCGCGGTCGCGGCGCCGGGCCGGTCGGCGCCTTTTCCCGCGACTACCGGCCGGGCGCTGCGCTGCGTCTCGGCGCAGCGCACCAGGATGCGCAGCGCGCGGGGATCGGGGTCGACGAGGGCGAGACCGGCCGCGGGGCCGTC
>CAZJKV010000064.1:0-11609 GCA_964546765.1 uncultured Chromatiales bacterium
GAAATATCGCGGATTTCAGCAATTAAAATCAGGTATTTTCAGATGGTTGCGGTGGCGTTCCGCCGCCGGGTCCATGCCTTGTCCGAATGATCGGCGCGGGCGTATCATGAATGGCCCAGGCGTCCTTGATCGCAACGGGAGGTAAACATGCCGGAACGTCTAGTGGCAATCGCACTTGTACTGACCCTCGCGCTGATCCCCGGTCACACCGCCGGCGCCCGTGACGGGCATGGGGCCGTCGACTTCCGCGTCGACTGCAGTGAACCCGTTCAGTCCGATTTCGACCAGGCGCTCGGCCTGATGCATCATATGATGTACGAACAGGCCCGCGCGCGATTCGAGGCCATCATCGACGCCGATGGCGCATGCGCGATGGCGTACTGGGGCGTCGCGACGACGCTGTTCCAGCCGTTGTGGGGCACGCGGCCGAGCGAAGCGGATCTGCAGAAGGGCTGGGACATGATCCGTCAGGCGCAGGCGCGCGTCGCCAGCGATCGGGAACACCGCCTCATCGAGGCGACCGCGGCGTTTTTCCGCGAACCCGAGACCGCGGAGTTCCGCACCCGCATCCGGCGCTGGATCGAAGGCATGGAGCTGGCCTATGCCGAGCACCCGGATGATCCGGATACGGCTACGCTGTATGCACTGTCGCAACTGACGCGCGCGCAATCGGCCGAGGATCGCGAGGCGCTGTACGAGGCTGCGGAAAAGGTTCTGCGCGGGGTCCACAAGGCGCATCCGGAACATCCCGGCGCCGTGCACTACACGATTCATGCGACCGATGCCGATGGCCATGCCGGCAACGCGCTCGACATCGTAGACAGCTATGGCCGGATCGCCCCCGATGTCGCGCATGCGCTGCACATGCCGTCGCACATCTATGTGCGCCTCGGCGACTGGCCCGCGGTCATCGAGTGGAACCAGCGCTCCGCCGAGGCCGCGTTGAGGCATCCCGTCAATGGCGCCGTCTCGCATCATCACATCCATGCCCTCGATTACCTGCTGTACGCGTGGCTGCAGCAGGGCGAGGACGACAAGGCGCGAACGCTGCTGGCCCGGCTCGATGCGCATGGCCGGTATCAGCCGTCATTCATCAGCGCGTTCCATAATGCCGCGATGCCGGCGCGCCTGGCGGTCGAACAACGCCGGTGGGAAGCAGCCGCCGGTCTCCCGCTGCGCACGCCGGCGTATCTGCCCTGGGACCAGGCGCGGTGGGCCGAGGGGCTGGTCTGGTATGCGCGGGGTCTCGGCAGTATGTTCCGCGACGATCCGGAGTCGGCGCGTGAGGCCGAACAACGGCTCGCGGTTTTACGTGACCACGCCCAGGCGGAAGGCGATGCCGGTTTTGCGACCTACATCGAAATCGACAGGCGCATACTCGTTGCACGGATCGCCCGACACGAGGGGAAAAATGCAGAGGCGATAGCGCTGATGAAGTCAGCCGCCGAGCTGGAGAGCGAGATCAACAAGCATCCAGTCACGCCGGGCGCACTGCTCCCGCCGAACGAGGCGCTGGGGGATCTGCTGATGGAGCTCGAGCGGCCCGGCGAGGCGCTGGAGGCGTACCGTGCGTCGGATGCGGTATGGCCGGGGCGGTACAACACCCTGCTCGGCGCTGCACGCGCGGCCCGTGCTGCCGGTAATGAAAACGCTGCCGGGACATATTACGAACGTTTGATGGAGGTTGCCGGCGAGTCAGATCGGGACGGAATCGATGAGGCAGTGCGTTTCGTCAGGCACAGATAGCGTGGGTGCTGTGCCCTTGAAATACCTGGGCGGCTCAGAAGTCTCAATTGCACGATAGAATCCAGAATTTACCTGCTGGTTCCCCGCGCGATCTCTTTCATCACCTCGACCCCAAGCCAAGGTCCCGCTCCGTCAGGACCGTGTTGGGAGAATATTCTCCTGCTCTACCACCTTTAGGTAATTGACGTGATGGTCTGGATATTGCATATATGCTCCGTGGCGCTGCCCCATTTCCAAAAGAAGGCAAATACACATGAGCGGCTCCAGGCCCATACGCGTATTCCTCGTTGACCACCGCTGCCACCTCTGGGGGTGGGAGAAGCTGATTCAGAGCAGCGAGACCGCTATGGAGGTCGTCGGCAGCACGACCGGTTTCGCCGAAGTGCTCGCACTGGTGATCAAGGCCGCACCCGATGTCATCCTGATCGACATGGATCTCGACGGGGACAGCGCGCTTGCTGCGATTCCGCAGATCGTGGCGCGGTCACCTGCAAGGATAGTAGTACTGACCGGGCTGCGTGACGAATCGGTGCATGACCGGGCAGTGCTGGCCGGCGCGCATGGCATAGTCAAGAAGGACGCATCAGCCGAGACGATCCTTACGGCGATAGCGAAAGTGCACGATGGACAGCTCTGGCTGGATCGCGCTGCCATTGGCCGGGTTTTCGTCGAGTTCGCGCGTCAGAGCACCGTCCATGCGGACGATCCCGAGCAACATAAAATCTCGACGCTCACCAATCGCGAGCGAAACATCATCGCAGTAATTGCGAACCACACCGGGGCAACAGCCCAAGTAATCGCGAATAATCTGTATATCAGCGAACATACGCTGCGCAATCACCTGACCTCCATCTACGGCAAACTCGGCCTCGCCAACCGTTTGGAACTTTTCGCCTACGCTCGTGAGCACGGCTTGGACAAGCTTTCTAACTGAAGTTTACCCGCCGCGAGGCAACGCGCATTGAGGAAAGACAAGTCTGACCTGAAACCTGACCTGTCTAGAAACGATAGGGTAAGGAGACCGAGAAGAAATAGTCTGGCGAGTCCCGGGTCGTGCCGGCAGATGAGTTGAGCAGCAGGGACAGGTGCCGGGTCAGGATGAAGCCTGCGCCCAGGTTGAAGAAAGCGATCGTCGACCGCGGCAGCGTATAGCTGCCCGCGGCATCCGAATGGACTTCGGTTCTGCTGATGAACGCCCCGGACAGCGATGTATCGAGCGTGATGCCAGGCGTGGCAGCGAGGGAGACGCCCAGGCGGTAACCCCAGGAGTCGCCGGGGGCGATGCGCCCCGTGAACATCGTCTCGCCCAGCAGATTCTCGGCGCTAACGTCCTTCTCGTAAACATGCGTATATGACAAGCTGCCGTAGAGTGCTACGGGGTTGATGCCCTTGAGTACCGAAACCACCCCGGTCAGTGCGCGAAAGCCGGATCCGATAGGAACCCGTTCGAAGGGATCATCGCCGTTGTCGTGACTGTAGTTGAGGCTCGCCACGAACGAGGGCAGGCGGTCCGACTCGTTGTTGAGCTTCTTGCTGAGCCCAAGGGAGGAGTCGCCTGCCCCGCTGTTGGACCCGATCGAGGTATCGCGGCGTACGTAGGAAGCGTTCGCGGCCACCATCATCCCCAGAGGCAACCCCGCCTGCATGTTCAAATTTCCGGTGTAGGTGTCGCTGCGTGTGCGCAGCGCGTCGGCGCCCGAGTGCGTCCACACCAGACCCGGAGCGAGTCGGAACCTGCCTGCGGGCAGCAGCACCAAGCCCCGCGCGACCAAGGCCTCTCTGATCGCCGTCGTGCCCTCCGGCGTTTCCGGGTCGCCCTCAGCCGCGGGCCGCTCCATTGGCTGCAAGGCGGGTGCGGGCGGCGCCCCGGAAAGTTCACGCTCGAGCGCTTCCACGCGCTTGCGGAGCTGTTCGTTGATCGCTTTCTGCGCCTCAAGCTGCCGATGCAGCTCGTCTTCGGTCTGGGCGGTCGCGGGTGACGCCACGGTGGTGGCCAGCGCGAAAACTATAATGGAAAGCGCGAGTTTTACCGGGCTACCCTCTCGGTATGCGTCACGACAAACGCCAAGCCGTTCAACCAGACCTTCATGAAGCGCCCCAGCGGCATGCGCCGGTTCCCAAAGGCCGGATCGGCGAGCAGCACTTCGCGCTCGCTGACGGAATTCACCACAACGTAGTGATTGTATCCATAAACGGTGATCGGCACGATCGGGGCGTGAAAGAGCTTCAGATCATCGAGCGACAGGTGCTGGTACGCGTCGCCCCGGTAGCCGCGCTCTTCCACGAAGCGCTTCATGTCGAGAAGCGAGAAACCGCCACGCGCCCTGACCTTCGCCGGTTCGGTTTTCTCGAGCATACTGGCGGCTGCGTAGCGTTCGCTCACTCGATCGTGGAAGCCGTAGGTCAGTACCGTCGCCAGGGCCGCGGCCGCGCAGCTGTTGTCCCAGCGCTGCATGACCACTGCTTTCTCGCGGATCTCCTTGAGCGACTGGACCTGGAACGCAGCGTTGGCGCCGGGGACGACGGAAACCAGCAAGGCAAAAACACATGCCGCAAACAAGACCGATTTCATTAACCCTGCCTGAACAATCCCCACGGCGCACCATTATACAAGACGCGGATCCCTGATACGAAAGCACCCCCCATTGCAGGGGGTGCTTCCCTAGGCGCTAAGAAAGATCATTACGGATAGGGCTTCCCGATTTGATTACCGGTATTGGTATTGTAGTAGAATCCGGAGATGACCGGGTCACCGGTTGGGTTGCAGTTGCCGGTAGTGACGCTGCCGCTGCTGCATGAAGCCCCGGCATATTGCTGCGTGCTGGTCTCAGAAAGGTTAATAACGGACTGCTGAAATTGGGACTCGTTCGTATCCGTTACGGTGCAAGTGGCGCTCGGGCCGCTACCGGTGCACACTGTTTCGCCAGCCACGACCTGGTCCATTTGCGCGTCCGTCAGCTGGATCGGCGCATTGACTGCGTCAGCTGCCAGCATCGGGCCCGTGACCCCGAGCAGGCCGCCTGCCGCGATCGATAATATGATGGCCTTCCATTTCGTTTTCATGTCACATTCCCCCAAATGTTACGGAGATCTCAGACTGCTGCTTCACGTTCCTCTCCGGATAAGAAGGTGAAGCCACCTGGAAAAGCAGAATTCCCTACTCCTGCTCCATCAGCGAGTCGATGATCTTTACCGCGACTCCGATCTTTCCGTCGCGGTGCTCCACCCGCACGATGTTGCCTTGACACTTCCAGATCTTCTTGCTACCGGGCGTCGTCACTTCAACCGCGAGACTGATCATGCGGTCGACGGCGCAGGCCACGTCCGTCTCGAAGAATAATCCCGATGCGCTGATGTTACGCGTCTTGCATGTTGTCCCGCCGATATCTACCGGCAATTCGGCCGAGACCCTTTCATCACTTCTCCTTTCGATCTCTTGATGTTTCATCGCCGCCAGCGCTCATATTACAAGCAAGGATAGTGGCGCGCATCGTTCCGCGCATGAGCGGCGCCTCCCATTTTCAGGCATAGGCAATGACTACTTGACAAGGTTCGTCGATAGGAGGTTTCTCCTATCCTGGATCGAGCGGGGCCGGACCGCGGCAACTGATTGATTAGAGCGAAATCAGTAGTATAGTCAATCCCATAAATATGGGATGTATCCAAATGTGCTATGCACACAAATTACCGTAGTACCGCTGACAATCTGAGATTAAGGCCTCCAGGATGGACTCCATACGGGGGAACGACAAGTGCCAGAAATCGCTACTTACAAAGCGCCGCGGAGGGAGACAAGATGCGTCCAACTACGCTGTCGATTGCGCTGGCGATTGCGCTGGCGATTATAGCAGTGCTGGCCGCGGCGCCGGTCGCCGCGCAATGGACAGCCGAGCCCGGCGCGACCGTTCGCAACGCCTTCGGACCGCAGAGCGGCCACAAGGCCAATCAATGCCGTGGCGCCTGCGGTGCGGGCTGTCCGAGAAGCTGCGCGAAAGCGGTATCCTATGAGTGCATGGATTCGCCGCGTCTGCGACGCATCGTGACTTACGAATGCGGCACGCACCAGGGTTGCCGCGTGCACGACGATTGTCTCGATAAATGCATGCAGAGCGGCGACCAGGGCGGCGACTGCTCGTCGCAGTGCGACATCGAGATCATGAATCGCTTCGGCTTCGATCGGGCCGGTTCGTGGCTGGTGGGGAACGGTCCTTTCGACGGGCGGATAAGCTTTGAATACACGCACGACGTGCCTGATGCCCTCGAGCCCGCCTTCCGTTGCCCGGATGGCGCGAGCCGGCAGTGCTCCGGACGCACCGGCTGCGTGGCCGATGGCGCCTGGGTGGAACCGGTGTTCGATTCATACCCGGGTGCGGGGGCCGGTGCGATGCGTATATCGGTATTCCGCGCGGGCCTCGCCTGCGGCGATCGCGTCTGTGCACAATCGGCGGACATCCGCGTCACCGGCGCGGACGCGTGTCCCGGCGGTAGCTGCACGCGCTTTGGTATGGAATTCAATTATCACAACGCCGACCCGTCGGCGCCGCTGGAATGTACGCCATCCACCAGCGGGGGTGACGGCGATTTCGTCGGCGACCTGCTCAAGCTGGGTGCGGACGCGACGGAGAGCCGGGGCACCGCGCCGGACCCGAAAAGCAAGGACGGCATGGAAGCCTTGATGGGCCTGTTCACCCAGGTGCTGACCAGCGCGGATTCACCGGAAGACGTCGACATCAGCATGGTCCCGCTGGACGAACAGGGCAACCCGATCGAATCGCAACGCGTCGGCACCCGGCCAAGCGACGGCCTGCCGCCGATCCCGCGCAGCATCGATCTGCCGTCATCCAACGGCCGCCTGTTCGTACCGATGTATCAACGGGTCGATGGCCTGAAGCCGGGCCAGGTCATGGAGCGCCGGATCCGCTGCACACACAAGGGCGCGCCCGTGCTGGACACGACCTTCCGGCTGATGTCGGACAACTAACCCTGGAACAGTGGACTTTCCCGGGTTCAATAGACACCTAATGCAAAACACGGGATTGCACGGTGGGCCGGCAGCGAGGGTTGCTCAGGATATGTCAGCGATATAGGTAAGTTTCAATAGTAAGTAAGCCAAGGAGGAATGTGGAAGTGACGGATCCTCGTATTGTCTATGACGCCGCATCCGGCGTGCGTGATGTCATAGCCACGATCGGTCGAACCGAGGAAGATATTGATTATTCATCAGCCGTAATCGACAGGTATGTCCAGCACCACGAATCGATCGATCAAATCAGCGATCTCTGGGGTACGCTTGCCACTGTCGATCCCGGAAAGCACATCCTTCCTGACAATGATTTCGTGCGACAGATAGCCTTCGCATTCCTTGTTTTCTATCATATAGAACTTGCTGGGCAAAATCCGGGTCAGATGTATGCGATTGTCCCTGTCCGGCGTGGCACAGTACAGAGGGTTAAGTCCCAGATGCCCTTTCTCATGGGGCCAGTGCTGGAATTCATCATAGTCTTTCAGCAGGCTCTCATTTTCAGAAGCTACCATGGTAATAAACGGGGCATTAATTAGACGCTCCCGATCGCAGGATTTCGCCAAAGCCGGACCTTGTTTATGAAGGTACCTGTCAAGTATATCGCCGTCCAAAACGATTCGGTGGGGGATATCGGCCATGAGTTTCTGATAATCTTCCTGTGACAGCGCCGAATTTTTCGTTTCGCACCTGACGCCCGAATGCCTCAGCGACGCCAATATGACCAGTTTTCTGCCGGTGACACGGTACAGCTCGCGCAGACATCTCGATTTGTCATCGATAAAATGGAAGACATTGCTGCTGAATGCCGCGGAAAACGCATCGTCATGAAAAGGGAGATCGATGTTGGCGTCACAGCAAACATAGTTTGCACGGGGCGCGATGGTTCTTTTCGCTGCAAGCATCACGAAAAAAATGCTGTCTATGCCGATTACGCACCCGCCATTCTGCTGATAGATGCCACGGGTGATATGACCGAAACCACACCCCACATCCAGCACGGGTTTCGATGTTTCCTGGATGATGTTCGCGAGGGAAAGGGCCACTAGATGTCGAGGCTGGCTGAATCGGTATCTGAAATAGTCGTAGGGATTGGCTTGCTTATTGTTGTAGTAGAGACAAAGCAACTCAACCGCCGTCACGCCCGGCCTGTTGACTAGCAGCGCATGCGCTGATCTGTCCCAACGGAAAACTGCGCGTTTCAGCAATCTTGTTTTGTACCGGTTTTCGCCCATCATCCTGGCTTTCAACCGGGACCGGTCCGAATCTTCCCTGAATGATTCCGCGGGGGGACGCGAAAGTATCAGCAGGGCCTTGAGATACTTCCCGGCCCGGATAAAGTCAATAATCCTGGCGGCGTTATCGCCCAGTGAGCCGATTTTGCCTTTTCTGATGACCGGAATGCCGGCAACGACCGGATACTCGGAGCATCGGCACTTCAGTATCCCGAAATCCTCCTGGTCTACCCTGACAATCTCCGAAGGTGCCAAGCCATCCTTGCAATACGGACAGCGCAACATCGTATAAAGCGAGTGACCATTGAGCATGTGCGTGCCGGTCATGTATTTAATCCGTCGTAAATGTGATATCCGCGTTCGGGATCGAACTTCTCGCCGTACACATCGATCTCGAATACCGGTTGCATATGCCTGCCGAACCACTCGATCGGTACGTCGTGCTTGTCAAAGTCATCGAGGAACAGCCTGATCATTTCCTCGACCCTGTCCTGCAGTGATACGACTCCGCTGCTGTATCTTTTCATCACCTCCGGATAGTGAACCGGAAATGCCTGGAAAAATGCGGAAACATTCCTGGCAATCGGATCCCTGATCAGGGTTATCACCGTGCAGCCGGATGCCGCCGGTTCGTCACCTGTGCTAGATTGCCGCGATGGAACCTATTCTCGCATTTCTGCTGTTGACCTGCACGATCATTCTGGTCCCATATCTCCTATGGCGCGTACCGCCGATCGGACGGAACGTGCCCCTCGTCGTGCTGCAGATCCTGCTCGGTATCGTGCTCGGGCCGTCCCTGCTAGGCGCGCTGGTCCCGGCGCTGTCGGAATCGGCGCTAACCGCCGCGACGCTCAACCGCATCGATGCGGTCGGCTGGCTCGCGGTCGTGTTCTTCGTTTTCCTGACCGGGCTTCATTTCGACACCGCCGCTCTGCGCGGCCGCGGCCGGAGCTTCGCGTGGATCAGCGTATCGAGCGTCATCCTGCCGCTGGTCGTGGGGATGGCTGCGGGGTTCTGGCTGTTCGATGTGTTTCCTCTCCTGTCGGGCGAGCGATCGACGCCGTGGCTGTTCGCGCTCGGCACCGGCATCGCGATAGCGGTGACCGCACTCCCTGTGCTCGCCGGCATCCTCCGCGAGATGGACCTGCTGAAGTCACGGGTCGGACAGCTGGCGCTGGGCGCCGCGGCAATCAACGACTTTATCCTGTGGATACTCGTCGCACTGCTGCTTCTCGTGGCCGGTGGGGCAACGGCCGGGGCATCTCCGATCGCGCTGATGACAGGTATCGGTTACCTGGTGCTGCTGGTTTTCGTCGCGCGGCCGTGGTTGCCGCGCCTGCTGACCGGCGTCGGGGGACAGGTCAGCGAACGCGACCTGGTGTTGATTCTTTTCCTGTGTTTCGGCTCGGCGGCGATCACCGAGGCCACCGGACTGCATTACATCATCGGCGGCTTCGTCGCTGGCGCTATTCTTCCCAAAGCGGTTGCCCGGAACATCCTGCGCGATTTCGAGCCGCTTGCGCTGCTGTTTCTGATGCCGTTCTTTTTCGTGACAACGGGATTGCGGGTCGAGTTCGATGCCGGCGGCGAGGCCCTATGGGTGGTGTTCGCGATCGTCCTGGCGCTTTCCGTCGCGGGCAAGCTTGCCGGCACCGTCATGCCTGCTCGTCTCGGCGGCATGTCCTGGTGTGAGAGTTGGCGGCTCGGCGCACTGATGCAGTGCAAGGGCTTGATGGAGGTCGTCGTCGTCACGATCCTCTACGATGCCGGCATTATCTCGATCGGTTTCTTTTCGGTGCTGGTGCTGATGGCGATCGCGACGACACTGCTGACGAAGCCGCTGGTGCGCGCTATCGGTTGACTGCCCCCATAGCCCGGGTTTATCTCACGTTCGTCTGGGCCCTACTCCCACTCGATCGTCGCCGGCGGTTTGCTCGAGACGTCGTAGACCACCCGCGACACCCCGTGCACCTCGTTGATGATGCGGTTCGAGATCAGCTCGAGCAGCTCATACGGCAGATGCGCCCAGCGCGCGGTCATGAAGTCGATGGTCTCGACGGCGCGCAGCGCAATGACATATTCATAGCGGCGTTCGTCACCCATGACGCCGACCGACTTGACCGGCAGGAACACTGCGAAGGCCTGACTGGTCCGGTCGTACCAGCCGCTTGCGCGAAGTTCCTCGATGTAGATCGCGTCGGCCTGACGCAGCATGTCGGCGTATTCCTTGTGCACCTCGCCGAGGATGCGCACGCCGAGGCCGGGACCCGGGAACGGGTGGCGCCCGATCATGTCGGCCGGCAGGCCGAGTTCGAGGCCGATGCGACGCACCTCGTCCTTGAACAGCTCGCGCAGCGGCTCGACGAGGCCAAGCTTCATGTCCGCCGGCAGGCCGCCGACGTTGTGATGCGACTTGATCACCGCGGCCTTGCCGGTCTTGCCGCCGGCAGATTCGATGACATCCGGGTAGATCGTCCCCTGGGCAAGCCAGCGCACGTCGGTCAGCTTGTGCGCCTCGTCGTCGAACACCTCGATGAACACGCGCCCGATCGCCTTGCGCTTGTCCTCGGGGTCGCTGACACCCATGAGCGCGGACAGGAAGCGGTCCTCGGCGTCGACGCGGATCACCTTGACGCCCATGTGCTGCTTGAATACCGCCATGACCTGGTCGCCTTCATGCAGGCGCAGCAGGCCGTTGTCGACGAAGATGCAGGTCAACTGGTCGTCGATCGCCTCGTGCAGCAGCGCCGCAACGACCGACGAGTCGACGCCGCCGGACAGGCCGAGCAGCACCTTGTCCGACCCGACCTGCTCGCGCACCTGCCGGACCAGGTCTTCAATGATATTGCCCGGCGTCCACAGACCGGCGCAGCCGCAGACCTCGTGGACGAAACGCTCGAGGATGCGCTGGCCCTGGCGGGTGTGCGTGACCTCGGGATGGAACTGGACGCCGTAGAAGCGCCGCGCCTCGTCGGCTATGCCGGCAATCGGCGCGTTCGCGGTGCTCGCCATCAGCATGAATCCGGCCGGCAGCTCGATGACGCGGTCGCCGTGGCTCATCCACACGTCGAGCATGCCGTAGCCTTCCGGTGTCGTGTGGTCCTCGATGCCGCGCAGCAGGTCCGTATGGCCGCGCGCGCGTACCTGCGCGTAACCGTATTCGCGATGCCGCGCGCTCTCGACCCGGCCGCCGAGCTGCGCGGCCATCGCCTGCATGCCGTAGCAGATCCCGAGTACCGGTACGCCCAGCTCGAACACGACCTGCGGCACCCGGCCGGTGTCCTCGGCGGTCACCGTGTCCGGACCGCCGGACAGGATGATGCCCTTCGGCGCGAAGGCGCGGATCTCGTCAGTCGACATGTCCCACGGATGTATCTCGCAATAGACCCGCGCCTCGCGCACGCGGCGCGCGATCAACTGGGTATACTGCGAGCCGAAATCGAGGATCTGGATGCGGTCGGCGTGGATGTTCGGGTGGGTTGTCGTATTCAAGGCGGTGCTCTGTCGATTATTCCATATCAGCCGAGTATCAGCGGGCGGGACTCCCATTGCAGGACCGTCGGCCGCAGGGATGCGGCCGTCGAGCGTACAGGGACGTATTCACAGCG
>CAZJKV010000065.1:0-11481 GCA_964546765.1 uncultured Chromatiales bacterium
GCGCGTGCGCGCCGAGGGCGATGAAAACCCCTCGCTAATCGCGCGTCGACTCGCGCCGGCGGGGGCGATGCTGGTCGCGGCGCCGTCGCTGGTCGCGGCGCGGGCTGTGACGAAGCCGGGAGATCTCACCGGGCTGCCGATCCTGGGCGCGGTCGAGGCCGACCGCCGCGTCCACTGGCGATTGCTCGGCCCGGGCGGGGCGGTGCGCGACATCGACTTCGAAGCGCTGCTCGCGGTCGACGACTTCGTGCTGCGCAAGGCGGCCGCGCTGCGCGGCCTCGGTGTGACGATGCTGCCGGGGTTTTATTGCAACGATGAAATCGCCGACGGCAGCCTGGTCCGCGTGCTGCCGCAGTGGTCGTTCGAGTCAGGGACTCTGCAGGCGGTATGGCCGCACCGCCGCGGCCTCTTGCCGGCGGTGCGCGCGTTCATCGATTTCCTCGCCGAGGCATTCGCGTACGAAACGGTCTAGAGCCGTCCCATGCGCCCACTCTGGTAGTCGGCGATCGCCTGGCGGATCTCTTCCTGGGTGTTCATGACGAACGGGCCGTAGCCGACGACCGGCTCGTCGATCGGTTCGGCGTTCAGGAATAGCAGTGTGGTGTCCTCGATCGCCTCGATCGTAAATTCCGTCCCCGCGCGTTCGAGGCAGGCGAGATGCGCGGGGCCGATGGTCTCGCCGCTGCCGAGGCGGAGCTTACCACGCAGCACGAACAATGCAGTCGTCCGGCCTGCCGGTACATCGAATGCGGCGCGGCCGCCGGTCTTCAGGCGCATGTCCCACAAATCGATCGGCGTGAACGTGCGCGCCGGGCCCTCGGCGCCATCAAAGCGGCCGGCGATCACGCGTACCGTGCCGGCGTCGTCCGCGAGCGCGACGCGCGGGATCTGCGCGGCCGTGATGCCCTGGTAGCCGGGCGGGGTCATCTTGTCCTTCGCCGGTAGGTTGACCCACAGCTGGATGACCTCGAACAGCCCGCCGTTCTTCGCGAATTCGGGTCCGTGGAACTCCTCGTGGACGATGCCGCCGCCGGCGGTCATCCACTGCACGTCGCCTGGACCGATCAATCCGCCGGCGCCGGTCGAGTCGCGATGCGCGACCTCGCCGGAATAGACGATCGTCACGGTCTCGAAGCCGCGATGCGGGTGCTCGCCGACGCCGCGGCGGTGGTCGGTCGGCGCGAATTCCATCGGCCCGGCATAGTCGAGCAGCAGAAACGGCGACAGCTCGGCGGTACGTTCGTGGTAGGTGATGACGCTGCGGACCGGGAAGCCGTCACCGACCCAGTGGCCTTGCTCCTGGCTCTGGACGAATGCGAGTTTTTTCATCATTAGCTATATCTATGGCCAGCCACCCTGGAATCAACGGGGTCAGAGTAGACGCGGTCTACTCTGACCCCGTTAGATCAGTGGAACTCCAGGACCACGCCGATCTGCGCGAGATATTGCGCCTCGCGGCTGAGGTCGGCGCGCGTCAGCGGATGGGCGTCGAGCCAGTCGGGCGGCAGGTGCAGCGCGAGGAACTTCTTCCTGCCTTCCAGCCGGAAGTCCGGCGGCGGTGTTGCACCGCGGCTGCGATGGAGCAGGACCGCGAGCCGCAATAGCAGAATCAGCCGCTCGGCCTTCTTGCCCCAGATGCTCTTGATCTCCTTGAGTTCCCTGACCGGGAACTTGCGCCTGTGGGCGAGCACCAGCAGCGAGAGCAGCTGCTGTTCCTGGAAAGAAAAGCCGGCAAGATCGGCGTTCTCGATGATATAGGCGCCGTGTTTCTGGTAGTTGCTGTGGGCGATGTCGAGTCCGATCTCGTGCAGGCGCGCGCTCCAGCGCAACCAGCGGGCGTCCTCGTCGGCGTCGAGTTTCCATTCGCCGGCGACCATGTGCAGGCAATGCAGCACGGTCGCCTCGATTCGTTTCGCCTGCGGTTCGTCGATATGATAGCGCGCGGCAAGGGCCTCGACGCTGGCGTCGCGCGCGTCTCCGGTGTGGTGGCGGCCAATCAGGTCGTAGAGCAGGCCTTCGCGTAGAGCCCCGTCGCTGATGCCCATACGGTCGATCCCGAGCGCTTCCAGCGTCGCGAGCAGAATCACCAGGCCACCGGGCAGGATCTGTGCGCGATCGCGGTTCAGACCCTCGAGCTTGAGGCTCTCAATCGTTCCGGCCTCGATCATCGCATCCATCAGTTTGCGCATCCCGGCCGGCGTGATACCGTCCTTGCTCCAGCCGTTCGTCGCGAGGAGCTTGTTGATCGCGAGCGCGGTACCGGACGCTCCGATCGCGCTGCTCCAGCCGCGCTTCCTGTACGGCTCGATCTTGGGTTCGAGTTCTAGCATAGCCTCGAGCAACGCCTGATCGAACGCGCCCTGCGTCAGTCGGCCATCGCCGAAGAAGCGGTTCGTCATCGTGATGCAGCCCATGTAGAGACTTTCCATCAGTAGCGGCCGGAAGCCGCGACCGATGATCAATTCGGTGCTGCCGCCGCCGATGTCGATGACGAAACGGTTGGTCTCGGTATCCGCGGCGAGGCTGTGCGCGACGCCGCCGTAGATCAGGCGCGCCTCCTCGATACCCGAGATGATCTCGATCGGATGGCCGAGCACTTGCTCGGCGCGCTCGAGGAAATCATCGGCGTTCTTCGCGCTTCGCAGTGTGTTGGTGCCGACGATGCGCAGGTTCTCCGGCGGCAGTCCGGAGAGACGCTGGCCGAAACGGCACAGACAATCAAGCGCGCGCTGCTGCGCGTCGTCCGTAAGCCGTCCCTTTTTGTCGAGGCCCTCGGCGAGCCGGACCTGTTCACGCAGCCGGTCGATGAGCTTGATGCCGCTGTCGTGCATCTGCGCGATGATCATGTGGAAACTGTTCGAGCCGAGATCGACGGCGGCGATCTGTTCGGGGGCGTCCCGGGGCTTGCTGATTGTCGTGGTCTGCATCATCGCGCCTTGAATTGCGGAAAAACTACCGCTGACACGAGTATATAGAATTATACGATCGTCAGACAGACGGGTATTGAGGGCTCAGGGGATCAGGGACAGGCTGATCGTCGCCAGCAATGCGCCGATCGTCGCGCCGGCGAGCACATCGGTCGGGTAATGGAGGCCGAGTACCATACGGGACAGCGCCACCAGCACGACAAAGATTCCCAGCGGCACATAAAGCCAGGGATAATGGGCGCAGGCGATGAGTCCGAAGGAGAAGGCATGCAAGGTATGGCCGGAAGGAAAGCTGTACTGGTCCAGCGGCGCCGTTCCGAGTTCTATATCGTCGCGGCGGGTAAACGGTCGCGGCCGCACAGTGCGTGACTTCAGCAGCTTGTAGACGAGGATGCCAGCGACTCCGGTCACCAGCATTTGCGCAGCGTGCAGAAAGCCCGGCCCCGGATTCAGGACGATGATCAGCAGGATCAGGCCATACCAGAAGATGCCGTCACCAAGGCGACTGATGGCGGAAAAAAAGGCGCGGATGAAGCGCACCCTGCTGGTGCGATTCAGGTGACGACAGACCAGGATGTCGATCTCGCCCAGTCTGTGCACCAGCGTCGCGGTCTTTTCGGCGGTCATGGGGCAGTGTTGCATCCGGCCGCCAGCGCGCCGCCGCTTCGACGCCTCACATGCTCGATCAGCAGGGCTTCGAATTTCCGGGTGACGTGGTCCCAGTCCTGGGAAATCGCGTGCATGCGGGCATTTTCACGCGTCGTCCTCAGCAGCGCCGCATCGCCGGCGAGGGTCAGCGCGGCGTGCAGAAACGTGGATTCATTGCCGGGTTCCGCGGTTATCCCGGTAAAGTAACTGTGAATGTGCTGTCGCGCGGCAGCGCAGTCATAGGCGACGATCGCGAGCCCGCTCGCCATCGCCTCGAGCAGCACGTTGCCGAAGGTTTCAGTCAGGCTCGGGAAAAGGAACAGGTCGCCGCTCGCATAATGGCGCGCGAGCGCCTCGCCAGTCTGCATGCCGCAGAAGATGAAATCCGGGTTGTCGCGGCGCAGGGAGGCGTCGAGCGGTCCGTCCCCTACCAGCATGAATCGGGTGTCATCGCGAATTCCCTGTACGGCGCGGTAGGTGCTGACCGCCAGCTGAAGGTTCTTTTCCGGGGCAAGCCTGCCGATGTAGATAACCGCAAGCCCGCCGTCGCCGAGCCCCCATGCTGCGCGCAGCGCCGGATCGCTCCGTGCCGGGGTGAACAGTCGAGTGTCGACGCCGCGTCCCAGTACCCGCACCCCGTCGATACCGAGCGCCTCGATGCGCTCGCGGACTTCATCGGTCGGGACGAGCGTGCAGTCGGTGTTGCGATGAAAGTGGCGCAGCCATCCGAGCACCGGTGCCTCGAGGGCGCGCAGGCCGTAGTGCCGGCAATAGATGTCGAAGTTTGTGTGGTATCCGCTCAGTACGGGAATGCCGAGCCTGCGCGCCTCGCGCGCGACGGACCAGCCCATCGGGCCCTGGGTTGCGACATAGATGACGCCCGGCGCCTGCTGCGCCCAGGACCGGCGGATCGCACGGCCGGCCGGCAGTCCGAAGCGCAGTTCCGGGTAGCGCGGCAGGGGAAGACCCCGCACAGCGAGCAAGTCCATTCCCGCGGGTAGATCCTCCTGCCGGCGGTCGCCGCGACCGGGACAGATCAGCTGGACGCGGTGACCCAGACTGATCAGGCCCCGCGCGAAGCGCGATATCGACATCGCGACGCCGTTGATCTCGGGAGGGAAGGTTTCGCTGGCGATCGCGATTGTGAGCCGATCGCGTTGTATGAGCATCGTCATGCAGCTGTCTGATCGCCCGCGCTGCGCCGCTTCATCGACAAGGGCTGATCGTGCATGTCGATGGTCTCGGCGTAGTATTCCGCGAGCCTGCGCGCGCAATGGTCGATCGACCATGTCTGCGCGTACTCGCGCGCGCGTTGCCGTTGCTCGCGATGTGCCTCCCGGTCGTGGAGCAGGTGCAGCACCTTGGCGCAGAAATCCTCGTGATCCCGGTCGGCCGCGACCAGCGCGCCCATGCCGTCCCTCAGGACGTCGCGCGTGCCCATCAGCGCATGGGCGACCACCGGCAGGCCCATCGCCATCGCCTCGATCAGCACCAGCCCCTGGGTCTCTGTGCGTGAAGAGAAAACGAATACATCGGCGGCTGCGTAGCAATCGAGCAGGCCGCGTTTACGATCGAGGTAACCGACGAAGATGACGTTGTCGGAAATCCCCAGCCGCGCTGCAAGATTGCGGAGGTGTGATTCCGCCGGTCCCTCGCCGGTCACAATCAGCAAGATGTCGGGTAGCTCCCGCCTGACCCTGGCCACGACCTCGAGCAGGAAATCGATGTTTTTCTCGTGCGCGACACGTCCGGTGAAGAGCAGGGCCGGACGCGCCGGCTCGATGCCGATCATGTTGCGAAAGCGCTCCCCGTCGCCGCTGCTGAACTGTCGCAGATCAATCCCGGTCGGGATAACGCGAGTCTCGGTCGCGATACCGTACTCCATCAGCTTGTCACGCATTGCGTGGGACGGCGCGATCAATGCATCGACCCCATTGCCCTGCGAGGCTGACAAGCCGCGTGCAAGCGTGCGCAACAGGGCTTTTGGGCGCAGCGGCACATAGTAGTCCAGGTATTCTTCGAAATAGGTGTGATAGGTGGCGACGACCGGGATGGCGAGCAGGCGTGCGAGCCTGATACCTGCGTAATGGGCTACGAACGGTGTCTGAATATGAACGATGTCGAAATACTTCCGGCGCAGTTCGCCGGCCAGTGCAAGCACCGGGCGATAGTGCATCATCCGGTCTTCCGGATCGCGCCATACCCCGCGTGACGGGATACGCAGCACCCAGTGCTCGTGCTGGTGGCCGGACGGATATGCCGGCGCGATCAGCGTGACTTCGTGCCCGAACTCGAGCAGGGAATCGCGATTGCTCAGAATCGAAGTCGAGACGCCATTGATTCGCGGGAAGTAGACATCGGAAATCATGAGTATCCGCATGGATATCCATCGTGAGCCCGTTATGTGACGGCTTGGAGAAAAGTCGATGAATCCTTGATGACGGCGAGGTTTTCATCAAACTGTCATCCCCGCGTGAGATATATGCGCAGCAATTCGTCGGGATAGGGCCAGCCGTGGGTAAACCCGGTCATACCGGACTGAAGCGTCTCCTCCATGCGGCAGGGTATTCCGCCAGCGGGCTCCGCGCCGCCTGGCGTCACGAATCCGCGTTCCGCCAGGAGTTGCTGCTGCTCGCGATCGGCGTCCCGCTCGGATGGTGGCTGGCCGGAAACGGCGTCGAGCGGGCGTTACTGACCGGCAGCCTGCTGATCGTGCTGATCGTCGAACTGCTGAACTCCGCGATCGAGGCCGCGATCGATCGCATCGATGACCGCGAACACCCGCTATCGGCGCGCGCCAAGGATCTCGGTTCGGCGGCCGTTCTGCTGTCCCTGTCATTCGCCGCGCTGGTCTGGGCGCTGGTCCTGCTTCCATGACCTGTCAGCCGCAGGCCGGATGCCCGCGGTCCGGATTTTTGATAGATTTTCCGCATGACTATCGTCGAAAAGGGTGGTTTGAGCTGGCTCGTGCCGGATTGGCCTGCGCCGCCGAACGTGCGCGCCCTGACGAGCTTGCGCAGTGGCGGCGTCAGCCGCAGTCCCTATGATTCATTGAACCTCGCCGATCATGTCGGCGACGCAACAGGAGCGGTGGCAGAGAACCGCGCGCGGCTGTTGCGCGTGACGGGCGTGCCTGCCGAACCCTGCTGGCTGGCGCAGGTACACGGCACGAACGTCGTCGCTGCTGACGACTGGAGACCCGATGTCGAGGCGGACGCCGTTTATGCGACCGTGCCTGGCCGGGTTTGCGCGGTGATGACCGCGGATTGTCTGCCGCTGTTGCTCTGTGACCGGGATGGCGGGTGCGTCGCGGCGGTCCATGTCGGCTGGCGTGGTCTGGCCGACGGCGTGATTGAGGCCGCGCTGCGCAAACTCCCCGTCGCGCCGGACCGGTTGCTTGCCTGGCTCGGGCCGGCGATCGGTCCGGATGCATTCGAGGTCGGCGGCGAGGTGCGCGAGCGCTTTACCGGCGCCGATCCCGGCATGGATCCCGGCATGGATCCCTGCATAGATTCAGGCGCGGCCGCCCTGTTCCGTCCCGGCCGCCCCGGGCGCTGGATGGCCGACCTCTACGGACTCGCGCGGCTGCGGCTGCGCGCTGCCGGCATTGCGGCGATCCATGGCGGCGGATGGTGCACGGTGCGGGACAGCGGCCGTTTTTACTCCTACCGGCGGGATGGCGCGACAGGTCGCATGGCGAGCCTGATCTGGTCAGTGTAGAATGTGCCACTTTTCACGGCCGATATCCCTGAATTCAATGCGAACGAAATTCCCTGTCCGTATCACCCGCGTCCTGCATGTCGCGGCGCTGATGCTGCTGCTGTCCGCGCTTTCCGCCTGTGGCGATCCGATTGTCAGCGCGGTCAACAAGGGCGATGTCGCTGCCGTCCAGGAACTGATCGATCAGGGCGCCGACATCAACACCCGTAACCGCGCCGAGGACCCGCTGCTCGCCGTCGCGATCCGGCGCGGGCATGTCGAGGTCGCCCGCCTGCTGCTGGACCACGACGCGGACGTCAATGCCAAGGGCGACATCGGCGTGTCGCCGCTGATGTTCGCGGTCGCTGGCGATCATTACGAACTCGCGCGCGAGCTGGTTTCCCGCGGCGCGGATGTCATGGATACCGACAGCTACGGCAACGGCGTCCTGATCATCCAGCCGATCACCGATGATGTCAGGATCATCGCGCTGATGATCGAACACGGCGCGGATGTCAGGGCGGCTAACCTGAATGGCCTCACGCCGCTGATGGTCGCATCCTACCTCGGGCATGACGGCATCGCGGCACTGCTGCTGGAGCATGGTGCCGAGGTAAACGCGCGGGCGAAGGACGGCCACACGGCGCTGATGCGCGCGGCGCGCCAGGGCCATATGCCGATGATGAAGCTGCTGGTCGCGCACGGGGCCGATATCCATGCAGAAAACGACGAGGGCGAGAACGCGCTGACCTGGGCCATCAGGCATAAGCATGGCGAGGCTGCCCGGTATTTGCGCAGTCTGGCCGGCGCCGATTGAGTAATCGCCCGCATGACACTTCTGCTGATCGTCCTTTTTTGCCTGTTCGGCGGCGCCATGAGCGTCGTCGCGGCCGGGTCCTTTCTGCTGGCGCCGCAGCGCTGGCGCGATCGTATCCTGCCGCACCTGGTCAGCTTTGCGGTCGGCGCGCTGCTCGGAGCGGCGTTTCTCGCCTTATTGCCGCACGCGATCCTGAATCCTGCCGTCACCGATGTGCATCATATCGGTTACGCGGTGCTGATCGGCCTGCTCGGTTTTTTCGTGCTCGAGAAGACTATCCTGTGGCGGCACTGCCATTCTTTCGAATGCGAGGCGCACACGCCCGAGCACATGCCGCAGGCGTCGCCGGTGGCCGGCAACCTGATCCTGCTCGGCGACGGCCTGCACAACTTCGTCGACGGCATCCTGATCGCAGGCGCGTTCCTGACCGACATCCATCTCGGCGTCGTCACGGCGATCGCTGTCGCGATGCACGAGATACCGCAGGAGGTCGGCGACTTCGCGGTCCTGCTCGAAAGCGGGTTCAGCAGGAAGAAGGCCTTCGTCTATAATCTGCTGGCGAGCCTGACGACCGTGATCGGCGGTGTGCTCGCCTATTACACGCTGTCGAGCGTGATGCATCTCGTACCCTATGTGCTGGCGATCGCCGCGGCGAGCTTCATCTATATCGCGGTCGCCGACCTGATACCCGGCCTGCACAAGCGCCTGCAGCCGATGGAGACGTTACAGCAGCTGGCGCTGATCGTCGCCGGCGTGCTGGTGATTCACCTGGCTCATTCCACCTTGCACTAGGGAGGGTCGCTATGGACAAGTGGTATATGCTGACCGTCGTCGGCGCCGACCGGCCCGGTATCGTCGCGCATGTCACGCATGCGCTGCATGAAGGCGGCTGCAATCTCGGCGAGGCGTCGATGATGCGACTCGGCGGTAATTTCGCAATCATGCTGATGGTGCGCTATGCGGGGACCGCGCGGGAACTCAACAGCCTGGTCGATCCGGTGACCGAGTCGCTGGGCCTGAAGCTGCATATCGACCCCATCGAGGCGCGCCTGCACCAGCATCTCGAACCCGACGTGCATATCACCGTGACCGGCGCAGATCGCGCCGGCATAGTCGCCCAGGCGACTGGCGCGCTCGCCGAGGCCGGGCTCGATATCCTGAATCTAGACTCCGACGTCGCCGGCACCGAAGACCGGCCGATCTATGTCATGCAGATCGAGGGCCGCGCCCGGGAAGGGATCAAGTCCCTCGAATCGGCGATCGAGATCATCCGGCGCCAGGGCATCGATGTGACGCTGACGCCGCTTGATACCGTCATCGCCTGAGTGTGGCGATGGCGGTGCGCGAGCTTCTGGTCTATCCCGACCTGCGTCTCAGGCAGGTATCCGCGGCTGTCGATCGATTCGATGATGCGCTGCGCGCATTCGTCGCCGACCTCGAGGAAACGATGCGCGCCGGACCGGCGGCGGTCGGGATCGCAGCGCCGCAGGTCGGCAATCACCGACGCATCGTCATCGTCGACGCCTCGTCGCGCCAGGGCGCCGCGCATCATGGCCGCCTGGTGCTGATCAATCCACGGATCGCCGACCGGGAAGGCGAGGAGTCCGGACGCGAGGGCTGTCTGTCGGTGCCGGATTATACCGGCAACGTGGTGCGCGCCGCTCGCATCGTGGTCGTGGCGCAGGACGAGTCCGGGGCGCCGCTGCGCATCGACATGGAAGGCTTCGAGGCGCGCGTTGCGCAGCACGAGATCGACCATCTCGACGGCCTGCTGTTCACGGATCGCGTCGTCAGCCGGCGCGACCTGTTTCGCCGCAAAGTCTATCGCTAGGCAATGTAAGATTGTGTAAAAGCGCGTCCGGGCGTCCGGCGGACGGCGATATAATCCTTCGTATGCCACTGACGAGCCGATGCCGATGACCCGCCTGCTGCTGGCCGACGACGATGTAGAGCTGTGCGAGATGCTCGGCGCCTATCTTGCCGGCGAAGGGATCGAGGTCGAGGTCGTCCATGACGGCGACGCCGCGCTCGAGCGCGCGCTCTGCGGCAGCCATGATATCGTCGTGCTGGACGTCATGATGCCGAAGCGAAACGGTTTCGACGTGCTGCGCGAGCTGCGGCGCAAGTCGCTGACGCCGGTGCTGATGCTGACCGCGCGCGGCGGTGACGTCGACAGCATCGTCGGGCTCGAACTCGGCGCCGACGATTACCTCCCCAAGCCCTGCAATCCCCGCGTGCTCGTCGCACGCGTGCGCGCCGTATTGCGGCGCGCCGGTACGGATAGTCACGATGACGGCGACGCCGACCTGCGCGTCGGCGATCTCGAGCTGCAGCCGGCTGCACGCAGGGTCCTGAAGGACAGCGCACCGGTCGCGTTGACCAGCACCGAGTACAGCGTGCTCGCGGCGCTGCTCGGGACGAGCGGACGGGTCGTCACCAAGGAGGCGTTGTCGGAACAGGCGCTCGGCCGCAAGTTGACCCGATACGACCGCAGCCTCGACATGCATATCAGCAATCTCAGGCGCAAGCTCGGTCCGCTATCGGGTGGTGACGATCGCATCCAGACAGTGCGCGGCGTCGGCTATATTTATGTGCGCGAGGGCGACTGAGCGTGTACAGCCTGTTCGGCAAGATCTTCCTGTCGTTCTGGCTGACGATGATCGCGGTCGGCGCCGTCATTGCCTGGACCACGGCGCAACTCGGGGGCGAAAAGATCCCCCCGATGATAGAGCGCGCCCAGAACCAGTTCGCCGAGGACGCCGCGCGCGCGCACCAGATCCTCGCTGCGCGCGGCATCGGCGGCCTGCGCGCCTGGCTCGACAATCCGGACCATACCCGTGCGATGCGCATCTATGTATTCGATGCGTCCGGCTCCGAGGTGCTGGGACAGGCGGTGCCCGGTTTCCTGCAGCGCTTTGCGCGGATGTCTCCCGACGAGGATATGGATCTCGAGGGTTCTCGCGAGCGGCGCCGCCTGATCGTGCATGCGGTTCCGGTGCCGGGGGAGGGATTTTATCGGCTGATCATGCTGTTCAAGCCGCCGCATCCTGTGTGGCATCTCTATTCGATCCAGGGCCTGCTCGCCGCGCTGTTGCTGAGCGGTCTGGTGTGTTTCGGTCTAGCGCGCTATCTGAGCGCGCCGGTGCGACGCCTGCGCACAGCAACCCAGGGATTGGCGGGCGGCGATCTCGGCATCCGGGTCGGCGAGGTTTTCGGGCGCCGGCGCGACGAGATGGGGGAACTGGGCCGCGATTTCGACCGGATGGCGGACCGGTTGCAGTCACTGATCGAGAGCCAGCAGCGCCTGCTGCGCGACGTTTCGCATGAGCTGCGTTCTCCGCTCGCGCGACTGCAGGCGGCGCTCGGGCTGGCGCGCCAGCGCGCGGGCGG
>CAZJKV010000066.1:0-11413 GCA_964546765.1 uncultured Chromatiales bacterium
TCCTCGGCGGTCTTCTTCATCTTCATCAGGATGCGCGCGGAGATCTCCGGCGGTGCGATCTTCTTGCCCCTGACCTCGACCCAGGCGTCGCCGTTGTCGGCCTTGACGATCCTGTAGGGCACCAGCTCCATGTCACGCTTGACGACGTCCTCGGCGAAGCGGCGGCCGATCAGGCGCTTGATCGCATACAGCGTATTGCTGGGGTTCGTGACGGCCTGGCGCTTCGCGGCCTGGCCCACCAGTACCTCGCCGTCATCGGCAAAGGCGACGACCGACGGCGTCGTGCGCCCGCCTTCCGCGTTCTCGATGACCCGGGGCTTGCCGCCCTCGACGATCGCAACGCAGGAATTGGTGGTGCCGAGGTCGATTCCTATGATCTTTCCCATTCTGTCATTCTCCTGAATCCATGAGGTAATTCTTTCTGGTTGTCGTTCAACCTTGCCCGATGTACGTGATTGTCAGCTTATATTGGGGCAAGGGCCGGACTTTCAAGCCATTTCGTCGATCGTCCCGCCGTCGCGGCCGGCCCCGTTCGGGGCGGGTGCGGCCTCCGTACCCGGCGCGGCGGTCGCGACGACCACCATCGCGGGGCGCAGCAGGCGGTCGTTCAGCATCCACCCCTTTTGGTAGACGGTCACAACGGTGTTCGGCTCGACGCCGGGCGCCGGCTGCGTCGCCATCGCCTGGTGCCGTTCGGGATTGAATTTCTCGCCCGCCGGATCGATCGGGCGAATGCCGTATTTACCGGCGACCGATTCCAGCAGCTTCAGGGTCAGGTCCATGCCTTCGCGCAACTTCACGGGATCGGGATTGTCGCCCTCGCTCGCGGCGTTCAGCCCCAACTCGAGGCTGTCGATCACCGGCACCAGATCACCGGCGAAGCGCTCCAGACCGTACTTGTGCGCATTGCTGACGTCGCGCTCGGCGCGCCGCTGCAGGTTCGACAATTCCGCCTTCGTGCGCAGCAATTCGTTCCAGTATTCGTCCGCCTTGGCCTGGGCGTCCTGCAGGCTGAGCAGCAGGCCCTCTTGCGAGTCCGGCGCGATCGGCGCCTGTGACGACGACTCCGCCTGTTCGGGCGTTGTGCCGTCGTCGCCGTTGCGATCGGCGTCGGCATCGGACCGGGCGTCGCTGCTGTCCTTCGTCATCATCTCCTCCTGATTCACTATTGCATGATAGTCCGCGTTCAATGCTGCCTTTTCAGCGCCGCGCTCAGCATCCGCGCAGTGACGTCGACCAGCGGGATTACGCGCTTGTAGGCCATGCGCGTCGGCCCGATCACGCCGAGCACGCCCATGACCTTGCCGTCGAGCTGGTAGGTTGACGTGACCAGGCTGCAATCGTCGAGCACGCTGAAGCCGGACTCCTTGCCGATGAAGACCTGCACCCCCGGGTTCGAGACGCACTGATCGAGCAGGTGCAGGATGCGGCGTTTTTCGTTGAAGGCGTCGAACAGCACCCGCAGCTTGTCCAGGTCCGACAGTTCATTGAAGGCCATCAGGTGGGTCTGCCCGGAAACGACGATGTCGTCGCTCGCCTTGACGTCGAAGACGTGCCTGGCCATCTGCACCGCCGACAGCATGACCTGGTCGAGGCGTTCGCGGGTGCGGTCCAGTTCGCCGAGCAGCTCGCGGCGTATCATCGCGAGATCCTTGCCGGCGAACATGCTGTTCAGGTAATTCGCGGCCGCGCGCAGCTCGGACGCCGAAAACTCGCGCTCGGTACGGATCATCGTGTTATGGACTTCCTGCTCGTTGACGACCAGGATCGCGAGCACCCGCTGCTCCGAGATCGCGACGAATTCGATATGGTGCAGGGTCAGCTTTTCGCGCCGCGGCAGCATCACGACACCCGCCATGCTCGAAATGCCGGACAGGAGTCCGGACGCCGAGACGGCGAGCCCCTGCAGGGTGAAGCCGTCGGCGAGCAGGCGCTTGATGCGCTCGATCTCCGTGCCGTCCATCGGCTCTACAGTCAGCAGGGTGTCGACGAAGACCCGGTATCCCTGGTCGGTCGGGATGCGCCCGGCCGAGGTATGGGGCGAGGTCACCAGGCCCTGTTCCTCGAGTTCCGCCATCACGTTGCGCACTGTCGCGGGGCTGACGTCGAGGCCGGATTCCCGCGCCAGCGTACGCGATCCGACCGGCTGGCCGTCGCGGATATAGCACTCCACCAGCACCTTCAGCAGGTGTCGTGCCCGTGGGTTCAGCATGTCGTTCGCGCCGGCCATTTCTCGCCAATTTATATTTGCAAATCAAAATGTTGATTGATGTTTCCGGACCGGGTGGGCGGCGCCCCGGGGAACTTAGCAAGCCCCTCGCACAGTGTCAAGGAAAGGCGGCTTGGTGTTCCTCTGGGTGCGTGATACCTTTCCGGGATTGTCCTTTTTATGCGGGCGCAATGTCGTGGATTTCAAGACCATAGGCGTAATCGGCAAACACAGCGAGCCTGCGGTCGGCGCCGCGATACAGACCCTCGCCCGCCATCTCGCGGCGCGCGGACTGACCGTACTGCTGGACGAGCAAACCGCGGCGCGGATCCCCGCTACCGGCCTGCGCGCCGCGAGCCTCGCCGCGATCGGGCGTGAGTGCGACCTCGCCGTCGTCGTCGGCGGAGACGGCACCTTCCTGCACGCCGCCCGCGCGCTCGCCGATCCCGAGGTCCCGCTGGTCGGCGTCAACCTCGGGCACCTCGGCTTCCTGACCGACATCCCGCCGGCGCGCGTCACCGAGGCGATCTCCCTGATCCTCGATGGCGACTTCGAGATCGAGGAACGCGCCCTGCTGCACTGCGAGGTCATGCGCGACGGCGAGGCCCTGTGGAGCGGCGACGCGCTGAACGACGTGGTGATCCACAAGTGGAACTCTGCCCGGGTGATCGGACTCGAGACCTGGCTCGACGGGCGCTATCTGAACATGCTGCGCGCCGACGGCGTGATCGTATCGACGCCGACCGGGTCGACAGCCTACGCGCTGTCGGCCGGTGGACCTATTCTGCACCCGACGCTGGACGCCCTGCTGTTCGTGCCGATCTGCCCCCATACGATGAGCAACCGCCCGATCGTCATCGCCGGCGACACCACGATAGAAGTCGTCGTCAGCGACGGCCGGCGGGATCACGCGCAACTCACCTGCGACGGCCAGACCTCGCAACCGCTGCGCCAGGGCGATCGTGTAAGGATCGGCAAGAAGGACAAGCCGATCCGGCTGATCCACCCCGCGCGGCACGATCACTACGAACTGCTGCGCGCCAAGCTGCGCTGGGCCGAAAATCCGAGCAATACCTGACGCCTCCATGCTCGCGCACCTGCACATCCGCGACTACGCGCTGATCGACCGGCTCGAGATCGATCTCCGCGGCGGCTTCACGGTGCTGACCGGCGAGACCGGCGCCGGCAAGTCCATCCTGATCGAGGCGCTCGGCCTCGCCCTCGGCGACCGCGCCGGGGGCGGCGTCATCCGTGAAGGCGCGGAGCGCACCGATGTCAACGCGACGGTGGCGCTCGAAGGCAACGACGACGCCCGGCGCTGGCTCGCGGAACAGCAGCTCGACGATGGCGACGAATGCCTGCTGCGGCGCACGGTCTCGACCGACGGACGCTCCAAGGCCTGGATCAACGGCACTCCGGTCCCGCTAACAGCGCTACGCGAACTGGGCGCGCTGCTGATAGACATCCACGGCCAGCACGAACACCACTCGCTGCTCGGTCGCGACCACCAGGCCACGCTGCTCGACGGTTTCGCGAACCACGCCGCACTGCTCGGGCAGGTGCGCGCGCATTCCCTGGAATGGCGGCGCGCCGGCGAGGAAATTGCCGGACTCGAGGCCATGGCCGGCGGCGACGGCGAACAGATTGAACTCCTCCGCTACCAGGCAAGGGAACTCGACGGACTGAACCTCGGCTCCGGCGAGTTGCGCGAATTGGACGAGGAACACCGGCGACTCGCCGGCGCGGGTCAACTCATCGAGAGCTGCCGCGCCGGCCTCGATCTGCTGCATGACGGCGACGAGGCCGTCGCCGCCCGCATCACCCACCTGCTGGCGCAACTGCGACCTCAGAGCGGCATCGACCGTGGTCTCGGTGCTGCAATCGAGCTGCTCGACCTCGCCGCAATACAGCTGAACGAGGCTGCCGGCGAACTGCGCGACTGTCTCGATCGCCTCGACCTCGACCCGGACCGGCTCGCCGCGATCGAACGACGTCTCGCGGCGGCGCATGACCTCGCGCGCAAGCACCGTGTGCGCGCCGAGGAACTGCCCGCCCTGCGCGAACGACTGCACGAGCGCCTTGACGCGCTGGCCGGCGCCGACGCACGCATCGCCGTGCTGCGCGAAAACCGTGCCGGGATAGAATCGGAATGGCGTATGGCCGCCGCGGCCCTGTCTGACAGTCGCGCGCAGGCGTCGCGCCGACTCGCTCAGGCCGTCACCCGGGAGATGCGCAAGCTCGGCATGCCCGAGGCCCGTTTCACGATTGAACTCGAGCCCCGCGCCGACGCACAGCCTGCGCCCTCCGGCCTCGAGCGCGCCGCCTTTCTGGTAAGCACCAATCCGCAACAGTCCCCGCGCCCGTTGTCGAAGGTCGCCTCGGGCGGCGAGCTGTCACGCATGGGTCTCGCGATCCAGATGATTACCGCACGCCAGGCCGGCATCCCGACGGTGATCTTCGACGAGGTGGATGTCGGTATCGGCGGCCGCGTCGCGGAGATCGTCGGGCAGGGACTGCGCGCCCTCGGCGGGCACCGCCAGGTGCTGTGCATCACGCACCTGCCGCAGGTCGCGGCCCTCGGCCATCACCATCTGCAAATCACGAAGCATGCCTCCGCGAAGGGCGTCCGGATTACGATAGACGACCTGGAACGGGACGGGCGCGGTGAGGAGATCGCGCGAATGCTCGGCGGGATAGAGATCAGCGCGAAGACGCGGGAACACGCCGACGAACTGATCCGGCGTTCGGAGGAAACCGCCTGAGCGCGACTACTTCGCGCCGGCCTTGCGGCAGTCGGAGCACACGCCGTAGATGTTGAGGTAGTGGTCGGTGATCTCGTAGCCGGCCTTGCGCGCGATGGTGCGCTGGCGCTCCTCGATGACCTCGTCAACAAACTCGTCGACCCGTCCGCACTTGACGCACAGGATATGGTCGTGATGCTCGCCCTGGTTGATCTCGTAGACCGAGTGTCCGCCCTCGAAGTGATGGCGCACGACCAGGCCGGCCGCCTCGAACTGGGTCAGCACCCGGTAGACGGTCGCGAGGCCGACGTCCTCGCCGGTTTCGAGCAGGGCCTTGTAGACCTCTTCGGCGCCGAGGTGACGCTTCTCGCTGTGTTCCATGATATTGAGGATCTTGATCCTCGGGTGCGTCACCTTGAGGCCGGCCTTCTTGAGATCAGCGCCTTCGGCGTTATCCTGTTTCATGACCATGGCGGCGGGTATCCGGCGTTCGGTTTCTGCGCGGCGGGGTATCGGCTGTCTGCGGGACCGGCTATCATAGGCGACCAGGATGTCGCTGCATTCCCAGAAAGTAAACTTCCCATGAACCGGTTCCGGACAAGTCTGCTCTGCTGCATAGCCATGCTTGTGACCTCATGCTCCATGCATGTCATCGACATCCAGCAGGGAACCATCATTACACCAGAGATGACTGAACAACTCAAACCCGGGATGACGCGCAGCCAGGTGCGATTCGTCATGGGTACCCCGACGATCAGCGACCCTTTTCACCACCATCGCTGGGACTATATCTATACGCTGAAGGTACCCGGCGTGGATCTGGAGCGGCGCCATATTGCGCTGTACTTCGACGGGGACACGCTGGTACGGATCGTGGACAGCGAAGGGGAAGAAGACGCTGAGTAATGCGGTTCGCTGCGCTCACCGCATCCTACGATTGCGCATCGGAGTCCGGGGGTTCGGGGCGCGGCTTTTTCTCCTGTGCGGCCTTGTGCCTGCGCGACTCCTTCGGGTCGGCGATGAGCGGGCGATAGATCTCGACCCGGTCGCCGGGCTGCAGCGGCGTGTCGAGCCTGACCAGCTTGCCGAACACCCCGACCTTGTTCACCTCGAGGTCGATCTCCGGATGCTGCTTGTGGATCCCCGATTGCTGGATCGCGTCGCCGACCGTCTGTCCGGGGTCTATCTTCACCGGCAGCACGGTCTGCTCGCCGGGCAAGGCGTAGCAGATCTCGACCTCGATTTTATCCGCGTTTTCCATAAAGTACCGTCGCCCGTTCGCAGAAGGCATCGACCAGGGCGTTCGCTATCTGCGCGAACACCGGGCCAATGGCCAGCTTCAGCAGCGTGCTCGAGAATTCGTACTCCAGATCGAGCGCCACCCGGGTCGCCCCGCGATCGAGCTCGGTAAAGCGCCAGAAACCCTCGAGGTGGCTGAACGGGCCCTCGATCAGGCGCATCTCGATCATCTTGTGTCTCTGCAACCGGTTGAGCGTCGTGAAGGTCTTGTGCACCGGTCCGCGCTTGAGTTCTATCGAGGCCCTGACCTCGTCCTCGCTGCGCTCCCATTCCTTCGCGCTGCTGCACCAGGGCAGAAACGCGGGATAGCCCTCGATGTCGTCGACCAGCGCATACATCTGTTCGGCGCTGTACGGCACCAGTGCATTCCTGTTGACAGTCGGCATCGTTGACCTCATAGCCCCGACTTCAGCGGATCACGCCGATCATGTTCAGGAACACGACGATCACCGCAACCGGGGCGATATAGCGTACCAGAAAGCGCCACAGCGCATAAGCGAAGGACGAGCGGATCGCGAGTTCGTCGCGGCTGATCTCGCTTCTCAGGACCCATGCCGCGAACACGGCGACGAACAGCCCGCCGAGCGGCAGCATGATGTTCGAGGTCAGGAAGTCGAGCAGGCCGAAGAAATTACGGTCCAGGAATTCGTACTCCGACCACAGATTGAACGAGAAGATCGTGCCGAAACCGAGCAACCATACGCCGATGCCGCAGATCGCCGACGACTTGACCCGGCTGATGCCATGATTTTCGACCAGCCACGCGACCGCCGGCTCGATCAGCGAGATCGCCGAACTCCAGGCGGCGAAGGCGAGCAGGATGAAGAACATCGTGCCGAAGAAACTGCCCGCCGGCATGTGGCCGAAGGCCAGCGGCAGGGTCTGGAACACCAGCCCCGGACCCGCGCCCGGTTCGAGTCCGTTCGCGAACACGATCGGAAAGATCGCCATGCCGGCGAGCAGTGCGACCAGGGTGTCGGCGGCAACGACCATGATCGATGCGGTCGCGATCGAGGCCTTGTGCGGCATGTAGGATCCGTAGACCATGACCGCGCCCATGCCGAGACTCAGCGTGAAGAAGGCGTGTCCCATTGCAATCAGCACCGCAGTTGCGCTGAGTTCGCTGAAATTCGGCTCGAACAGGAACTCCAGCCCCTGGAGAAAGGCGCCGGTCGTCATCGCGTAGAACACAAGAAGGAACAGCAGCACGAACAACGCCGGCATCAGCAGCCGTACCGCCTTTTCGAGGCCGTGGCGCACGCCGCGCGCGACGACCACCATCGTCATCAGCATGAACAGGGTGTGCAGGAACAGCAGCTGCCACGGGTCGGACACCAGGCCCTCGAAGGTCTCCCTGACGTCATCGGCGCCGACGCCGGTGAACAGGCCGGTGGCGGTATGCCAGACATAGGCCAGTGCCCAGCCGGCGATGACACTGTAATAGGACAGGATCAGGAAGCCGGCGACGACGCCGCTCCAGCCGACCAGCGCCCACAGCCGCGTCGCCCCGGCCTCCTTGCTCAGGCTCAGCATCGTGTTGATCGGGCTTTGCCGGCCGCGCCTGCCGAGCATGATCTCGGCCATCATGATCGGCAGGCCGATCAGCGTGATGCACGCGAGATAGACCAGCACGAACGCGCCGCCGCCGTTCTCGCCGGAGATATAAGGGAACTTCCAGATATTGCCGAGACCGACCGCCGAGCCGACGGTCGCCATGATGAAGATCCAGCGGGACGACCACTCGCCGTGGATGCTGCTGCCTGGTCTGCCTGCCATTGCGCCCGCTGCTTTCTATTATTGTTGAATTAACGGCGTCCGCCGTATTGTGGGTGATTTCTCCCTGCCGCTCAACCGGCTGGCCGAGCGCCCTGTGTATAATAGCGGCCCATGGCAAAGGACAATAAGCAGAAATCGGGCGCGGGCTCCGCGACCATCGCCGACAATCGCAAGGCGCGTCACGACTATTTCATCGAGGACGACTTCGAGGCCGGCCTCGTGCTCGAAGGCTGGGAGGTCAAGAGCATGCGCGCCGGGCGCGTGCAGCTGCGCGAAAGCTACGTCGTCATCAAGGATGGCGAGGCCTGGTTGCTCGGCGCTCACATCACGCCCTTGCCGACCGCGTCGACCCATATCCATCCCGACCCGACGCGCACCCGCAAGCTGCTGCTGCACCGCCTCGAACTCGACAAGCTGATCGGCGCCGTCGAGCGCAAGGGCTATGCGCTGGTGCCGCTGAACCTGCACTGGAGCAAGGGCCGCGCCAAGCTGCGCGTCGGCCTCGCGAAGGGCAAGAAACAGCACGACAAGCGGGCCGTCGAGAAGGAACGCGACTGGCAGCGCGAGAAACAGCGCCTGCTGAAGGAGAAGTAAATCGGGGTCAGAGAACAATTCCGGGCGTGACCTGAAGGATTTGATAGCAATCCGACCGGAATTGTTCTCTGACCCCGATTTACCGATTTACGAATTGAAACCGGCCGATACCGACCCTATAATAGTCCGCAGGGGGCGACCTGGCTTCGACGTGGGTTGCGAAACCTGAGGGGCATGCCGAGGGGCAGATGACCTCGTTAATCATCACTGCAAACAACATAGTTGCCAACGACGACAACTACGCCCTGGCTGCTTAAGACAGCCAGCATCTGACCGGAGCCGCGCTTGCGCGTCCGGAGTCCTTCGGGACAATCTGTACTCAGGTGTCATCTCTCGCAAGATCGTGCTGAGGCTCGCCCGGGGCTGACGCACTAAAACCTTACGGGCTCGCCGTTCGACTTCCCTGCCGGTCGGGAAGCGTGCGGTTAAAACAAAGATTCGGCTAAGCATGTAGAACCAACGGCAGAGGACTTGCGGACGCGGGTTCGATTGTAATGGTCGCCATGGGGAGTGATCCCCATTGGAAAAGAGAGCTCATACGGTGAACGCTAACGGGAGTGATCCCCATGCCAACGCCGTCCGGTGAACCGGAAACGGGCAAGCCGGCTAGAGACTCATAGGCTCCTTCGATACGGTCCGCGGACAGGATCCAGGACCGGATCATGGAGTACTAGGGTGGACGAAAGTCCACAACACGCTCTCCCCTGCGATCGGGTTGCCACGGCAATCCGGCGCAGGTGAAGGAATAGTCCGGCCCTTGTCGAAAGACAGGGATCAGCCGTCCCGCCGCCTCCACCATTTACGCACAATCCCCGACAGGACGTCGGGGTCTGCTTTTTCTTGTACCTATGGCACCAGGGATGGCGCGCTACAAGACAGTCAATCAACTCTCTCCTGTCCATGCAGCCTACATAGCAGGTCTTGTCGACGGCGAAGGCACGTTCCGGGTGATCGCGGGCGAGTTCGGTGGTCATCGCGGTCGACCGCACAGACGGCGAGATCCAGTTGAAATCAAATACAGACGTGGTCGTGCTTGTGCTGGCTGGTGAACCGATCGACGAACCCATCGCGAACCAGGGCCCGTTATTCCCGACTACCGCAATCGGATGTGTGACTACGCCTCGGTAACCGCGGGCAAGTAAGCAGCGTCCGGCAACGGCGTCTTGCCGGGCAGTACAAGAGGACGCTTACCAGACACTACACACGAGGCTCGAACCGACATGAAGACTTACAAAGTGGGCTATCTGATTGGCAGCCTGGCCAAAGGCTCGATTAATCGACAACTGGCACAGGCATTGATCAAGCTGGCGCCAAAAGTGCTGGAGTTCCATGAGATATCCTTCAAGGATCTGCCCCTCTACAGTTACGACTACGACGCCGACTACCCGGAGGTGGCGACGAAGTTCAAAAAGGCGATCGCCGAGTCGGATGCCGTTCTGTTCGTCACGCCCGAGTACAACCGCTCCATCCCCGGCGCGCTCAAGAACGCGATCGACTGGGCCAGTCGGCCGTGGGGCACCAACTCGTTTGCCCGGGTTCCCTCGGGGGTCATCGGCACCTCTCCGGGCGCGATCGGCACCGCTGTAGCCCAGCAGCAGCTCCGAAGTGTGCTGAGCTACTGCAACTCGCCGCAGATGAACTCCCCGGAAGCTTACATCCAGTTCAAGCCGGGGCTGATTACCGAGGCCGGCGATGTGACCGACGCATCCACGGCAGACTTCCTGCGTAAGTACATGTCCGAATTCCATCAGTTCATCGTCCGCGTCCGGACGGTGATTCCCAGGGAGTCCTGAACGTGAGACGGTGGTCCACCGTCGTGTTGAACCGAACAACTATCAATCAGGAGAATGAGTATGCGCAAAGTTTCCGGAAAGGTCGCCTTCATCACGGGCGCAGGTCAGGGCATCGGAGAAGCGATTGCCCTGCGGCTGGCAGAGGATGGCTTTGCAATTGCCGCTGCCGACATGAACACTGCTTCGGCGCAAGCCGTCACTGACAAGATCGTGGCAGCGGGCGGCAAGGCCTGCATGGTCGAGGTCGACGTCGCCGATCGTGACTCTGTCTTTGCTGCAGTCGAAAAATCAGCAAAGCAACTGGGTGGACTGGATGTCGTAATCAACAACGCCAGCGTTGCCCCGATCACCGCGATCGAGGACATCACGCCGGATGCGTATCGCCGCACCGTCGACATCAATGTGGGCGGCGTGCTCTGGGGCATTCAGGCTGCGGTCAATACCTTCAAGGAACTGGATCATGGCGGCAAGATCATCAATGCTGCCTCGCAGGCCGGCCATGTCGGAAACCCCGAGCTGGTCATGTATTCCGGCACCAAATTCGCCGTGCGCGGCATTACGCAGACCGCAGCCCGCGATCTGGCGAAACTTGGTATTACAGTTAATGCCTATTGCCCTGGCATCGTGAACACGCCACCCAGTGAAGTCGCGGCCCTGGTGTCATTCCTCGCTGGTCCCGATTCTGACTACATGACCGGTCAGTCGGTACTCATCGATGGCGGCATGGTCTTCAGGTAATGCAAAAAGCCGGATTGGAGCGCCCTGCTCCAATTCAGCTTCCCTCGTTTGATGTCCTGCGAAACCTGATCAGCTTGCGTCGACTACGCTTGTCAGGTCGCTGCTCCGGCGCGGGTGCTCGCCCGCTCGCGCGAACCGATCCTGACAGACAGACATCCAGCGGTCGCTGTGCGCTTTCCCGCCGCCGTTCCTCGGACGCGGGGCGGGGCGTCCGGCCGATCGCGCACGCAGGGCGCCCGCGCGGGCAGGAGACTCGAGACGAT
>CAZJKV010000067.1:0-11392 GCA_964546765.1 uncultured Chromatiales bacterium
ACTAGCGCGGCGTGGCGGCGCGGCCCGCGTCCGGCGCCAGGCCGACCGGCCGGAAGATGTCGACCTTGCGGAAGAACTGGTCGATGACGTAGATGCGACCATCCTCGTCGACGTCGATGCCCGCCGGCAGCATGAAGCTGCCCGGGTGGCCGGAATGGCCGCGCTGGCCGACGAACATCAGCAACTGCCCCTCCGGATCGAAAATCTGGAAGTTACCGAACGCGGTATCGACGACATAGATGTTGCCGTCCGGGTCGGTCGCGATACCCCTGGGTCGGGCGAACTGCCCCGGGAAGCGTCCTACCGAGCCGAAGCTCGCGACGAAGCGGCCGTCAGCGTCGAAGGTCTGGACCCGGAAGTTGCCGCTGTCTATGACATGCACCCTGCCGTTTCGTCCTGCGGCCGCTTGTAGCGGGAGATTGAAATTACCCGCTTCGGGGCCGCGCGTGCCGATACTGCCCCGGTATTCCCCGCTCGCGGTATCAAACATGTGCATCGTATGCAGATCGCTGTCGACGCCGCCGGTGTCGATCACATAGAGGGTTTCCCCGTCACGGCTGACGGTCACGCCCGAAGGGCGCTGCAGGTGTTCGGGATCGCCGATGGACTGCAGAAAGACGCCATCGCTGTCATAGACCATGATGCGCTGCGCGGTGATGTCGGCAACGTAGAGGGTGCCGTCTGCGGCGATGTCGAGACCGAGCGGCTTGGTCAGGCGCCCCGGTTTCTCCCTGCCGATCTCGTAGAAACGCTGCCCCGGGATGTCGAACACGACGACCGCGCGCTGCACGCTGTCGCTGACATATATCCGCCCCTCCCGCGTCGCAACATCGAAAGGCTTGACCAGACCCCTGAGCTTGCGCGAGCCACCGACGGCGAAGTCCCGGAACCGCATGCCGCGGCTGTAATCCTCGACATCGCTGTTATAGAGCAGGGTGCGTTCGTAGACGAAGCGGGGCTCGTCAGGCGGCGGGGGATAGACCGGCGGCGTGAACTCCAGCGGCGGCGGGCCCGACGCGCAGGCGGAGAGCAGCAACAGGCCTGCGAGTACAACGGCATGGCGGGTCATTTGATATGGCAGGTCTCGCACAACCTGTCGGCGCGTTCCCGTAGCAGCAGCGTGATGTCCGGATTGTGCACGTTGTGACAGGTGGCGCACTCGACCTGTCCATCGTAGAGCTTGACGCCGTTTTCGAAGCCGTAGGGGGTATCGGGCACGCGGAAGTCCGGATCGCGATGATTGAGCCCCGCATAGGTCATCGAGATCGGATGATCGTTCGTCAGGTCGGTATCGAGATGCTTGATCGCGATGCTGTGGGCGATGGAGCCGTCATGGCAGCGGCCGCAGCTCCACAGGTCATTGGCGCCATGGATGCGCAGGTGCAGGGCGGCGTCCCTGCTGTTGCGCCAGGTATTGGGCTGGAACACCGTCATGTCGACCGCCATCGTGCCGTCGTGGCAGGACAGGCACAGCAGGCTGATCGGGCTCGGTGTCCTGACCTTGTTGTCGAGCGTGTCGCTGTCGTAGAGCTGGTAGGCGCCAAGCGCCGGTGTGAAACGGTTCCAGCCCGGGATGCCGCCGAAGTCCGCGCTGTCCTCGCCTTCGGCGTCGGGCGGGATGTGGCAGTAGACGCAGGAATTGCCGTAATTCGAGAACGCGAGCCCACCCATCGCGGCGACGCCGGCGCGCTCGTTGAGTCCGGTAAAGTCGTGCTTGGTGCCGAGGATCGTGCCGCCCCCGGCGAAGACGGGGGCGCCGGCAGAGGCGAGCACGAGGGCCAGGCCGAAGGCGATCAGCGAATATCTCACTCTACGTCCCGGGCATGCCCGGTTCCTCTCTGGACGCTGCATCGGGCCATTATAAAGGCAAACCTGATGCAAAAAAATCGAAATCCGGCTATCTTTGTCCCGTAGCCGGTGCCTCCTGCCGGCGCCTGACGGTATTCATGCGTTTCTGCCCAGTGCCCATCCGCCCGCTCGCAACCATCCTGCTGATCCTCGCCTATACGGGAGGCGCGCCGGCGATTGCGGGCGGCGCGCCCTGGTCCGCCGAAGGGCTGTTCGTCAAGCATTGTGCGGCCTGTCACGGCGAGCGTGGCGACGGCCAAAGCCGCGCCCGCTCCGGGTTGAACCCGCCGCCGCGCAGCTTCACGTCGGAACTGGCGCGCAGCGAACTCGATCGCGACCGCATGATACGTTCGGTGACCCACGGGCGTCCCAATACCGCGATGGTCGGCTGGGAGGGGAGGCTCAGCGAGGAACAGATCGCAGCGGTCGTCGATTATATCCGTGCCACATTCATGGACCTCGGAGTGGATGCCCCGGAGGATGTCGCGGCGATACAGCCAGCCCCGCTGCCGGGACGAGCGCTCTACAAGCAGCATTGTGCGGTCTGCCATGGCGATCGCGGGACCGGCGCGACCTGGACCATGAGCAGCCTGAATCCCCCGCCCCGGGATTTTACCCGCGAGACCCTGCCGCGTGTGCGCATGCTGAAGTCTGTCACCGAAGGAAGGCCGGGCACCGCGATGCAGGCCTTTGCTACGCGGCTCAGCGCGGCCGAGATCGCGGCCGTCGTCGATTTCGTCCGTGCCGAGTTCATGCGGGCCGATGACGCGCACGCACCGTCCGCGTCGGCGATCGCGCCCATCCCGGTGTCGCCGCCCGTTGCCCCGCCCGCCCCTCATGCTGCATCCTCTGCCGCGATCGAGGCGGCGGACATGAGCCTCCCGTTCCCGGGCGGGCTGCGCGGCGATCCGCGCAAGGGTGGCGATTTTTATATGGAAAACTGCCATATCTGCCACGGCCGCGAGGGCGACGGCCAGGGACCGCGGTCTTCGTTCATTCGCCCGCCGCCACGCGACTTCCTGTCCATGGAATCGCGGCGCGCGCTGAACCGTCCGGCGCTGTACAAGGCGATTGCCGCCGGTATGCGCGGCACTGTGATGCCGGCCTGGCGCACGGTCCTCAGCGAACAGGAGATCGCCGACGTCGCGGAGTTCGTGTTCCAGGCCTACATCAACGCCGGCGGGGATGGCGCCGCGCTGCTTGAGTCGGTAAAAAAAAAAGCGCTGAACTGATATTGTCCGCCGGTGCGCCATCGCGGCCGGATGCAGACGAATACGCGGTGACCGGCGGTGCGGACCCGGGCAGGCAGATCTATAACAGCCACTGCTATTTCTGTCATGGCTACAGTGGCGACGCCCGTACCGTTGCGAGCCGCTTCCTCGATCCGCCGCCGCGCGCCTTTGCCGCGCTTGCGCCCGGCGAACTCGCGCGCGAGGATATGATCGACGCCGTGACACAGGGCCGGTCCGGTACCGGGATGCAGGCATTCGCAGGTATCCTGGGACCGGACGAGATCGCGGCGGTCGTCGACTTTGTGATTCGGACGTTCATCGAGGGCGACCGGGCTAATACCCGCTATCACATCCCGGAGAACGGCTGGAGCGATCACGAACGCTATCTCGACGCGTTTCCATTCGCGCTTGGCGAGCTCGCGCTCGACACGCCGGACGCCGAGCTGTCGCCATCGGCCAGGCGCGGCAAGCGCCTGTTCATGACATCTTGCGTGACCTGTCACGATCACGGCATGGTGCGGGACGACCGTACCTTGTGGGAGCCGCGCGCGGTATCGTTTCCGCGCGGCGGCCATACCCACCGGGGTGGCCGCGCTCCGGTCGATGCACAGAGCGGGGCTACCCCGTTCACCCGTCACGAGCAGTCCCCGCGTCTCGACGATCTTACGCCTGGCGAACGCCGCGGCGAGGCCCTGTTCCAGGACAATTGCGCGTTCTGTCACGCGCCCGACGGCACCGGCCGGCACTGGGTCGGCAGTTTTCTGGAGCCGCGACCGCGCGATCTCACCGACCCCGAGTCGATGCGCGGGATGACACCGGCGCGGTTGCGAGCCGCGATAAGCGACGGTGTCGCCGGCACGTCGATGCCGTCATGGAAGACGGTGCTCGACGAAGCACAGATCGATGACGTCGCCGCCTATGTCGAGCGGGTATTCCTGGGCCGGGATTGACATGCGGGCAAAAGGCTCCGATCTTGCATATCTGTTATATTGACTGCAATTTCTGGCAGACCGGTGATGGAGCGGGACTGGAGATCATGGGCGGCAAGGCGATCAAGGTCGGCGTGGTCGGCGCGACTGGTTACACCGGCGTCGAATTGATCCGTCTATTAACGGGGCATCCCGCCGCCAGGCTGACTGCGGTGACCTCGCGCGAACAGGCCGGCCGGCCGGTCGCCAGCCTGTTCCAGAACCTGCGCGATCATGTCGGGCTCGACTTCAGCGCCCCCGGGGATTCGTCCCTCG
This sequence comes from uncultured Chromatiales bacterium, assembly GCA_964546765.1. Lineage (GTDB taxonomy): Bacteria > Pseudomonadota > Gammaproteobacteria > SZUA-140 > SZUA-140 > JAITWN01. The sequence goes on from CAZJKV010000067.1 coordinate 4,325, forward strand.
CCGGGTGCGATGTCGTATTATTTGCGACCCCGAACGGCACCGCGATGACGATGGTCCCCGAGCTGCTGACGTCCGGCGTCCGGATCATCGATCTGTCCGCCGATTTCCGTCTCAAGGATCCCGTCACCTGGCGCGAATGGTACGGCCTCGACCATGCCTGCCCCGAACTTCTGGGCGAAGCGGTCTACGGACTCCCCGAAGTCAACCGCGCTGCCTTGCCCGGCGCCCGGCTGGTCGCGAATCCCGGCTGTTATCCGACCGCGGTGCAGCTCGGGTTCCTGCCGCTGGTCGAACAGGGTCTGGTCGATCGCGACAGGCTGATCGCGGACGCGGCATCAGGCGTCAGCGGCGCCGGACGCAAGGCCGAGACGAACCTGCTCTTCAGCGAGGTCAACGAGAGCTTCAAGGCCTATGGCGTCGACGGTCATCGTCACCTGCCCGAGATTTGCCAAGGGCTGGAGGCCGCGAGCCGCAAGCCGATCGGATTGACATTCGTTCCGCATCTCGCGCCGATGACCCGTGGCATACACGCGACGCTGTACGGTGAGCTGACCGAGGACATGCCGGTCAGGGAGCTGCTGGCGCACTATCGCGCGCGTTATACCGGCGAACCCTTCGTCGATGTCATGGACGAAGGCGCCATCCCCGAGACTCGCGGCGTACGGGGCAGTAACATGTGCCGCATCTCCCTGTTTCGTCCGTGCGGCGGCATGACCGTCGTCGTGCTGTCGGTGATCGACAACCTGGTCAAGGGCGCAGCCGGTCAGGCGATACAGAATCTCAATATCATGTTCGGCCTCGAGGAGACCGCCGGTCTCGGCGGCATGGCGCTGCAACCGTGAGGGCGCGGATTCCTGCGCGAAGGCGGTGCTGGTGATGCGGGGCGGAAAATCGACCCACGTCATCGTCAGATCCCGCCACCCCCGGCTGCGACAGGTACTGTTGCTGTTGCTGGCCGTGACCGTCGTCGCGAGCGGCTGGCTGATGTTCGAATATGGCCGTATGCGCGCGGGTTATGATGTGCTCGAGGCGCGGCAGCAACAGGGTGTGCTGGAAGGGCGAATCACGGCGTTGCTGAGCGAGAATGGCCGGCTCGGAACACGGATCACGCAACTCGAGCAGGCGGGCGAGATCGACCGGCGCGCGCACGACGAGGTCAGCCGCAGCCTGTCGGACTTGCAGAGCGAGCTGCTCGAACTGCGGCAGGAAGTCGAATTCTATCGCGGCATCGTCAACACCGGCGACGGTAACGTCAGCGGTCTGAAGATCCAGGCCCTGAAGCTCCGGCAGGAGGCCGAATCCGGGAGCTGGCAGTTTCGTCTGATTCTGAGCCAGCTGGCAACGACCAACGCCCGGGTGCGTGGACATGCGGAACTCGCGGTAAGCGGCGTCATCGCCGGTGACCAGGTAGAGCTTACGCATCAAGATCTCGCCGGCGGTGAACGCCGCGTGCTGAAGTTCGACCTGCGGCACTTCCAGGAACTGCGCGGCAGCATCCAGCTGCCGGCGGGGTTCGTGCCGCAGCGCCTGATGCTGAAGGTGATGCCCGGCACGAACGCCGGCGCCGTGCTCGAACGCAGCTTTGCATGGGCTGACCTGGTTTCATAGACTGACGTTCCGGGACGGATTTCCCGGGGGGAGGAAGGATCGGATGTGGAGGGGCAAGAAGAAGCCCGGGACCGAGCGGCTCGATACGCTGGTCGGTTTCGAGACCGAGATTCGCGGCGACATCGTGTTCGGCGGCGGCCTGCATGTCGACGGCAATGTCAAGGGCAACGTCATCGCGCGCAACGACGGCCTGACCTCGCTGGTGTTGAGCGAACGGGGATCGGTCGAAGGCGAGGTGCGGGTCCCGCACGTCGTCGTCAACGGCCTCGTCGTCGGCAATATCTATGCGACCGAGTCGGTCGAGCTCGCCCAGCATGCGCGGATCACCGGCAATGTGTATTACAGCCGGATCGAGATCGCGATGGGCGCCGAGGTCAACGGCAAGCTGATCCATCTCGAGGAGGCCGGCGTTCCCGCTGTGCCGCCCGGCCAGGTGATCCCTCCGCTCGGCCAACACGGCGATACAACTTGATTGTTCCGGTCAGGATCTCTATAATTAACCCCATGTGCAGTAAGGAGAAACGATCATGAGTCTTGCAGTAGAAACGTCCGCGAACGAGGCACCCCAGCCGCCGACCCTCGTCTTCACCGACGCCGCAGCGGCAAAGGTGAAATCACTGATTAACGAGGAGGCCAACGAGGCATTGAAGCTCCGGGTGTTCATCTCCGGCGGCGGCTGCTCTGGCTTTCAGTACGGGTTTACGTTCGACGAGGGCGTCAACGATGGCGACTCGGTCGTCGAAAACGGCGGGGTTACGCTGCTCGTCGATCCAATGAGCTTCCAGTACCTCATCGGCGCCGAAATCGACTATGCCGAGGGGTTGGAAGGCGCGCACTTCGTGATCCGTAATCCGAATGCGACAACGACCTGCGGTTGCGGTTCTTCGTTCAGCGTGTAGCAGGCGGCACGGGGTAACTGCCTCGCGTCAAGGCCTGACCCCCGGCGCAGTGCCGGGGTAGATCCCCCCCAGCACCACCTCCCGTTCGGCCCCGGTGACTGCCGGCAGGTTGCCCGGCCTGTGGTCGAGTGCCTGTCTGGCGAGCCACGCAAAGGCCATTGCCTCGATCCAGTCCGGCGCGACCCCGTAATCCTCGATCGATCTCACAGGGATGCCTCCGAGCAGGACCTGCAGGCGGAACATCAATGCGAGGTTGTGTACGCCGCCGCCGCAGGCAAGCACCTCGGCCGTGTCCGGCGCGTGCTGCATGATCGCGTCTGCAATGGTCCGGGCGCTGAGTTCGCACAGTGTGGTCTGGATGTTCTTGCGCGTCGGCCGTCCGGCGCGACGCTTCAGGTAACGGTCCATCCACTTCAGGTTGAAATAATCGGTGCCGGTCGATTTCGGCGGCTCGGTAGCGAAGTACCGGTCTCGCAGCAGCAGTGCGAGTAAGGGCGCATCTACACGACCTCCTGACGCCCAGTTGCCGTCCACATCCATCGGCTTGCCGAGGTGGCGGGCGACCCAGTGATCCATCAGCGTATTCGCCGGCCCGGTGTCGAAACCGCTGACAGGCAGCCGCGTATCGCCGGGGAGGATCGTGATGTTTGCGATGCCGCCCAGGTTCAGCACGACACGATTGATGCCGCGCCTTCTGAATAACAGATTATGGAATACCGGGAGCAACGGCGCCCCCTGGCCGCCTACGCTGAGATCGCGGCGGCGGAAATCCGCGACTGTCGTTATCCCGGTCCGGCTCGCGATGATATTCGGGTCGGCGATTTGCAGGCTGGCGCCCGGTCGCGGCGCCGGATAATGACGCACGGTCTGTCCGTGACTGCCGATCGCGAGGATATCCCGCGGGCGCAGCCGCGCCTTTTCGAGCAGCGCGAGCGCGGCCCCGGCGAAGAGCTCGCCGAGCTCGGCATCGAGTCGCGCGAATTTCTCTAGCTCGTTGCGCGTTCCGCCGCAGAGATCGGTCAGGCGCGCGCGAATTCCGGAGGGATAGGGATGATTGAGCGACGCCAGCAGGCGCGGCTCGCCTGAGAGGTCGATGACCACGGCGTCGACCCCGTCCATGCTGGTCCCGGAGATCAGGCCGAGGTAGCGCTGCGCCATGCGCGGGGCCCGACCGGGTCAGGCGGACCGGTGACTAGCGTGCCGCAGACAGCGCCACCGGGCCGGCGTCGATGATCCGCACCCCGTCTTCCGGTAATGAGGCGTGCATGCGATCCATGACGTCGAGCTGCGCGAGCAGCGGACGGGCGTAGCTCCTGAAGTCCTCCATATACTTCGCCGATAGCGGCGAGGCATCGGGCAGCTTGACCCTGAGCGGATCGCGATGGACGCCGTCGACCTGGAATTCATAGTGCAGATGCGGACCGGTCGCGAGGCCGGTCATGCCGACGTAGCCGATGACCTGCCCCTGTTTGACCGACTGCCCGGGTTGCAGTCCGCGCGCATAATTGGACAGGTGGGCGTACAGCGTGCTGTAGCGGCTGCCATGCTGAACGACGACCGTCTTGCCGTAGCCGCCGTTTACGCCGCGCGAAACGATCTTGCCGTCACCGGTGACGCGGATCGGGGTGCCGCTGGGCGCGGCGTAATCGACACCGCGGTGTGCGCGGATCGTATTCAGAAGTGGGTGGCGGCGGTTCAGGTTGAAACGCGAACTGACCCGGGTGAAATCAACCGGTGAACGAAGAAAGGCCTTGCGCATGCTGTCACCGTCCGGATTGTAGAAGTCCGAACGGTTGTCCGCGTCGGTGTAGCGTATCGCACGATGGATCTTGCCGCGGTTGACGAATTCTGCGGCGAGGATCCTCCCGTCGCGCAGTTTCTCACCATGCAGGTAGAGTTCCTCATAGATCACCGCGAAGCGGTCGTTCTCTCGGATGTCGAGTGAAAAGTCTATGTCCCAGCCGAAGATGCCGGCCAGCTCCATCGTCAGGTTGTCCGACAGCCCGGCGCGGCTCGCGGTCAGGAACAGCGAGTCGTTGATGACCCCGCTGGACTGCGCGATACGCGCCTCGATTTCGTGCTCGACGACCTGCGCAGCATAGCCGTCGGGGCCGCGACGCACCTGCAGCGTGCGCGATTCGCTGACGTCGTAGACCAGGGCCTCGAGGCGGCCCGCGTCGTCGGCCAGGAACTTGATCTCCTTGCCGGGATGGATACGAGTCAGGGCCCGTGTCTCGCTGCCGAGACCCATGATTTCATGGAGTTCACGCGCGCTGAAACCGTTGCGGCCGAAGATGAGCGACAGACTGTCGCCGGAACGGACCTTCACTACGCGCCAGTCCCCGTCCTGCTTCGACATCGCCAGCCCATTCTCTGCCGGGAGGGGCAGGTCCGGGGCGGCGACGACCGTGCCGTCGTGGTCCCGAGTCCCGGCCTGTGCGTCGGACGGTTGTGCCGCGGAAGTCGTCTCCGGCAGCGCCGGCTCTAGTACGTTGACCGATTCGCCGCGCGTCGCCTCGGCATTATGCGGGACGAAACCGATCATGATGCCGATGCCCAGCAGTACACCGGCCAGGGTCAGCAGGTGATGATGGGCGATGCGGGGCGCCATTCCGGGCTCCTCAGGGCGCGACTCCTTGAAGTCGCGTTGCATCGTGCGCAGTCTATCCATAGAACTCCCTTGAAATTTTTTCACATAACCTTAGCGTGGGCGTCGCCCCGGGGTCAACTTCTCCCGATGGCCGACGCGCGTCGCTCCCTTCGTCACATCGCCGGAATCCAGGCTGTACGCGCAATTGTTGCTCACGATTAGGTGAATTACGTTAGTATATCGCGTATTTTTCAGGTTTCTTAAGCAGTTATTTACAGCGGCGCCGTCCTGGCGCAGGTACAGGGGGTTACCGGGGATGGTGGATCAGGCACTGGTGGAGATCCGGCGAGGCGCCGATGAGATCCTGGTCGAAAGCGAGCTCGTCGAGCGGCTCAAGACCGGCCGGCCGTTGCGCGTGAAGGCCGGTTTTGACCCGACCGCGCCGGACCTGCACCTGGGCCATACCGTCCTGCTGAACAAGATGCGCCAGTTCCAGGCGCTGGGGCATGATTGTCTGTTCCTGATCGGTGATTTTACCGGCATGATCGGTGATCCGAGCGGCCGAAATGTTACAAGACGGCCGCTGACCCGGGAGGAGGTCGTCGAAAATGCGAAGACCTACGAGGCGCAGATCTTCAGGATCCTCGACCCTGGTGCGACGCAGGTAGTGTTCAATTCGCAGTGGATGGATGCCATGGACGCGGCCGGACTGGTCCAGCTCGCCGGCAAGTATACGGTCGCGCGTATGCTGGAGCGCGATGATTTCCGCAAGCGTTATGGAGCCGGCCAGCCGATTGCAATCCACGAGCTGCTCTACCCGCTGGTGCAGGGTTACGACTCGGTCGCGCTCAAGGCGGACATCGAACTCGGCGGCACCGACCAGAGATTCAATCTTCTGGTCGGGCGCCAGTTGCAGGAGGCCTTCGGCCAGCCGCCCCAGGTCGTATTGACCATGCCGATCCTCGAGGGCCTGGACGGGGTCCAGAAGATGTCGAAGTCGCTAGGTAACACTATCGGTATCACTGAGCCGCCGGACGCGATGTTCGGCAAGCTGATGTCGGTGTCTGACACCCTGATGTGGCGCTATTTCGAACTGCTGAGCTTTGAATCGACCGCGACGCTTGCGACCTGGCGGCGTGAGGCCCAGACCGGGGTCAATCCCCGCGATATCAAGTTTCGGCTGGCGCTGGAGCTCGTTGGCCGGTTTCATGGCGCCGCCGCGGCCGCACAGGCCCGGGATCGCTTTATCGCCCGTTTTCGCGACGGCGCCCTGCCAGAGGATATGCCGGAGATCGCGCTGACTGCCCCGGAGGGCGGCTTCCCGATCGCCGGCCTGCTGAAGGAGGCCGGCCTGACCGCAAGCACGTCGGAGGCCTTGCGTCTGATTCGCCAGGGCGCTGTCCGTATCGACGGCGAGCGGCTGGAGGATGTGGGCCTGAAGCTGGCGCCTGACGGTCCCCGCGTCGTACAGGTCGGCAAGCGCCGCTTCGCGCGGGTCACGATCCGGTAAAGCGGCACCTGTTTTTGTATTGACTCCGGGTTGTCCGTGCGTATAATGCGCCTTCCCGGTCAGGTGCCGGGACGCAGTCACCCCTGTAAGGCCGCCATTTTCCGTATGCGGCGATTGACGGTTTCGCGGGGATCTGTATAATCGTTTGGCTACGCTTTGGTCTGACAGGGATCTGGTTACATACGGGATCTGCAGGCCGGGCCGCTCTTTGACAATCCGGAGATCAAGCAATCTGTGCGGGCGCTTTCGTTGGTGATCTTATGCACCACAAAGCGAGATCCCGGGCGGGCTTCTGTTTGTTTTGAAGCCGGCTGCGGGGTCGAAAATGTTTGACCGTCGCAAGACGGTGAGCAGTATTAAACTGAAGAGTTTGATCATGGCTCAGATTGAACGCTGGCGGCATGCTTAACACATGCAAGTCGAACGGTAACAGGCCCTTCGGGGTGCTGACGAGTGGCGGA
>CAZJKV010000068.1:0-11362 GCA_964546765.1 uncultured Chromatiales bacterium
GCGATCACCGCGCCGATGCGGCGCGCGGCGCCGGTGACCAGCGCGACCTTGCCCTCGATGTCGGATGTCCCGGTCGTCACGATGACCTAATGGTAGCACGGCGGTTATACTGGCACGACGAGCCCGCCAACCCCGAGCGCCTTGCCTGCGAAGCGATGCCGGACATCTCGAGCGAACTCCCCGAACCCGACGCCGACACCCGCGCGCATGCTGAGCGCGTGACCGCGCAACTTCGCGACGAGATCGCGGCCGCCGGCGGCGCGATCCCGTTCGCGCGCTACATGGACCTCGCGCTGCACGCGCCCGGCCTCGGCTATTACAGCGCCGGCAGCGCCAAACTCGGCGCCGCCGGTGACTTCGTCACCGCGCCGGAGCTGTCGCCGCTGTTTGCGCGCTGCCTCGCCCGCCAGGCGCGCGAGATCCTCGCCGCGCTCGGTGGCGGCAGCATCATTGAGGCCGGTGCGGGTTCCGGCGTGATGGCCTGCGAACTGCTCGCCGAACTCGAACGCCTCGACGCGCTGCCGGCGCAGTATGCGATCCTTGAGCTGAGCGCCGACCTGCGCGAACGCCAGCGGGCGCTGTTCACGGAGCGCATCCCGCACCTGCTGTCACGCATCGCCTGGCTGGATCGCCTACCGTCAAAAGGTTTCACCGGACTCGTCATCGCGAACGAACTGCTTGACGCGATGCCGGTGCACCGCGTCATCGCCGGCCGCGATGCCGAGGACTATGTCTGCTGGAGGGACGGGCGCTTCGCGTGGACCGAAGGTCCGCTGTCCGACGCGCACCTCAGCCTGCGCGTCGACACGCTGTTTCGCGAACTCGGCCGCGAGCGTTTCGCCGACGGCTATCGCATCGAGATTAACCTCGCGATGGAAGCCTGGATTGCATCGGTCGCGGCCGCGCTCGAACGCGGCGCGATCCTGCTCGTCGACTACGGCTATGCGCGCCGCGAGTACTACCACCCGGAGCGCAGCGGCGGCACCCTGATGTGCCACTATCGCCATCGCGCCCACGCCGATCCCCTGATCCTCGCTGGCCTGCAGGACATCACCACCCACGTCGACTTCACCGCACTCGCCGAGGCCGCGACCGCGCACGGGCTTGCGGTCTCGGGCTATACGACGCAGGCTTATTTCCTGCTTGCGAGTGGCCTGCAGGAAATCGGTGCAACGCTCGCCGACCTGCCGACCGTCGAGCGCATGCAGATCGCAAAGCAGATCCGCCGCCTGACGCTGCCGGGCGAGATGGGCGAGAAGTTCAAGGCGATCGCGCTGACGCGCGGCTTGGAGATACCACTCAGCGGGTTTTCGCTGCGGGACGAACGGGGGCGGTTGTGATATCGGGGTCAGAGTAGACCCGATCTACTCTGACCCCATTTCTGCTTTTCTTAGCAGACGGCTTCGCCTGCCGCTTGCAGGTCAGCGTGGTAGGACGACCGTACCATCGGTCCGCTGGCGACATTGACGAAGCCGAGTCCGCGCGCGTTCGTGCCGAGCCGGTCGAACTCCTCCGGCGTCACGTAGCGCTCGACCGGTAGGTGGTGGCGGCTCGGTTGCAGGTACTGACCCAGTGTCAGCATGTCGCAGTCGTGTGCGCGCAGGTCGCGCATCACCGCCTCGATCTCTTCAATGGTCTCGCCGAGGCCGAGCATCAGCCCGGACTTGGTCGGGACGTCCGGGCACTTTTCCTTGAACAGTTGCAGCAGTCTAAGCGACCACGCATAGTCAGCGCCCGGCCGCGCCTTGCGGTACAGCCGCGGTACGGTCTCGAGGTTGTGGTTGAACACGTCCGGCGGCGCCTGTTCGAGCAGCGCGAGCGCGACGTCCATGCGACCGCGGAAGTCCGGCACCAGCACCTCGATGCGCGTCTGCGGGCTCAGGCGGCGTACCGCGTGGATGCATTCGACGAAATGCCCGGCGCCGCCGTCGCGCAGGTCGTCGCGGTCGACCGAGGTGATGACGACATATTTGAGCCCCATCGCCGCGATCGTGCGACCGAGGTTCTCCGGCTCCTCGGCGTCGAGCGGTCCGGGCTTGCCGTGGGCGACGTCGCAGAACGGGCAGCGCCGCGTGCAGATGTCGCCCATGATCATGAAGGTCGCGGTGCCGTGGCCGAAGCACTCGCCGAGGTTCGGGCACGAGGCCTCCTCGCAAACGGTGTGCAGGTTCCGCTCGCGCAGGATCGCCTTCAGGCGCGCGACGTTCGGGCTCGCCGTGCTGCGCGCGCGGATCCATCCCGGTTTGCGCTGCGGCGACTCGGTGGGCTCGACCTTGACCGGGATGCGGGCGACCTTTGCGGCCCCGCGCAATTTTTCGGGTGGGTTCATGACAGGACGTCCATTCTAGCGTATCCGAGTTGTCCTGTCAGGGTATCGGCCAGTGCGATGCCTATATTATCAAGGAGTTGTACAGGATCCCCGTCACCCAGGTCAGCCAGATCACACATCTGCGTCACGCCGAGCCCCGGGAAGCCGCAGGGATCGATGCCGCCGAACGGCGCGAGATCCATCGCGACATTGAGGCTGATGCCGTGATAGCTGCGACCGCGGCGCACCCGCAGGCCGAGCGCGGCGATCTTGTCTCCGTCGACATAGACTCCCGGTGCGCCGGGGCGGCGTTCCGCCGCGATCGTGTAAGCCGCGAGGAGGTCGATGAGCGACTGTTCGAGCTGACAGACGAACGGGCGGATGCCGAGCCCGAGCCGCTGCAGATCGACCAGCGTATAGGCGATCAGTTGCCCGGGGCCGTGATAGGTGATCTGCCCCCCCCGATCGGTCCTCACGACCGGGATACCGCCGGCATCGAGTAGATGGTCCTCGCGGGCGGCGCGTCCGAGGGTGTAGACCGGCGGATGTTCGAGCAGCCACAGTTCGTCCGGGGTTTCGGCGTCGCGCGTATCGGTAAAGGCCTGCATGCGTTCGACCGTGGCCGCATAGTCGCAACGCCCGAGACGACGGATCGTCAATGCGCGGCCGCTCATCGACGTTACAGCACCATCAGGATATCGTCGCAGGCCGTCAGCGACCGGTAGATCGCATCGAGCTGGGCGCGGCTCGTCGCCTGCACGGTGATGGTGACTGACTGGTAGCGTCCCTGGCTGCTGAACCGGCTGCGGATCGCACCCTCACCGAGGTCGGGGGCATGGGGACGCACGAGGCGGAACACCAGCGCATCGAGCTCGACGCCGGACTTGCCGATGACCTTGATCGGAAACGCGCACGGGAATTCGAACGCGTACTCTTCGCCGTCAGTCACGGCCGCGTCCGCCCTCGGACCGATACTCGTGTTTATATTCCTGGTACAGCGCGATCATTCGCGACCATACCGGTCCGGGCCGCCCGTTCCCGACCGCGGCCCCGTCGAGGCGCGTGACCGGGAGGATCTCGCGCGTCGAACTCGTCAGCCAGACCTCGTCGGCCTGTACGAGTTGCGCCGGCGTGATTGCGGTCTCGCGGTTCGCGATGCCGTGCCCGGCCGCGAGCTCCATGACGAGATCGCGCGTGATGCCTGGCAACAGGCGAGGGCCCTTGGGCGGCGTCATGATCACGCCGTCACGGACGATGAACAGATTGCTCGCCGCACCCTCGGTGATCTCGCCGTTGCGGATCAGGATCGCCTCGGCCGCACCCTGGTCGAGCGCCTGCTGGCGTAGCAGGATATTCGGAAGCAGGGAGATCGTCTTCAGGTGGCAGTATTCCCAGCGGGTGTCCGCAAGCGAGATTGCGGCGACGCCGTCCCGCCGAACCTCTTCGGACACCGGCGACAGCGGCGAACTCATCGCGAACACGGTCGGTTTGCAATCGCGAGGGAATGCGTGATCGCGCTTCGCGACGCCGCGGGTGATCTGCAGGTAGATCGACTGGTCCGGCGTTTCGTGACGCGCGACCAGTTCATTGAGGATATATTCCCACTCGCCCTCGTCGTGAGGCGTCTGGATGCGCACCCCGGACAGGCTCTCGCCGAGACGCCGAAGGTGCTCGCCAAGTCGGAACAGGCGCCTGCCGTAGACCGGGATCACCTCGTAGACACCGTCGCCAAAGATGAAGCCGCGGTCCAGCGGCGAGATCATCGCCTCGTCGGCGGGAAGGAACTCGCCATTGAGATAGACCGTCGACATTCCCCGGCTTATTCGAACATCATCATGAGGCGGTCGGTCAGGCGCTGGATGATGCCGCCTTCCTCGACGGACGTCAGCGCGACCAGAGGCCGGATTGCGATGTTCGCGTCGTCGAGCTTGACCTCGACGTTGCCGTAGGGGGCGCCGCGTTGGGTAGGTGCGACTATGCCGGTCTCTATGTTCAACGTGGCCATGAGACGGTCGCGCTGGTTGCGCGGGATCGTGACGTAGAGGTCGTCCTCGATGCCGAGCGGCATCTCCTGCGAAGCGCCTTGCCAGACACGTGTGGTGGTCAGCGGAGCACCGGCCTCATAGAGCCTGTGGGTCTCGAAGAAACGGAAACCGTAGTTCAGCAGTTTCTGTGTCTCCTGCATTCGTGACTCATCGCTGTTGGTGCCGAGCACCACGGTGATGAGGCGCATGTTGTCACGCTCTGCCGACGTTACCAGGCAAAAACCCGCGGACTGCGTGTGACCGGTCTTCACGCCGTCGACGCCGCCGTCGCGCCACAGCAGGCGGTTGCGGTTCGGCTGGGTGATGTTGTTGAAGGTAAACTCCTTGACCGAGTACCACTGGTAGTATTCCGGGAAATTGCTGATCATCGCGCGCGTCAGCAGCGCGAGGTCATGCCCGGTGGTGTAGAGTTCCGGATCGGGCATGCCGGTGCTGTTGGTATAGTGCGTCCCGGTCATGCCGAGATTGCGCGCGTATACGTTCATAAGGTCGGCAAATGCGGATTCGCTGCCGGCGACATGCTCGGCCAGCGCGACGCTGGCATCGTTGCCCGACTGGATGATCATGCCCTTGAGCAGGTCCTCGACAGAGACCCGCGTGCCGACCTCTATGAACATCTTGGACCCCTCCATGCGCCAGGCCTTCTCGCTGATGAGGACCTGGTCGCCGAGGCTGACGGTGCCGGCCCGGATCTCGCTGAAGAGGATATAGGCGGTCATCAGCTTGGTCAGGCTCGCGGGCTCCATGCGCTGGTCCGCATTCTCCTCGGAGAGTACGCGCCCGCTGTGAAAGTCCTGGAGCAGCCAGCTGCGCGCATTTACCGCGGGCGGGGCGGGTATCGGGGCCGCGGCCTGAGCGTCGGCCGCGAACATCGGGTTCAGTGCCGCGAGCGCCGGCAGTGTCACGAGCAGCGCCGCAATCGCGATGCCCGCGAGGGTGCTTCCCGGGCGCTGTGTATCAGGAATGCGTCTGGTCACTACAGGGGATCTCCCTATTGATTGCCGTTTACAGAGACAAGGACGCCGCCGGCGCATCGGGCGTTCCCGGATATTCTATCGATTATCACGGGGCAGGGTAACACGGGCCGGTCGGAGACGACCGCCGTTCCCACCACTCAGTCGGCGACGATATGCGCGCCTTCGACGCCGAGTGCAAGCAGGTCGCGGCTCATGCGGTCCGCTTCGGCCCTGTCGCGGATCGGTCCGATGCGCACCCGGTAGACCGAAGCTGCCGCGGTCCGGGCGTGCACCACATGGATGCCGTTGTCCGGCACTAGGCCATCGAGGCGCGTGCGCAGGCGATCGGCATTTTCGGGCTGGCTGAAGGCGCCGATCTGCAGAAACCAGCCGTTTGCTGGAACCTGGTCTGCGACCTGCCGGTCGACCTGGGCCGTTCGGTTCTGCCACGCGATCGGATCGATCGCCCTGACCTCGACCCGGCCGGTGCCGGTCTGCTTGATCCCGAGGCGCACCGCGGCAGTGTAGGACAGGTCGATCAGGCGGTCATCGACGAACGGACCGCGATCGTTGATCTTGACGATGACGGTGCGACCGTTGTCGAGATTGACGACCTCGGCGTAGGTAGGCAGCGGCAGGGTCTTGTGCGCGGCGGTCATCGCGAACATGTCATAGGGCTCGCCGCTGGAGGTGCGGCGGCCGTGAAACTTGGTGCCGTACCAGGACGCGATGCCCCGTTCGACATAGCCATCGCTGGCCGCGAGCACGTGATAGCGCCGGTTGAAGACCTCGTAGGAAGGCGGATTGCCGTAGCGGCTGAGCGGCTCTACCTGCGGTACCGCGTCAGGTACGCCCGAAACGTCGACCGCCCGCGACGGCGGGCCGTCACGCGGCTCGATCTCCGTGAACGTCGGAAACACGCCGCAGCCGGCGATCAGCAGGGCGACCGCGTAGGGGGCGGCTTTGTGCAACAGCTTCTTCATCCTCAGGAGGATAGCAATTTGCGATGCGTATGTATCGACATGATGATCCCGAACCCCGCCATGACCGTGACCATCGAGGTGCCGCCGTAGCTGATGAGCGGCAGCGGCAGTCCGACTACCGGCAGCAGGCCGATGACCATCCCGATGTTGACGAAAGTATATACGAAAAACGTCAGCGTCAGGCTGCCCGCGACCAGGCGGTTGAAGGTGTCCTGGGCCTGGGTCGCGATATAGAGCCCCCGGATCACGATGAAGATATACAGGGCCATCAGCAGCACGATGCCGATCAGCCCGAATTCCTCGGCGAAGACCGCGAATATGAAATCGGTACTGCGCTCGGGCAGGAATTCCAGGTGCGACTGCGAGCCGTTGAGCCAGCCCTTGCCGTAGAGGCCACCGGACCCGATCGCGATCTTGGACTGGATGATATGGTAGCCGCTCCCCAGCGGGTCGCTTTCAGGGTTCAGGAAGGTCAGCACGCGTTCGCGCTGGTAGTCCTTGAGCAGATACCACAGCAGCGGCGCGCTGGCGGCGGCGGTCGCCAGCGCCGGGACGATGTGTCGCCAGCGCATGCCCGCGAGCAGCAGCACGAAGATGCCGGCACCGGCGATCAGGATCGAGGTGCCGAGGTCCGGCTGTCTCGCGATCAGCAGGACGGGGACCAGGATGATCAGGGAGGCGAGCGCCAGTTGCCGCTTGTTCGGAGGCAGTGGATGCTCGGATAGATACCACGCGATCATGATCGGCACCGTCAGCTTCATCACTTCGGAAGGCTGGAAACGGAACAGGCCGAGATCGAGCCAGCGCTGGGCGCCCTTGCCCGTCTCGCCGAACAGCAGCACGCCGAGGAGCAGCAGCAACCCGGCGCCGAACAGCCATGGTGCCCAGTACTCGATGTGATGCGGCGGGATTTGCGCCAGCACGAACATCACCGCGAAGGCGAGGCCGAGGCGCAGGCCCTGGCGCAGGAGGAGGCCGGAGTCCTGTCCGCTCGCGCTGTATAGTATCACGAGGCCGATGGCGGCGAGCGCCAGCAGCGCGATTAGCAACGGGATGTCGAGGTGGAGCCCGCGGACGAACAGCCGTGAACCGCGCCGGTCACCCCAGCGGACGATCTTGCGGTGACCGGCAGAGATCATGATCCGGTCGTCCCGAGGTAGAAGTCCATGACGCGGCGCGCGACCGGCGCCGCAGTTGTCGCGCCGCTGCCACCGTTCTCGACGATGACGGCGACCGCGATCCGGGGATCGTCGATCGGGGCGAAGCTGATGAACAGCGCGTGATCGCGCAGGCGCTCGGCGACGTCTTCCTGGATGTACTCCTCGTCCTGCCCGATGCCGAAGACCTGAGCGGTGCCGGTCTTGCCGGCGATCTTGTATCCCGCGCCCTGGCTGATGCCGTAGGCCGTGCCCCGGATGGTATGCACTGTCTTGCGCATCGATTCGACGATATCGAGCCAGTTCGTGGCGTCGACGATCTCTATCGGTGGAAGCGGTTCCCGGGTGATGGCCTCGCGATTCCCGTCCGCCGGCCGCTCGATCGAATCGACGAGGCGCGGCGTGTACGTCTGTCCGTTCATCGCGAGCGTCGCCGTCGCCTGTGCGAGCTGCAGCGGCGTCGCCAGCATGTAACCCTGCCCGATGCCGGTGATCAGCGTCTCGCCCGGATACCAGGGCTGCTGTCGTTGGGCGCGCTTCCATTCGCGGGACGGCAGCAGGCCCGGCGATTCGTTCCGCAGGTCGATGCCGGTCACGCGGCCGAGGTTGAAGAGGCTCAGGTACTCATGGATCCGATCGATACCGAGCGTGCGGGCAAGGTCATAAAAATAGACGTCGCAGGATTCGATGATCGCCTTTTCGAGGTCCGTCGATCCGTGGCCGTGCTGCCGCCAGTCGCGGTAACGGTGGCTGTCGCCTTCCAGGCTGAACCAGCCGGGGCAGAAGGTCGTCGTGTTGATCCTGACCTGCCTGAATTCGAGCCCTGCGAGGCCGATCAGTGGTTTTACGGTGGAACCCGGCGGATACTGCCCGTTCAGCGCGCGATTGAACAGGGGCTTGTCCGGGGAATGCTGCAGGTGATTGTAGGTCGGTACGTCGATGCCGGTGACGAACAGGTTCGGGTCGAAGGCCGGGGTGCTGACGAAGGCGAGTACGTCGCCGTTCCTCGGGTCGATCGCGACGACGGCGCCGCGTCTCCCGTCCAGCGCCTGTTCCGCGACTTGCTGCAGCCTCGCGTCGAGCGTCAGGTGCACGTTCCCCCCGGGGATTGGCGCGGTATGGTCGGCCTCGCGCAGGCGGCGCCCGAGGGCATTGACCTCGATCTGGTTGAAGCCGACCTGCCCGTGCAGCGCGCGCTCGTAATAGCGCTCAATGCCGACCTTGCCGATGAAATGGGTGGCGCTGTAGTTCGACGCGTCGAGCTGCCGCAACTCGTCTTCGTTGATGCGTCCGACGTAGCCGACCACGTGCGCGGTGAGCTCTCCATGCGGATAGTGACGGATGACACGCGCCTCGGTCTCGACGCCGGGAAAAAGATGGCGATTGACCGCGAACTGGGCGATCTCGCTGTCATTGAGATGGAAACGCAGCGTAATGCTGTTGAACGATCGCTTCTGCCTGAGTTGCCGGTAAAAGCGGCGAATATCCTCGTCGCTGATGGCGATGATCCTGCGCAATTCGTCTATGGTGTGCTCGAGGTCGCCGACCTGTTCCGGGATGATCTCGAGACTGAAGGACGGGATGTTTTGCGCGAGCAGTACTCCGTTGCGGTCATAGATGAATCCGCGCAGCGGCGGGACCGCGACGATGCTGATGCGGTTGCCGTCGGACAGCGTGGTGTAGTGCGCGTGGCTGATCACCTGGAGATAGACCAGACGCCCTCCAATAAAAAGCAGCAGCAGCACGGTGATGAACAGCGCGATCGCGGCGCGCTCATTGAACAGGCGGGACTCCCGGATGTTGTCCTTGATCGTAAGCCGCATGGCCATACCGTATCCGATGGTTCCTCAGGATACCCTGAACCTGCGCCGCACGTCGCGCAGGCCCAGGAACAATAACGGCCACACCAGCATACTGCTCAGCGCCGGCAGCAGCCATGTCCAGCTGTGACTGGAGTCCCCCGAGATGCCCATGATCCACAGCTGCAGGATCAGGTGCAGGAAGACCAGCACCAGGATGCTGAACGCCTGCTGCCACAGCGGGAACACCCGTAATCTCTGGTACAGCTGCAGGGTGATGTAGGCGATGATCGCAAAGGTCAGTGCGTGCTGCCCGAGCAGGCCGGCGCGCAGGACATCGAGCAGCAGGCCGACGGTCCAGCCGACACCGACGCCGACACGGTTCGGCAGCGCCATGCACCAGTATATCAGTACCAGCGCGACCCATTCCGGGCGCACCGCCGCGAGCCAGCCGGGCAGCGGCACGATGGTCAGTGCCAGCGCGGCGATGAAGCTGATGACGATGATCCCGCTTCCCTGTGCCATGGCCGCGTTCAGTCCGCCTGCTGTGCTGGTTCGTTCGCAGGGACATCGGGCACGCCGTCTCCGGCCGAGTTGCCGCCGTCCGGCATCACCAACAGCACGACACGGGTGCTCTCGAGCCGCGCCAGCGGTTCGGCGCTGACCCGGGCGAAGGGGCTGTCCGGCTGGCGTTCGATGCCGCTGACGCGCGCCACCGGATAACCGGGCGGGAAGCGTCCGCCCAATCCGGAGGTGACCAGCAGATCGCCTTCCTCGATATCCGCATTGCGGGGCAGGTAAGAAAGCTCGAGGCGGTGCGGTTCTCCGGTGCCGCGGGCAATTGCGCGCAGTCCGCTGCGATTGACCTCGACTGGAATCGCGTGGCTCGGATCGGTGATCAGCATCGCGGTGCTCGTCATCGCCGAGACCCGAATGACCTGGCCCATGACGCCGCCGGCGTCGAGGATCGGTTGGCCTTCGTGCACGTCGTGATGGCTGCCCCGGTTCAGGACGACCTGGCGCGAGAACGGTGCCATGTCGACAGATACCAGTTCGGCGATCAGGACCGGGCGATTCAGTTCGACCGACGAGTCGAGCAGGTCGCGCAGGCGGTGATTCTCGGCCTCCAGCGCCTCGAGTTTCAGCAGACGCGATTCGAGCAGGAGTTGCCGCGCATTCAGGCTGCGGTTTTCCTCCTCGAGCGCGCTTCGGGATGAATAGTTTTCGCCCCACCAGTCGTCGGTCGCGGACGGCAGGTTGACGAGATACTGTATCGGATAGACGATATACGAAAGCACCTGCCGGACATTTTCCATATGGTGCTGGCGATGGTCGACCGTCATCATCACGATGGAAACGAGCACCAGAACCACTACGCGAAGCGTAATGGAGGGGCCCTGTAGGAAAAGGGGTTTTATTTCACACCTCTCGTGATCGTCCTGTCAGCGGCGTCCATGCCCGCCGGCGCCGGACCGTCGCCCGGCCTATTCCTGAGCGAAAATGTCTCCGTTGTGCTCGTCGAGCATCTCGAGCGCCCGGCCGCCGCCGCGCGCGACACAGGTCAGCGGATCTTCCGCGATGATCACCGGAAGCCCGGTTTCTTCGGTCAGCAGCCGGTCGAGATCCATCAGCAGCGCGCCGCCACCCGTGAGTACCAGGCCGCGTTCGGCGATGTCGGCGCCAAGTTCCGGCGGGGTCTGCTCGAGCGCGGTCTTTACCGCGCCGACGATCCCCGACAGCGGTTCCTGCAGCGCCTCGAGGATCTCGTTGCTGTTCAGCGTGAACGTGCGCGGCACGCCTTCGGCGAGATTGCGCCCGCGCACCTCAATCTCGCGGATCTCGTTGCCGGGATAGGCTGAGCCTATCTTGTGCTTGATCATCTCGGCGGTCGATTCGCCGATCAGGCTGCCGTAATTGCGGCGCACATAGTTGATGATCGCGTCGTCGAAACGGTCGCCGCCAATGCGCACCGACGCGGAGTAGACGATGCCGTTCAGGGACAGCACCGCGACCTCGGTCGTGCCGCCGCCGATATCGAGCACCATCGAGCCGCGCGCCTCGCCGACCGGCAGCCCGGCGCCGATCGCGGCGGCCATCGGTTCCTCTATCAGGTA
>CAZJKV010000069.1:0-11267 GCA_964546765.1 uncultured Chromatiales bacterium
CTGACGGGACGGTATTCGGCACCGTGCCGAAGTTGTCGTTCCACAGGTTGCTGTTCAGCGCGTACTCGTCGGTCCACACCGCCGGGAAGTTCACGAAGCCCACACCCGTGTCGTCGATCTGGACGTTGGCGTTGACCCAGTTCGCGGACTCGGCGGTCGTGAAGTTCGCGATCCTCTGCATCTCGAAGACACGGCTGGTGTTATCCGGCGCGTGCATCGGACCAAGGTGCCACAACAGGCCGGTGCCGAAGGTCGTACCGATGTGCTGGCCCTGTGCGTACGTGATGGTCGTTCCGTCGACCAGCTCGAGCGTGCCGCTGTCCGCGGTGTAGAAGCCGGACGTCTGGCGGATCGTGAACGGCGTGCCGCGGTTGCCGGTGATGTTGTCGACGATATAGTCGATGCGCAGGCTGCCGCCGGACGCGGTATTGGTGCTGAACTGGGCGCCCATCTGCTGCTTCTCGAACGAGAAGTCGGCCCGGCCGAGACCGGTCAGCGTGTTGGTCTGGTAGATGATCATCGCGGCTTCGTTGTTGCCGGAATCGAGCAGATTGCCGTCGGACAACTCGACCTGCATCAGGCCTTCACCACTCAGATCGACAAAGCTCAACGCAGCGACCGAGAACGTGCCGTTGCTCGACTCGACGAACGACTCGTTGCGGAAGTCCGCAGCGGCCGGCGCGCCGGAAAAGCCATCCGTGACGTTGATGGTCTGGAAATAGCCCTGGCCATCGGGGTCATCGTCCGCGCGAACGCGGGCCTGCAGCATGCCCTGCTCGCTCAGCAGCACGACGCACTCCGGTGGGTTGCAAACATTCTTCGTGATGACGCCGCCGGCGGCGGTCCAGTCGTTGTACCCGTGGCCGCTGGGCGGACCCGCGAGTACGGCGCCGGACATCATCAGCGCGGCCGAACCGAGCCCGATGCCGAACAGATGTAATCTCTTCATAGTTTCTCTCCTGGATATTTGGTTAAGGACGAATCCGCCCCGCAGGGCGCTTTCGTACTTCCTGCCTTGAAGATCCTTTATCGAGCCCATGCAAAAAAGGCGCATCATGCGTCTTACGCAATGCGCCTTCCATGGCCTTCGCTTCTGATTTTGATGGACCCCGCTTCCTTACTAAGGCCATTTATACGCCCCGACCAGACCAAAGTCAATACGCATATCTATTCAGCGAATATCATGTATCCGACTAATTTGTATGAACTTATTAGCCATGGTCACATGACGCAAGGCATGGCTGGAGATAGTACGAAAAATCAATGAATTGGATAGAAGATCGGTAGGGGGTCGGGCTGCCCAATTGCCGAGGGTCTGACCCCTTGGGGTCAGACCCTGTGCGTTAGGCCGGGGTCAGAGCTCAACCCGTCGATCAGGGCGCAGGGCCGCAGCCGCCTGCCTGGGGGCAGTTGGCCGGGAACGACCAGGGGTTATCGAGACGCTCGTCGAAGAAGCTGCCCCAGTCGGGGTTGTGATTCGCGCCGCCGTCGACGTACTGGTAGGTGCCGCCGCTGCCGCCGAAGGTCGCGTTCGCATCCGGCGTGTAGGTAAAGCGCCCGGCGGTCACTGTCGAATTCTGCGCATCGGTCGCGACATTAAACAGCGCCGACGACGCGGGCACGTTCGGATCGAGATGTTCGATGGTGTTCGAGACCGCGGACGGCGTATCCATCGTGTCGTAGCGATTACCGGTCGAGTCCATCGAGAAGACCATGCGAATATCTGCGTTTTCGATCGTGTTCGTGATATTCGGCTTGTCGAGGAATCGGTCCTTGACGAAGTCGACCGTGAGTTCGCCGTCGGTCATGAGCTGGCGCATCTGTACCCGGTTCGGGTTGCCGCTGGTGTTGCCGGTAAATATCGCGTTCGGGCCAAGGGGATTGGTGCTGTTGCCCTGATTGAATTCCGACTGATTGATATCGAAAGCGCCGCGGCTCGATGAGGAACCCAGAGGCAGCGGCCCACCCCCTATCGAATCCGGGAGATCGAAGGGATTGGAGGCGGGGTCGAGATCCTCCCCCTGGTCGAAGAGATTGCCGCTGCCGACCTGGATGAAGACTTCCTGCGCGAAGCCCTGGTCGGGGTCTCCGACGACCATGTGGTAGTACACGACACCGTCGAGTATTGCGCGTTCGTAAAGGAACGGCGTCTGGCCATTGACCCAGAAATCATCATCGACGATGCCTTGCGGGTCTTCATGACGGACACGGCAATCGACCGGCGTCTGGCAGCCGAGGGTGTTGAAGGCCGCGGCCGGGCTCTGCTGGGACCAGTTCAATACGAATTCGGCACTGGCGCCGCTGCTGCACAATAGCAAGGCGCCGAAACCACCGGCGAGCATCGACCGATGCGATCGTGCGTCTCCGACGATGATCATTTTCTCTTGAATCAGACCCGGGAATGACGAATAGCGGGCCACTGTTTCGGGGATATCAGGGCGCGGGGCCGCAGCCGCCCGCCTGGGGACAGTTGGCCGGGAACGACCAGGGGTTATCGAGACGCTCGTCGAAGAAGCTGCCCCAGTCGGGGTTGTGGTTCGCGCCGCCGTCGACATACTCGTAGGTGCCGCCGGCAAAGCCGAACGTGGCGCTGGCGCCCGGGGTGTAGGTATAGCGCCCGGCGTTCACCGTCGAGACCTCCGAGTCGGTCGCCGTATCGAAGATCGCCGATGTGGCGGGCACATCGGGGTCGAGGTGTTCGACGCGGTTCGAGACGACGGACGGCGTATTCGAGGTGTCGTAACGGTTCCCGGTCGAGTCCATCGAGAAGATCATGCGGACCGCGTCGTTCTCGATCGCGTTCGTGATGCTCGGCTTATCGAGAAAGACGTTCTTGACGAAGTCGACGGTGAGGTCGCCGTCGGTCATCAGCTGGCGCATCTGCACCCGGTTCGGGTTGCCGCTGGTGTTGCCCGAAAACACCGGATCGGGACTGAAGGGATTGGTGCTGTTGCCGGTATCGAAATCGAGCTGAGTGCTCGGGTTGCCGAGGCTCGAAGAGGAGGCGGTCGGCAGGGTGCCGCCGTCGGATAACATATCGGCATCGCCGAGCTGCTGGGCCTGGAAGAAGGTGTTTCCGGTGCCGACCTGTATGAATACCTCCTGCGCGAAGCCGTCATCGGGGTTGCCGACGATCATGTGATAGTACTCGACGCCGTTCAGCGTCGCGCGCTCATACAGGAAAGGCGTCTGGCCGTTCACCTGGACCATATCACCGGCGCCCGAAAAATCACTGTGTACCACGCTGCATTCGACCGGCGTGCTGCAACCGAGCGTGTTGATGAACGCAGGACTGTCCGGATTGGGCTGCGACCAGTTCAGCACGAACTCCGCGCGCGCGCCGAAACTGCAGATCAGCAGCGCGCCGAACCCGACGGCGAGCGCGAGTGTGGATCTTCCGCTGGTGTGGGCAATCGTCGATGACATCTCACGTCCCCGTTCCCGGTCGCATCATCCAGAATCGGACGCGGGCCTGATTAGGATGCGGGCCATGGTCCGAACCCGCACTATGACTCCAGATTATACTGCAATGAAATGGCCAATGATAGCCGCGGTCGGAAGGCCTTAAGGACATGAAGTAACTCGCTTTATCGGGGTTTCGAGGATCGGGGCGCCGGACCGCGGCTGGCCTTTGTCCAGACGTTGCAGTATATCTGGACGCAGCCATGCCGCCGCTCATCGATAAGGCCCTGCAAGGCGCCCTCGGCAAACTTCGCGCGGGAAAGCTCGCCGAGGCAGAATCTGATTGTCTCGCGATCCTGCGCGACCACCCCGGACATGTCGACACCTTGTTCCTGCTCGGGCAGGTCACCGCCCGGGGCGGCCGGCTCGAGTCGTCCGCCGATTATCTTCGACTGGCGCTCGCCGCCGCACCGCGCAACCCGTCCATACTCGTCGGCCTGGCGGAATCGCTGCGCCTGCTCGGACGGATGGCGGAGGCCTTACCGCTGCTCCACCAGGCGGTCGACATCTCCCCGGCGTCGGCACGCGCCTGGTATACGCTGGCCGCGAACCTGACCGATATGGGCAGGCCGGACGAGGCCCTTGCCGCGTGCAGGACCGGACTGAAACACAACCCGGACGAACCGAATCTCAACGGCCTCGCGGCGGAATCGCTGATCCGGATGAATCAACCAGCAAAGGCCACCGGGTATCTCTACAAGGCGCTCGGAAAGGCGCCGGACTTCGACTTGCACTGGGAAAGACTGGGCATGCTGCTTCGAACGGGTCACCTCGAGTGCGCGACGGCGCGCCCCTGGCTGCTGAAGGCGCTGGCCCACCCGGTCATCCGTCCCGGTGACATCGCGGGCTCGGTCGCGGCGAGCCTGTGCGAGGATCCGCTCATCGCGGAACTCCTGAGCGCTGTGGAAAAGCAATCATTGCCGCGTGAGGCATTGCTGGCAGGACCCCTCGCGCAGCTTGGATCAGATCCGTTGTTGCTGGCCTTGATGAAGTCGGCCGTGATACCGCGCGCGGGTTTCGAGCGCCTGTTCACCGGATTGCGGCGCGCGTTGCTGCTAGACCTCGGCGCATACCCGGTGCTACCGGACGCGCTGCCGTTCTGCGCCTCGCTCGCGATTCAGTCGTACCTGACGGATTATGCCTGGGATGTGACCGGAGCAGAGATATCGGCCGTGGACCGGCTCGCGGCGCGCCTGGAAGAACGCCTGCGCGATCCGGCGACAGACGATGCCCTGCTGTTGTGGATCGCGATCGTCGGCGCCTACCGTCCGCTGCATGGCCTGAACGACGCCACGGAGATCACGCAGCGTGTGCTGCCGGCGACATTATCTGACCTGGTTCGTATTCAAATCGGCGAACCGCTCGAAGAACGCGCGCTGCGGGCGCAGATCCGCCGCCTGACGCCGGTGACGGACCCGGTGTCGCAGCAGGTGCACAGGCAATACGAGGAAAACCCGTATCCGCGCTGGATCAGGGCGGATCGCGCGGTCAGCCGGACTTCGCTATACGGCCTCTCGCGAGTCCTGGGCGGAACGGCGCCGCCAGATCCATCGTTTGCGCGACCCGAGGTGCTCATCGCGGGCTGCGGCACCGGCGAACAATCGGTCCATGCGGCATCGTTCTACCAGGACGCGAGGATCCTCGCGATCGACCTCAGCCTCGCCAGCCTCGCCTATGCGATTCGAAAGACGCGGGAACTCGGCATCGATACTATCGAATACTGCCAGGGCGACATCCTGGAGTTGCAAGGGCTCGGGCAGCGCTTCCATGTCATCGAATGCGTCGGGGTGCTTCACCACCTCGCCGATCCGGTCGAGGGGTGGCGAATCCTGCGCGATCTGTTGCGCCCAGGCGGCATGATGCAGATCGCGCTCTACAGCGAACAGGGCCGGCGCGCGATCGTGCAGGCGCGGGAGCACATCGCCCGGAGCGGCTACACAGCGACGGCCCCCGACATTCGCCGGTGCCGGCGCGAGATCCTGGACCTGCCGGACGACCATCCGCTCGCGAAGCTGCGGCGCATGCGGGACCTGTACAATCTCAGCGAATGCCGCGATCTGCTGTTTCATGTACAGGAGCATCGTTTCACGCTGCCCCGGATCGGCGAGGCGCTCAACCGGCTGGGTCTGCGCTTCCTCGGGTTCATCGACCCGATCCCTGCCGAGGCCTACCGCGGACGCTTCCCGGAGGACACGCGCATGCAGTCGCTCGAGCACTGGCATGAATTCGAGACCGCGCATCCGGACACCTTCGCCGGCATGTACCAGTTCTGGGTTCAAAGGCGATAGTGCGATATCATTCCGGTCTTTTCCACGCCGATGAACGCCCCTGTGCCCGCACGCATCGATGACCTGCTGGATCACGCGATCGGACTCGCCGGTTCCGGCAGGCTTGCCGAGGCCGAATCGGCCTGTCGTGACATTCTGGGCGAGCAGCCCGACCACGTCGACGCGCTGAACCTGATCGGGAACATCGCCGGACGATCGGGGCGCTATGGGGAGGCGGCCGAGTACTTTCACCGCACACTCGCGCTCGCGCCGCGCACTGCGGTCACGCTGTCGAACCTCGCCGAGGCGCTGCGCCTCCAGGGCAAAACCGTAGAGGCGGTACCGCTGCTGCGCGAGGCGATCGGGCTCGCGCCTTCCACGACGGCGTATCACGCGAAGCTCGCCGCGATGCTGCATGACCTCGGCCGGATGGACGAGGCCCTTGCGGCCGCGCGCAACGGCCTGCGGCACGACCCGGGGCATGCGGACCTGAATGGCCTCGCGGCCGATCTGCTGATACAGCAGCGGCAACTGCCGGAGGCGACCGCGCATCTTCTGAACGCAATCAGGCAGGCGCCGCAGAACGACCAGCACTGGGAACGCATGAACCGCCTGCTGCGCGCCGGCAGCCTGCCGCCCGTGCAAGGCCGGCCCTGGCTACTGAGGGCGCTCGCGCATCCGGTCATCCTGCCGATCGAGATCGCGGGATCGGTCGCGAGGAGCCTGTGCATGGATTCGCAGATCGCCGGGCTCGTGCGCCTCGCGGAGGCCGACGCGTTGCCGCGCGGCGCGGCGCTCGACGAATCGCTCGCACGACTCGGATCCGACGCGTTGTTGCTGGCACTGATGAACATCACCTACATCCCGCATGAACCGCTCGCGCGTCTGTTCACCGGCTTGCGCCGCGCGCTGTTGTCGGACGCCGGGGCGCACGCGTGGACGCCGGACGCCCTGCCTTTCTGCAGCGCGCTCGCGATCCAGGCCTTTCTCACCGACTACGCGTGGTTCGTCGCCGATGAAGAGGCGGCCCTGGTCGAGGATCTCGCGCATCGCACGGCAGCGGAGATGCGCAGCGCCGATGTATCCGACGCGACCGACGCGTCCGACGCACTGGCGCCGATGCTTACGATCCTTGGTGCGTACCGGCCGCTGCATCGACTCGAGCACGCGGGGGAGCTGGCGGCGCGCGCGTGGCCGGCGCCGATCGCGGACCTGATACGGATCCAGATCACGGAACCGCTGGCGGAACAAGCGGACCGCGCGCGGATCCCGAGCCTCACCGGGATCACGGATCCGGTCTCGCAACAGGTGCGCGCGCAGTACGAGGAGCATCCCTATCCGCGCTGGGTCAGGACCGGCAGGGCCGTGAATCGCATCACGCTGCCCGGGCTGCTGACCGCGCTCGGTGGCGAGGCACCGCCCGATTCGTCCTTCGCTACGCCTGAGGTGCTGATCGCCGGGTGTGGCACCGGGCAGCACCCGCTCCTCGTCGCGTCGTTCTACCAGGACGCGAAGATCCTCGCCGTCGACATCAGCCTGGCGAGCCTCGCCTATGCGCGGCGCAAGACCCGCGAGTCCGGCCTGGAAGGCGTCATCGAATACCGCCAGGGCGACATCCTCGAACTCGGCAGCCTCGGGCGGCAATTTCACGTGGTCGAGTCCATCGGCGTGCTGCATCATCTCCAGGACCCGCTCGCGGGATGGCGGGTGCTGGTCGACCTGCTGCGGCCCGGCGGTATCATGCGCATCGGCCTCTACAGCGAACTCGCGCGGCGCGCCGTGGTGCTGGGGCGTGAATACATCGCCGCGCAGGGCTATGCCCCGACGGCGCGGGATATCCGGCGTTTCCTGCGCGAGATCCATGCGCTGCCGGATGACCATCCGCTCGCCGCGCTGCGCAAGATGCGCGACCTGTACAACCTCAGCGAGTGTCGCGACCTGCTGTTCCATGTGCAGGAACACCGCTTCACGCTGCCGCAGATCGAGGACGCGCTCGATACGCTCGGGCTGCGCTTTCTCGGCTTCAAGCTCAGGAACATCCACGACTATCGCCGTCGCTTCCCGGATGATCCGCGCATGACCTCGCTCGACAACTGGCATGTCTTCGAGCAGGAACATCCGGACACCTTTCGGGAGATGTACAACTTCATGGTGCAGAAGCCGCTGTCATGACGATCGAGATCACCGGCGGGGTCAAGGTCGCGTGCCCCGGGGACTGGCGCATGATGACGCCCTATGTCCTGATCGAACAGCAGGACTGGTTCGAGGACGAGATCAGGTTCCTTCGTACGCTGATCGAGCCGGAGTCCCTGGTCGTCGACATCGGCGCGAATTACGGGCTGTACTCGCTGGCGGCCGCGAAGCTCGCGACACGGGGCCATGTCTGGTCGTATGAGCCCTGCGGCGCGACGGCCGACTCCCTGCGCCGCAGCATCGCCGAGAACAGGTTCGACAACATCACGCTGATGCAGATGGCCCTGTCCGACAAGGCGGGATCCGGCACGCTGCAGATCGCCGCCTCGCCCGAGCTGAATGCGCTCGTCGATGTCGCGGGTTCGGGCGCGGGCGCGGCCGAGACCGTCGAGCTGTCGACACTCGACGCGCAGCACAGGGCGCACCGCTGGGACAGGATCGATTTCGTCAAGATCGACGCCGAGGGTCACGAGGCCCGGATCGTCGACGGCGGCATGGAGTTCTTCACGTCGGGATCGCCGCTGGTGATGTGCGAGATCAAGGCGGGCGCGAGCGTGGACATGCGCGCCACAGACAAGCTGATCGGACTCGGCTACCGCCCGTACCGGCTCGTGCCGGGGCTGCAGGCGCTCGCGCCGCAGGATCTGGCCGAGGCGCCGGACGCGTATCAACTGAACCTGTTTCTGTGCAAGGCCGATCGCGCCGAGGCGCTACACCGGAGAGGCCTGCTCGTCATCGAGTCCGGCGATACGACACAGGCGCAGGACATCGCGGTGGACGACTGGCAGGTGTTTCTCGCTGCGCGGCCCTGGGGGAAGGCCGCAATCGAGGCCTGGACGACAAACGTCGCCGCGCATCCGGTCGACGGCTGGGATGACTACCGGAATGCGCTGAACCTTTACGCGAGGTCGCGGGATACGCGGCTCGGCATCACTGCGCGCTTCGATGCCCTGCAGGCCAGCTACCGGATCATCAACGGTTTCATCACACAGAAGACGACGGCGCCGCGCCTGATGAGTTACGCACGCGTCTCGGCCGATTTCGGCGCACGCGCGCAGGCTGTCAATGCGCTGTCGTTCGTGTTGAAGAACTTGGGCAGGTTCGATCCGGGGGATTTCTCGCGCGAACCGCTGCTGTCGCCTTCCGCTGAATTCGACACGATCGCGCCAACCGGCAATCTCCATGAATGGGCCCATGCGGCTGCGCTCGAGGCCTTCGAGCGGCTAAGGAGCTTCTCGGGCTATTTCTCCGACCCCGGCACTACCCTGGGTATCACCCGAACGCTTACGGGACTCGGCTACCTGACGCCGCAGATGAAAACAAGGGCGGAACTGGCGCAACGCCGGGTCGACGGTCATCCCCGCTGAAACATTCAGAGCAATACCATGGCGCATGATACCAGGGAAAAGCGGGCGCTCGCCTTTCTGCAGCAAAATGACCTGGCGAGTGCGCAGTTACTCTACGCCGAGATCGTCGCTGACAACCCGAATGACAGCCACGCGCAATATATGCTGGGCATCGTCCATGCGCGACAGGGGAACCTCCATGAGGCCGAGCAGCATTTGTCCGAGGCGGTCGGCATCGACCCGAACCTGGCGGAGGGATGGCTGAGGCTGGGACAGGTATTTGAGCGGCAAGGGCGTCACACAGAGGCAGAGGTGCCGCTGCAGCGATCAATGGCGCTGAAACCCGGGTTGCTCGAACCGCACGAGGCGCTGGGCCGGGTATACACCCGTTTGGGGCGAATGGATGACGCCATCGATCAGTTTCACCGCGTGCTCGCTGAAATGCCGACGTCGCTCTCTGCGCTGGATGGACTGATCAGGGTCTATCGACTGGCAGGACGCCTGACCGAGGCATATCAGGCCTGCACGCAGGCACTGTCGCTTGCGCCCGGCAACGCCAGGGTCCTGGTCTGCATGGGCCAGGTCTGCCGTGCCAGGGGGGAGATCGAAGCGGCGTTGCGCTATTTCCGCGAGGCATTGCAGCATGTCCCTGCTGACGGACCCGCGATCTATGGCGGCGCGGAGGCCCTCGAACGGATGGGACAGCCGGAGCAGGCGCTGGCGCTGTTGCAGCCGTTGCTGTCCCGGCTGGACAGTGATCCGGAGCTGCTGATCCTGTATGCCCGGATCGGCGCCCGGCTGCAGCACGATGACGCGATAGACGAACGCCTGGAACAGGCGCTGCGAAACCCCGCGCTGAACGCGGGGGCGCGGGAACGGATGCACTTCATGCTCGGCGATCTGCGCGACAGGCAGGCGCGTTATAAAGAAGCCTTTGCGCATTATCACGCCGGGAATCAGGCCGTCTGGCAGCGACTGGATGCGGGCAAATACCACGACGAGATCGATGCGATCATTGCCGGATTCGATGCGCTGGACGGCGCCTTGCAGCCGAATCCGGAGCGTCCGGCGATCACGCCGATATTCATCGTCGGCATGCCGCGTTCGGGCACGAGCCTGGTCGAACAAATCCTGGCGAGTCACCCGCAGGTATACGGCGCTGGCGAGTTGAACGTCCTCAGCGACATCGCGGCGGAGCTTGGATACGCCAGCGACGCCTTCCGGCCTGACGCGGCGACGCTGCAGGTCATGGCCCGGCGCTATATCGAGGCGCTGAAGACCCGCGCGGGCGGTGCCCTGTTCGTGACCGACAAGTTGCCGGGCAACTTCCTGTTTCTGGGCCTCATCGCCCTGCTCTTCCCGGCCGCGAGGATCATTCACACCCGACGCGATCCCCTCGATACCTGTCTATCCTGTTATTTCCAGTATTTCCTCGGCGCCCATCACTACAGTTACGACCTCGGGCAGCTGGGGCGTTATTACCGGCAATACGAGAAGCTGATGGCGTACTGGCGCCGGCGTGGCATCGCGTTCCTCGACGTGCAGTACGAACGGCTGGTTGACGATGTCGAAGGCGTCAGCCGGCAGATGACGGCGTATTGCGGCCTCGACTGGAATGAGGCCTGCCTGAACTTTCATAGAAGCGGACGGGTGGTCGCGACGGCCAGCTACAACCAGGTCAATCAGCCGATCTACACCGCTTCGATCGGGCGCTGGCGGCACTACGAGAAATTTCTCACGCCGCTGCAGGAAGCATTGGCGCGCTGAATGGGGTCAGAGTAGACACCGTCTACTCTGACCCCGATTTCGTCTATATGGCGATGGGACAGTATCCGGTTTTCCACCTAAATCTTGCTGTACTGCCAGGGGCGCGTTAGAGTTTTCTTCAGGGATAGGCCCATCGGAGTGAACGCCATGCATCACGCGCAACCGACCGGCATCAGCATAGAGGAATACCTGGATAGGGAGTTTCGCAGCCAGGAACGCCATGAGTACGTGG
>CAZJKV010000070.1:0-11255 GCA_964546765.1 uncultured Chromatiales bacterium
CGCGGCGCCGGCGCCGGCGCCGGCAGCGACCTTGACCGAGGCCGAGGTCAGGCAGAAGATCGCTTTTGCCGAGATGTTCGTCGATACGTCCGCGGCCGCCGACCGCATTCGCGAGAGCGGCATCCAGGCCGCGAACGACCTCCATCGCGCGGCCCGGCAGAACTATCTCGACGCCCGAGACGCCGTCGGGCGTGGCGATCTCGATGTCGCTCTGCTGCTCGTCGATGAGTCGATGCGCATCATGAGCGAGGCCTCGCTGTACGTCCCGCGGGATATCGAGGGCGACGCCCAGCGTGCCCAGTTCGAGATGTTCTATGAGGGTGCGCGCACCTTCCGCGATTCCTACACCGACAATGTCGAGCACATGCGCGAACGCGATCGCAGCAAGGTCCGTCACGTCGACCTGAAGCGGATCGACGCGTCCATGGCGCGCGCCCGGTCGCTCGCCGATGACGGCCGGTATCCCGACGCGATCGCGTTGCTGAGCGAGGTACAGGACACGCTGACCCGCGCCCTGACCGAGATGCTGGCCGATGAAACGATCACCTATGATCTGGACTTCGCGTCGCCGCGCGAGGAATACGAATATGAACTGGCGCGCTACGAAAGCTTCGAGCGGCTGGTGCCGATTGCGATCGAGCAGAAACAGCCGACGGAGCAATCACGCGAGCTGATGATGCGCTCCGTCGACCGGGCCAGGGAGATCCGGGGGCTCGTCGATCCCGAGGTGGCGCGCGGCAACTATGATGAAGCGATCCTGATGCTGCAGGGCGCGACCAGCCATGTCCAGAGGGCCCTGCAGGTCGTCGGCGTGAGGTGACTGAACGATGAAACTCGCGATGTTTTCGATCGGACGCCCGGCGCAGGCGTTTTGCCTGACCGTCATGGCCTGCCTGCTGCTCGGTGTGACAGTCGCGCCGGCTCAGGAAATGCCCGAATGGAAGCGCGGCGGCGCACATTTCCAGCTGTTCGGCGACATCGCGCCGGTGGCACAGGACGGCATCCATGACCCGAGTGCGGAGGCCGCCGATGTATTCCAGGATCCCTATGACTCGATGGCCGGTTTCCCGCGCGACGCTGCCGGCATCATCGACTGGGTCAGGACCCTGAACCGCGACCTGATCGAGCCGCGCGAGAGCCGGGACGGGTCCAGGCAGATGTTCACCGTCGACTTCGACATCCTCTTCACGAACACCCAGTCCATGCCCTGGGTCCGGTTTCCGCACCTCCAGCACACGGAGTGGCTGACCTGCGCGAACTGTCATCCGGTGCCCTTCATCCCGAAGAAGGGCGCGAATCCGATCAGCATGTCGGCCATCATTCAGGGAGAGTACTGCGGGCTGTGTCACGGCCGCGTCGCTTTCCCCCCCACGATGAACTGCGGCAGATGTCACTCCGTATCGCCAGAAGTCACCTTGCTGCGCTGAGC
Organism: uncultured Chromatiales bacterium; assembly: GCA_964546765.1. Taxonomy (GTDB): domain Bacteria; phylum Pseudomonadota; class Gammaproteobacteria; order SZUA-140; family SZUA-140; genus JAITWN01. The sequence continues at coordinate 1,430 of CAZJKV010000070.1, forward strand.
CTCGCCTGCGCGGCGCTGCTGCTGGAGGCCTGCGCGGTCACGGAGTCGGGTAGCGCCCGGCTCGCCGGCGCGCTCGAAGCGCGCGGGGCCTTGTGGCAGGTCATCGACGGCGGGCTGACCGGTCATGGCAACCTGTTGATCGGGCCAGATCAGGTGATGTTTCTGCAGCCGGTCGCGGTCGCCGCGCGCGGGCACCTGGTCTACATCATCGACGTCGGCCACCAGCAGTTGTTTCGCTACGACGCGAGAATCGACCGGCTCGAGCGGGCGCTTGACCTGCGCGGTGTTGTTAGCGGCAATGACGCCGATCTGTACCTCGCCCGCGACCTGTCCATATTCATAGCCGACACCGATGGTGCGCGGGTGCTGCACTACGACCGCAACGGCCGCCTGGTCAAGGTCATCGAGGACAGGCGCAACATCACCCGCCCGGTCTCCGTTCGGGTCAACGACAATACCGGCTATATCTTCATCGCCGACGGCAACAATGACGGGGTGCTGGTCTACAACCCCGCGGGCCTGCCTGAGGGCGCCTTCGGCGGCCGCGGCCGCGGGCCCGGCAAGTTCACCAGCATTACCGCGCTGGCACAGGGCCCGCAGGGGTATTACATCGGCACACGCCTTGGCGAACACCGGGTACAGATCATGGGCTTCGACGGCGGCTGGCTCGAATCCCTGCAGCCGGACACCGTGACCTTCCCGACGGCAATCGCCGTCGGTCCGGACGGGCTCATCTACGTCGCCGACTATATGGCCGACGACATCAAGGTCTACGATGGCGCTGCGCTGGTCGACGTGATCGGGGGCCATGGCGCCGCCCCGGGTCGCTTCAGCAGGATAACCAGCCTGTGGATCGACGAAGGCTTGCTCTACGTTGCGGACAGCCTGAACCGGCGGATTCAGGTGCTGACGCTAGCCTCCCGGGAGTCAATGCCGCCGAAGGAACCCTGATTCATGCCATCAGCCTCGTTTTCCGGCACAGGGAGGATCGCGGTCGTGCTGGCAGCGCTGCTGCTGTCGGCCTGCGCTACTACACCAGGGGTGCTCGAATACGAGTACGCGTCCGAGGCCGAGCTGCATGTCTGGCCATCGCCGCCCGAAACCCCCCGTTATCGCCTGGTCGGTCAGCTGACTGGCGAGCAGAACCTGCCGCGCGCTGAGCAGGGCAATCTCGGTACCCGATTGCTGAGCTGGGTCGCCGGCCTCGTCAGCGGTAAGCGGATCCCGGTAGTCCTGCAGCGACCACAGAGCGGTTTCGTCGACGCGAGCGGGCGTATCTACATCACCGACGTCAGTCGTTCCGCTGTCTTCGTGTTCGACGAGATGGCCGGCAGGATGCATCTCTGGCAGTCGGCCGCCCGGGCGGTCCGCTTCCAGACCCCGGTCAGCATCAGTCCGGGCGCGAACGGTGAGGTGCTGGTCGTCGACGCCGGTCTGCGGCGCGTCGTGCGGCTCGATGCCGAAGGCGAACCGCTGGGCAGCATCGGCGAGGGGCGGTTCTCGCGCCCGGTCGGCATCGCGCGCGACGGCGCGCGCGGGCGGATCTTCGTCGCCGATGCCCAGGCCCATGACATCAAGATCTTCAGCGACGACGGCGAACTGCTCGGCGCCTTCGGAGAGCGCGGCGAAGGGCCGGGTGAATTCAACGCGCCGACCTACCTGACCTTCGCGCATGACCAGCTGTTCGTTACCGATACGCTGAACTCTCGCGTGCAGATCTTCGATGCCGACGGCACATTCGTCCGGGAATTTGGCCGTCGCGGGCTGTATGTCGGCGATCTGCCGCGTCCGAAGGGCGTCGCGGTCGACGATCACGGCATCGTCTACGTGGTGGAATCCTATTACGACCATCTGTTAGTATTCACGGAACGAGGGGAGTTGCTGTTGCCGATCGGGGGTACCGGCAGCGGTATAGGCCAGTTCTACCTGCCTACGGGTGTCTGGACCGACCATCGCAACCGGATCTATGTCGCCGACGCATTCAACGGTCGCATCATGATTTTTCAATATCTGGGTGAGGCATGAACCTGCGGCTTGTGTCGGCGATCATCGTTGTCGGTTTGCTGTGGGGCGTCAGCACCCTGGCGAGTGCCGGCGGACCGCCCCGGATCGCCGACATCTCGAATACCCGCCACAACTTCTCGGCGACCATCGCGCCGGCCGGGCTCGAGCGCCGTGCCTCGGCGGTCAGCGAATCCCAGATCTGCGCCTTCTGTCACACGCCGCACGGCGCGACACCAGAGACCAATGCGCCGCTCTGGAACCGGCAGCTTTCACAGGCCACCTATATCCCGTTCGACTCGACCTCGATCGACGCGACCGACCTCGGCCAGCCGACCGGCCGTTCCAAGCTGTGTCTGTCCTGCCACGACGGCACGATCGCGCTCGGCTCGGTTAACGTGCTGAACCGGCAGGTCGACATTACGGTGCCGATGTCCGGCACCGGGCCGGGCGGCTCGATCCCGGAAGGCCTCGGCAGGGATACCGGCTTCACCCGCTATCTCGGTATCGACCTGACCAACGATCACCCGATCTCCTTCACCTATGACAGCGCCCAGGCGGCGCGCGACGGTGAGTTGTTCGACCCGGCCGTCGTCTCCTGGATCGGCGAGCGCACACGCGGCAGTCCGGTCGCGATGCCGCATGGCGACTACCTGCCGCTCGAGCGCGACGCCGAAGGCGCGGGTCCGAAGCTCGAATGCATCACCTGTCACGATCCCCATATCCGTTCAGAGGTGCCGGGCGAGAACATCAAGTTCCTGCGCGCGAACCGCTTCCAGGTCCAGGCGCCGGTCCAGGGTCTGTTCGACCCGCAGCGCGACATCATCTGCCTCGCCTGCCATGACAAGGACGGCTGGGTCGATTCCGCGCACGCCCACCCCGGTGTCGCGATCGAGCGTTATACCGATTCCGCGGCCGACATTCGCGAGTTTCCGCGCAACATCCGCGTCTGGCAGGCCGCCTGCCTGAACTGCCACGACCCCCATACCGTGCAGGGCGCGCGCCGCCTGCTGCGCGAGGGTACCGACGGGCCGCTGCTGACCGATCCCGAGACCGGCGGCCAATTCCGCCAGGGTGGCAATCCCGCGGTCGAGTACGTCTGCTATTCCTGTCACGGCGATCCGGCGGTCGGCCCGCCGACCGCGCAGACCCTGCAGGGACAGATCAGCCCGAACACCAATCCGGCCTTCGAGGTCCCGGACATCAAGACCGATTTTACGACGCTGGCGCGGCACATGCCGATCTCGAGCAACGACCAGCTCGCCGGCCAGGAGGTCCACAGCATCGGCACCGGTGACGCCGCGACCCAGGGTAACCAGCGCGGCCAGGACTTCGTTGAATCGCGCGAACTCCTCGGTCTCGGCGGTCTGCACAATCGTCATGCCGAGTGCACCGACTGTCACAACCCGCACCGGGTGATTCGCAACAATCGTTTCAACGACGACCCGACGGTGCCGGGTCCGGCCGGAACGCACGCCCATGGTCCGGGCATCATGCCCGAGAACATCGCGTCTGGCGTACTGCGCGGGATCTGGGGCGTCGAGCCGGTCTATGCGAGCACGCGTTTCGGCGAGAATCCGATCGACTTCGAGGTCAAGCGCGGCGATCCCGGCGTCGGCGGCAGCGAGGACGCGAGTGCGCCGTACCTGACGCGCGAATACCAGCTCTGCCTCAAGTGTCACTCGAACTACGCCTACGACACGCCGCCGCCGCTCGGCTACACCTCCGGGTTGACACCGCCCGGGACCCCGAGCACGCCGCCTGACATGCTGCACTACACCAACCAGGCAATGGAGTTCCAGTCGCCGCCGGACCATGCGCCAGGCCTCTCTCGGGCAACCCCGACCGGCGCCTACGAGGACGGCGGGGCCTGTAACGTGCAGCTGACCGACTCGAACAACAACCTGGTGGTGATCAACGGCCACCTCGATCCGCAGGGCAACTGCGTCGACTTCATTACGAACAATCATCGTTCCTGGCATCCGGTGATGCGCCCGACCGGTCGTACACCGCCGGTGCGCGGCGCGAATCCCGATGTCTGGCGCGCGCCGTTCAATTCCTTCGTCGGGACCCAGACCATGTACTGTTCGGATTGCCACGGCTCGCGCACGATGGGCGACACCGTCGTGCCGATGGGCGGCGAGCAGGGGTCGCCATGGGGGCCGCACGGCTCGAGCGAGAACTTCATCCTGAAGGGGAACTGGAGTAACCAGACCGGCACCAACACGACAAACTTCGCGAACGAGTCCGATCCGAACAACCACCTGTGCTTCCGCTGCCACGATCCGAAGAACTACGCCCGGGCTGCGCTGGCGCCGGACCCGGAGGTATTCGCGAGCGGATTCCGGCGCGCGGTCGGCGGCGGCGGCTGCCTGCAGTTCCTCGGCGTCAACCTGCACATCGGACATGCCGCGGTCGTCAACAACTTCCGCTGCACCTATTGCCATGTCTCGATCCCGCACGGCTGGAAGAACAAGGTCTTCCTCGCGAACCTGAACGACATCGGACTCGAATCCGAAATGGCGCCCGGCACCCAGGTGCGCTATCAGGGCTTCCTGCCGTCCGGCACCGGGCGATTCTACAAGGCGCCGTACTACAACGGCGCGGCGCTCAAGGTCAGGAACTTCGCGCGCAGCGGCGAATGGCTGGATGCCCATTGCGGTTCGGCGGGCGACCCCAGCCAGTTGGCGCCAAACCTGCTGACCGGCGTCGACTGGATGATGAACAGCAATGAGGCCTGCGTGAACCTGCCATGACCCCGGTGCTGCGCAGTCTGGCCTCGACGCGGCTGACGCTGTTCGGCATGGCCTTTCTCGGGGTGGGCGCGGCGCTGAACTACGACAACCCGGTCGAAACGCCGACCTGGGTGCTGGCGGCGCCGATGACCCTGCTCGCAGTCAACCTGCTCGCCGCGGTGATCACGAATCCGCGCATCAACCGGCGCGGCGGACTCCTGGTATTCCATCTCGGCCTGCTCGCGATCGTCGTGCTCGCGGCAATCGGTCGCATGACGATGATGGAGGCCAATGTCGAGCTGGTCGAGGGCGACCCCTTCGTTGCGAGCGACATCATCAACGTGCGCGAAGGGCCGTGGCATCGGGGCGATCTCGACCGTGTCGGTTTCGTCCAGGGGCCGTGGACCATCGATTATTCCGCCGGCATGTCGCGGGGGCCGACGCGCAGCGAGATCCGTGTGCCGGATGGGCGCGGCGGCTGGGAGCACATGGTCGTCGGCGACCACACACCGCTGCGTTCGGAGGGCTACCGCTTTTACACGACATTCAACAAGGGATTCGCGGCAGTGCTGACCTGGATGCCGGACGGCGGCACGCCGGTGACGGGCGCGGTGCACATGCCGTCCTATCCGCTGTTCGAGCACCGCCAGGCGAATCGCTGGACGCCGGACGATGGCGAGGAGATCCGCTTCTGGCTGCAGCTCGAGACCGGCATCGATCCGGACGCGAGCTGGCGCCTCGATCCTCACGGCTCGGAGGGCGTGCTGGTCGTGCGCGCAGGCGACGCGCGGGTCGAGCTGCTGCCGGGCGAGACGACCCGGCTCGATAGTGGCCTTCTCCGCTTCGAGCGGCTCACGGGCTGGATGGGCTACCGGATCTATTACGATCCGACACTACACTGGCTGTTCCTCGCGGCGATGATCGCGGTGTTCGGACTGGCCGCGCATTTCTGGCGCAAGTTCGGCGCGATCCAGGTCTATTCCGCGGCCCAGGAAGCCGCGCGCAAGAAGGCCGTCGGGGATCTGCACGGAGGCAAGGTGCTATGAACGAAGAATCGATGGTCGCCGAGATGCCGTGGCTGTACGCCGGCCTCGCGGCCTATGCGCTGGCGACCGTCTTCGCCGCGCAGGGTGTCCTGCGCACGGCCGGCGAGGCGGCGCTCTCGTTTTCCCGCCGCCATGAACCCTATGTGCTCGGCATGCTGTCGGCCGCAGTGCTGCTGCTCGCGGTCGCGCTGACCGAACGCTGGCTGCGGGTCGGCCACGGGCCGTTCGTCGACCTGTTCGAGCTGCTGATCAGCCAGCTGTTCAGCCTGGGCCTGATCTACACGATCGCCTACTGGCGCGTCCCGCTGATCCGGCCGACCGTGATCGTCGTACTGCCGGTGCTGTGGATGATGGGCCTGTGGGTGCTGACCCTCGACCCGGCCGCCAGCGCCTACCCACCAACCTATTATCATAACTGGCTGTGGGCCCATGTCGGGTTCGGCAAGGTCTTCCTCGGGCTGTGCCTGATCGCGACCGGGCTCGCCGGGATAATCCTGCTGCGCGGCGTGCGGGGCTTCCGCTTCTTGCTGCGCCAGATGCCGTCCGACGGCATCATCGACACGATCGCCTGGCGCTTCATGCTGCTGGCGCTGGTGTTCCACAGCCTGATGCTGATCGCCGGCGCAGTCTGGGCGCAGGACGCCTGGGGCCGTTACTGGGCCTGGGACGCGCTCGAGACTTCGTCGTTCCTGAACTGGCTGATGCTGGCCGGGCTGATCCACGTGCGGCTGACCTACAACCTGCATCCCCGTCTCGGCGCGATGGCGATCATCGGCGTGTTCGCGTTCGCGTTCTTCACCTATTTCGGTGCGCCGTTCTATAGCGAGGCGGCGCACAAGGGGGTGATATGAGGCATACCCATGAATCCTCGATCTCCGCGATCTCGCTGACGCTGGTAGGCGTGGTCGCATGCACGATATTCCTGCTGGCGAGCACGCCGGAACTGAAGTCACGGCTGCTGACTGCGGAACTCGTCCCGCAGTTGCAATTCGAAGCGAAGTCGAGTGAGCCCGGGCCTGCGCGTGGTGCCGCGGAGCAGCCGAGCCGGGCGCCTCAGGTCGTGGACCTGATGACTTCCGCCGGACAGGCGCCCGCGCCGCCGGCAGATGAACGCATGGCCGAGATCGACGCGCGTTTCCAGCAGGCAGCCGTCATGCTGCATGCGCAGCGCTACGACGACGCGCTGGTGGCGCTGCATCGCGTGCTCCAGCTTTCGCCACGCCTGCCCGAGGCCCACGCGAACATGGGTTACGCGCTGCTCGGGATCGAGGACTACGCGGGCGCGTACGGATTTTTCAAGAGCGCAACCGATCTCGAACCCTATCTCGGTAACGCCTACTGGGGGCTTGCGGTCGCGCTCGAAAAGCTCGGTGACCTGGAAGGCGCCCTCGGCGCGATGCGCATCTACATCCACCTCGCCCCGCCGGACGATCCCTATGTGCGCCGGGCGCGCTCGGCGCTGTGGGAGTGGGATACCCGGCTCGCGCGCGGCCCCCTGCCCGAGCACGAGGCCGACTGGATTGACCGCAATACCCGCGAGTGGGTCGAGCGTAACCTGCCAGACCGCGACGGGGCCGAATCCGGCGAGATCCCGATCCCGGTCAGGGATCTCAATTGATCGATCCGCGTGCCATGAAACCGATGCATCGACTGATACTGCTGCTCGCCGCGCTGCTGCTGTCGGCCCAGGTCCACGCGGCCGGCGGCATAATCGAAGGCACGAACTACCGGGTGATCGAGCCACAGCAGCCGGTAGACGCCGCGCCGGGGACGGTCGAGGTGATCGAGTTCCTGTGGTATGACTGCCAGACCTGTTTCGTCGTGCAGCCGGCGCTCGAGCGCTGGCTGGCTGAACGCCGCAATACCGTGACCTTCCGCCGCATCCCCGCGGTCATCGGCGGTCATATGGTCTTCTATGCGCGCGCCTATTTCGCGGCGGAGACCCTCGGCGCCCTCGATCGCGTGCATCACCAGATCTACACCGCACTGCACCGGCATGGCCGCCAACTCGATGATGAGGCGCTGATGGCAGACTTTTTCGCCGAGCAGGGCGTGGACCGCGCCCGATTCCTGACCGCGTTCCGCGGCAGCGCGACGGCATCGCGGGTACGCAATGCCCGCCTCGTGGCCCGCCGTTACGACATCCTGGGCGCGCCGAGCTTCGTCGTCAACGGTAAGTATCTCGTCGACGCGACGATGGTCCGTAACGCCGAGATGCTGGTGCAGGTCGTTGATCATCTCGTCGACAAGGAGCGGGCCGCAGCGCGGTAGCCTTCATCCTCTACCGTTCGTCCCGCCGCCCTGCCGGATGAAAGGCGTGCGGCGACCATTTGTCTGCTTTGTCGTCGCCGGCGCGCGGCGGTTCCCGGCGCAACCAGTCTACGACCCTCTCGACCCGTTCTGCGAGTTCCGGATCGCCTCCCTCGTGTCCGGCCTGATGGTAGCACCGGCGCTGCACATCCCTGACGACGGCGCGCAGTTCCTCATCGACCCCGTGCGTCGCCTCCCGCCGGCGCAAGCCCTGTGCGAGCGTCCGGCTGCCCAGGGCCGAGAGCAGGCGATCGCGCAGCGGGCAGGCGATGAGGATATCCGCGCCGATGGCTGCACCGGGCTGCGTACCGTGATTGCCACCCGGTCCGGAGGCGGCGGCGCCCCGCCACCACAAGGCGAGGGTTGCCATCCAGGCCAGCAACAGGAGCGCTGCCGCGGATTGCCAGATCCGCAGTTCGCGGCTTGCTGGCGCGGTGAATGCAAAGGCCGCAGCATCGTCGGCATCGACGGGACTGCCTGACACGCGCAACCCCGGCCCCGGCACGCTCAGCAGCGCAATGACGCCCAGGTCGGGGTCGAACCAGGGTAGTTCGATCGCGGGCAGGGTGTACTCGCCCGGCGCGAGCGGCAGTATCGATCCGCGATACACGGCGACGCTCTCGACCACCCCGTCGCCACGGATCTCGAGGCGCCGCTCTGGCGGGTCCATGAAGATCCGCAATTCGCCGGCATGGTCATGGAACGGGAGCTCGACCGGCAGGGCGTTGAGCGCCGACGTCGTACGCAGCGTGATCTCCCAGGGCGTCATGCGGCCTGCCTCGCCCTGCGCGGGCGTGGAAACCTCGAGCGCGGGGCGATTGATCAGGGTCCCGGCGGGGATCGTGTCGGGCAGGTCGGTGACCGCGATACGTTCTTCCGAAAACGGCAGGCGCCACTGGCGTCCCTCCCGGGTCTCGATCCAGATGTCCGGCAGGAATATCGTGATCTCGTCAGCGGACAGCGGACTGATCGCCCACGCAGTGCGCGTAACCTGGTACTCGAGGCCGTTGACCTCTTCGACGCGATTACCCTGGGGCAGCATGTGGAGTTCGACCTGCCGCGGCCGGGAATCGACTGGACCGCCGAGCCGGGCACTGTCGAGGCTGACCCGGTGATAGAGGTCGATCCAGACGCGCGTCTGTTCGCGGACATGGAGCGTGCGACGGTCGATGCCGCTGACGGCAAAGACCTCGGCGGCGGTGCCCTCGTCCGCGTCGAGGACCCGGAGTTCGATCGGGTCGGTGCGCAACCCGTCGACCGCGAATGCCGGGATGGTCAGTCGCCCGCTCCGGCGGGGGAACAGCGCTACCGTGATCGACGAGGTCGAACGCCCGCGATTGCGGTCGATGTTGAAGCGAAAGTCGGCGCGCGGCGTACCAAATTCGAACTGCCTCGTCAGCACTGTCAGGTCGATGTTCGGCTCGACGCCCTCGGCGCGCAGCCGGGTCTCGCTGTCGCTCAGCGCGAGCGTCAGCACGACGTGCTCGTTGACAAAGAGTTCCTTGCGGTCGACCGTGGCGGTGAAGGTGGCTGCGGCGGCGATGCCGCACCACCCAAGCAGCGGGCACAGTACCAGACATCGCAGCAGGGGTCTCACCGCTACCATGGCTGTTCCTCCTGCGCGCGCGGCCGTTCGGCGTCGAGCAGCATGAATCGGTGACGCAGGACCTCGCCGGCCTCGTCCTCGACCGCGTCGAGGCGCGCCAGCGCGGAGCGCGCGGCCTCGCCGGGGAC
>CAZJKV010000071.1:0-11244 GCA_964546765.1 uncultured Chromatiales bacterium
TCGCTCAGGATCTCCATCACCCGGCTGTCGGGCGCGAGGTGGTCGTCTTCCGGGATGCGGTTCGCGAGCCAGGTGCGATCGGTCGCCTCGAACAGCGCCGTCAGCCGGTTCGAGGCGGTCTCGTCGGGCCCGACGACGCGGAAGTTGCGTTGTTTCTCGTTGAGTCGCATCACGTCCCGAAGAAAGGTCCCCATGACGCGCGTCGCCTCGGCCACCACCCCGCCCGGGCTTTCGACTGCGACCGCGTAGTCGCGGAAATCCGGCAGGCGCAGGTCCTTAAGCAGCAGGCCGCCGTTGGCATGCGGGTTTGCGCCCATGCGCCGCGTCCCGCGCGGCGCAAGCCCGGTGATTTCCGGCACGGGTGCGCCGGCAGAGTCGAACAGCTCGCCGGGTCGATAACTCTTCATCCATTCTTCGAGCAGCTTCAGGTACTGCGGATGGCCGGCAAGGTCGGAGAACGGCACCTGATGCGCGCGCCAGTAGTCCTCGACCTTCTTGCCGTCGACCTCCTTCGGTCCGGTCCAGCCCTTCGGCGTGCGCAGTACCAGCATCGGCCAGCGCGGGCGTTCGAGCATGCCATCCTCGCGCGCGCGGCGCTGGATCTCGCGGATCTCGCCGATCATTTGATCAAGCACCTCCGCCATTCGCTGGTGCATCGCGACCGGATCAGATCCCTCGACGAAATATGGCTGGTAGCCGTAGCCCGTGAACAGCTGTTCGAGTTCATCGTGGCTGATGCGCGCCAGCACGGTCGGGTTCGCGATCTTGTAGCCGTTCAGGTGCAGTATCGGGAGCACCGCGCCGTCGGTCGCAGGATTCAGGAACATGTTCGAATGCCAGGACGCGGCCAGCGGTCCGGTCTCGGCCTCGCCGTCGCCGATGACACAACACACGATCAGGTCCGGGTTGTCGAACACCGCGCCATAGGCATGCGACAGCGCATAGCCGAGCTCGCCGCCCTCATGGATCGAGCCCGGCGTCTCAGCGGTGACATGGCTGCCGACGCCGCCCGGGAACGAGAACTGCTTGAACAGTTGTCTCATACCGTCGGCATCCAGCGTGATATTCGGATAGACCTCGGCGTAGCTGCCTTCGAGCCAGGTGTTCGCGACCAGACCCGGCCCACCGTGGCCGGGGCCGGTGATGTAAATCATGTCGATATCGCGCGCGTTGATCAGGCGGTTCATGTGCGCGTAGATGAAATTGAGTCCCGGTGTCGTGCCCCAGTGCCCGAGCAGCCGCGGCTTGACATGGTCGAGCGTCAGCGGCTGCTTCAGCAGCGGGTTATCTAGCAGGTAGATCTGCCCGACCGAGAGATAGTTCGCGGCGCGCCACCACATGTCGATGCGTTTCAGTTCTTCGGCGGACAGCGGGGCATCCGGGGTCGTCATTCCTGCAGCGTTATCCATGGTCACCTCCGTGATTTATGGTCCCTGGCGGGCCTGTTCCTGTTCGATCGCCTCGACGGCGAGTTCGCCGGCCTCGTCGACTGTGATGACATGGAGCGCGACCGCGCTGCCGTCCGCGTCGATCCGTGCCGCGCCGCCCGTCGCCCGGTCGTTACGCGCGCCGTCGAACGCGATGCCGAGCCCGCCGAGTCCGTGCAGGATGCGGCGGCGCACCTCGGGGCTGTGCTCGCCGATGCCGCCGCCGAACAGGATCGCATCGGCGCCGCCGAGCGCAGCAATGTAGGCGCCGATATATTTGCGCGCGCGATAGCAAAACATGTCGATTGCTAGGCCCGCGCGCGGTTCCCTGCTCGCGAGCAGGTCGCGCATGTCGCCGCCGATGCCGGATACGCCGGCAAGGCCGCTTTCGTGGGTCAACAGACGCTCCAGCGCGTCCGCATCGAGGCCGGCTGCGCGTTGCAGGTGTATCAGCAGTCCGGCGTCGATGTCGCCGCAGCGCGTCGCCATCATCAGGCCCTCGAGCGGCGTGAAGCCCATTGAGGTATCGATCGCCCTGCCCTGGGCGATCGCGGCGACCGAACAGCCGGCGCCGAGCTGCAGCGATATCACGCGCCCGCCGCCGGACAGATCCGGACGCAGCGCCTGCCACGCGCGCCACATCGCGCGATGGGCGCTGCCATGAAACCCGTAGCGGCGCAGTTCACGGTCGCGGCTCAATTGCGGCGGCAACGGATATTGCGAGGCTGCGGGCGGGAGATCGTGAAAGAACGCGGTATCGAAGACCGCGTACTGGGGGATGTCCGGGCCAAGCGCGGCGCGGGTCATGCGCAAGCAGTCCAGGGCCGGCGGATTGTGCAGCGGCGCGAGGGCGGCGAATCGTTCGACCTCCCGTTCGACTTCGCCGTCGATCAGGCGGGTTTCAGCGAACCGTCCGCCATGCACGATGCGATGCGCGACGACATCGATCACGATTCCGGCGGAGAACTCGCCCGGCGATCCGGGCATGTCGGTGACGGCGCCTTCGAGATGCGTCGATCGAAGCCGCTCGAGCTTTCCCTCCGCGTGCCTGAACAGGACGAGTCGCAGTGAGGAACTGCCTGCATTGACGGTCAGGACATGCACAGCGCCATGATGCACGTTTATCCGGCCGGCTTCCAGACCCGGGCGCCTGTCATCAACATGGCCATTCAGCGCAGGTAAGCCTCGCTGACGTAACGGCGCATCATCCTGTGACTGTTGAAGAACGACGCGTTTTTACTGATCGCGCCTTTCATGACCTGCATCCACCCCTTCCGGTCCTCGTAATAAAGGGGCAGCACGACTTCACCGAGCTTGTGATACAGTGCATCGGCATCACGACCGTTGCCGGACTCCTCGACATCGCCGATGGCCCAGCCGGTGACGCCCTCGATGCAGCCTTCGATCCACCAGCCGTCCATGACGCTCAGGCTCGGTACGCCGTTGAATGCGGCCTTCATGCCGCTGGTGCCCGAGGCCTCGAGCGGCCGGAGCGGCGTGTTCAGCCAGACGTCGGCCCCTGACACCATCGACAACGCCGTCGCCATGTCGTAATCCGGTAAATAGGCCATCTTGATCTCGCCGTCGAGTTCCCGTATGTATTGATGCATTTTTTCGATCAGTTCCTTCCCACCGGTATCGCGCGGATGGGCCTTGCCCGCGATAACGATCTGAAACGGGTGCGTGCGCGCGATCGCGCGCAGGCGTTCGAGATCGGAGAACAACAGATAGGGACGCTTGTAGGCGGTCATGCGGCGCGCGAAGCCGATCAGTGGGGCTTCGGGATCGAATTTGACCTGGGTTACGGACCGGACGGCCTCGATCAATGCCTTTTTCGCCTCGCCATGGGCAGTGCCGATCTCGGCGTCGTCGATGCAGCAATCGGCCCTTACCAGCAATTCCGGTTCGTGACACCAGCCCGGCAGGTGTCTGTCATAGATGCGGGCGAAACTGTCGTGGGTCCAGGTGTACGGATGCACGCCGTTCGTGACTGCATGCACCCGGTATCCCTGATACAGGCGGTTCGAGATCTCGGCATGCTTTTTAGCGACACCGTTGACAAAGTTGCTGAGGTTCAGCGCGAGGCGGGTCAGATTGAGCTGTCCCTCGCCGCCCAGCTTTTTGAACTGATCGAGTTCAATGAACTCACCCAACAGACGCGTCACCAGCGACCATGCGAACTTGTCGTGCCCTGCCTCGACTGGCGTATGGGTCGTGAAGTTGCAGATCTTCCTGACCTGCAGGATATCGTAACGTGATTCCCCTGCCCGTACGCTAGCGCCGGGACGGGCGTTCTGGCGCAACAGTTCGACCGCAAGCAACGCCGAATGCCCCTCGTTCATGTGATATTCCTCGATCCGGAAACCGAGGGCCTGCAGCATGCGCACGCCGCCGACACCGAGCACGATTTCCTGCCTGAGCCGGTTGGCCTCGTCGCCGCCGTAGAGACGATCGGTGATGCGCCGGTCATCGGCCTGGTTCTCGTCGAGATCAGTATCGAGCAGGACGACGGGCTGCTCGCCGCCGAGGTGACCCTTGAGGATATACAGCCAGGCGCTGATCCAGACCGGACGCCCTTCGATCTCGACCGCGACCTTCGCGCCGAGCGCTGTCGCCCATTGCGCCGGCGACCACGGGGACGGGTGTTCGATCTGGACGCCGCCCGGGGTCAGCTCCTGGCGGAAATAGCCGGTGCGGCTGAGCAGGCTGACCGCGACCATCGGGAATTCGAGGTCGGTCGCCGAACGCATGGTGTCGCCCGCGAGTACGCCGAGACCACCGGCATAGGTCGGGATCTCGTTTCGCAGCGCGATCTCCATCGAAAAATAAGCGATGCGGTGCTCGTAGATGAACCTGTCAAGCAGCATGTCGATCCATGGCCAAGTGCTCGAATAACAACGGAATCAAGCCGGGACTCCATCAAAACGCCCGACGCCAGTGGAATCACGTCACAAATTATATTTATATTAAAAACAGATTGTTACAAACTCTAACGTGACTGGTGTCGCAATTTTGACGCCATTTTGCTAGACTTGTCACATCCGGAGTCTTCGTTCACTATGGCCAGTATCCGGGTGTCGTGATGTAGAGACAAAAGCCCGTGCAGGCGCGATTTGGCGGAGAGGGTGGGATTCGAACCCACGTGGGGCGGTAAAGCCCCCAACCGATTTCGAGTCGGTGCCGGTATGACCGCTTCGGTACCTCTCCGGAGCGGGCCATTATATAGAAATCCTGGTCGGGATGGGCAAGCATCGATGCAAAAAGATATCACCACGCCCCTGTTCCGTTTCGCGCTGGCACTGATCCCGCTCGGCGCCGCCGTCCTGCTGACCGGCTTCGCGCGCCCGCCGACGATGCTTGAGCAGGTGCTCGAACGCGGCGAACTCGTCGTCGCAACCCGCACCAGCCCGACGACCTACTATCAGGATACCAACGGCCCCGCCGGGTTCGAGTACGATCTCACCCGCCTGTTCGCTGATCATCTCGGGGTCGACCTGACGATCGTCGCACCGGAACAATTCAGCGCCATTCTGCCGATGGTGACGCGACGCGAGGTCCATCTCGCCGCGGCCGGCCTCAGCATTACCCGCGAACGCGAGCGCAGCGTGGTCTTCGGTCCCGCCTATCATGAAGTCACACAGCAGCTGGTCTATCGCGCCGGCAACAGGGTCCCGCTGGGTCCGGAAGATCTCGGAGACACACCCGTCGAGGTCGTCGCCGGCAGCAGCCACGCCGAACAGCTCAAGCACCTGTCGAAACAATATCCTGCCATCGTCTGGCACGAGAACGCCGATGCCGGCAGCGGCGATCTCCTCGCCCGCGTCTGGCAGCGCGAGATTCCATATACCGTCGCGGATTCCAATGAACTCAGCCTGAACCAGCGCTACTTTCCCGAACTGCGCAAGGCCTTCGACCTGAATGATGCGGAACCGCTGGCCTGGGCCTTCGCGAAAGGCAAGGACAGCAGCCTGGTGAAAGCCGCTGACGAGTTCTTCGCGCTGATCGAGGACGACGGACGGCTCGACCAGTTGCTCGAACGCTATTATGGACACGCACTCAAATTTGACTATGTCGGCGTGCGCCGCTTCCTGCGCCATGTCGATCAGCGCCTGCCGTCATATCTGCCGATCTTCAGGGAGGCCGCCCAAAACTATGACCATGACTGGCGACTGCTCGCAGCGGTCGGCTACCAGGAATCCCATTGGGATCCGCGCGCAATCTCGCCGACCGGTGTGCGCGGCATCATGATGCTGACGCGCACGACCGCAGCCGACATGGGCATCCAGGACCGCATCGATCCGGGCAACAGCATCCGCGGCGGCGCGCGTTACTTGCGGAAGATCGAACGGCACCTGCCGCAGGAGATCCCGTATCCGGATCGCACCTGGTTCGCGCTTGCCGCCTACAACATCGGACCCGGTCACCTGCAGGACGCACGCGCTATCACGCACCGGCGCGGCGGCGACCCGAACCGCTGGGTCGACGTCATGAACAGCCTGCCCCTGCTGATGCAGCCGGAGTGGCACCAGCAGACACGCTTTGGCTACGCGCGCGGTATCGAGGCAGTCAACTATGTGCAGAACATCCGGAGCTACTTCGACATCCTGGTATGGCAGACTACGCCTCGGGCCGAGCAGGTGCCGGGGCCGGTGGCCGCCGCGCCGCTGATTTCCCCGCTGACCGCAAAAAGCTACGTCCCGTCGCCGGTCCTCTGAATCCGGAGATCGCCCGTCCGTTCCCCGATCTCGCGCAACAACCCTTCCGCAGCGACCTCGATCAGGTCGAGCACGCGCTCGAAACCCGCCACACCGCCGTAATAAGGATCCGGGACCTCGTCGACGCCGGTATCCGGCGCGAATTCGAGCAGCAAACGCAGTTTGTCCCGCTGCTCCGGGGGACACAGCGCCTCGAGGATCTCGAGGTTGTCGCGATCCATCGCGAGGATGTAGTCGAATGTCACGAAATCCTCCGCCGCGACTTTGCGTGCGCGTTGCGATGAGAGATCTGCGCCCCGCTTCGCGGCGGCGGCGCTGGCGCGCGGATCAGGTGCGCTGCCGACGTGATAGGCATGGGTGCCGGCGGAATCGACCAGTACCCTGCCCTCGAGTCCGTGCCGGCGCAGCAGTCCGGTGAACACCCCTTGCGCCGTCGGGGAACGGCAGATATTTCCCATGCAGACGAACAGCACCTTGACCATGACCCCCCCGATACCTGATGATGCTACAAGGAAACAACAATAATCGAATGATTATAAAGTAATTAATTCCGGGATTGAAAGCGCCTGTAAAGGCCGCTAAGGTAATGTAACACGATGTTAGACATCGGTGCCCGTGTTCGGGACGCCGTCCAGGAAGCAGGCCAGGGGAGGACCAGGACGCCATGAACGACAAGACCGCCGGCCATCATCTGCACCACCTGATCGGCGCGCGCGCGCGCTATCAGAACAAGCTCTACGAAGTCCTCGAGATCCTCGACGACGATCCGCCCGCGCTCGTGCTGCAGAACACGCATCACACCACGATCCAGCCCGACCAGCACGGTGAGGCGCATCGCCGCGTGCCGGAGACGATTACCGTGCCCCTGGCGCTCAAGGGCGGCAATGCGATCGATTTCAGCGAGATGGAA
This sequence comes from uncultured Chromatiales bacterium, assembly GCA_964546765.1. Classification (GTDB taxonomy): domain Bacteria; phylum Pseudomonadota; class Gammaproteobacteria; order SZUA-140; family SZUA-140; genus JAITWN01. The sequence continues at coordinate 7,053 of CAZJKV010000071.1, forward strand.
CTCGAACTGGTTGGCGTCGGCGAAGCCGGCGACACACTGGTCAGCTGAGTCCCGCCCGCCCTTCGCTCGCCAGCGCGAGCGCTGCCCGCGCGAGGTCGTCTTCAGTGTCGACGCCGTGTCCCGGCGGGACGCAGGCCGTATCGACATGGATTCGGCCGCCGTGCCACAAGGCCCGCAATTGCTCCAGTGACTCCATGCGCTCGAGGGAACAGGGTCCCCATTCGACGAAGCGGCGCAGGAATCCGGCGCGATACGCATAGAGTCCGACGTGCCGCTGGTGGCCGCCGCCTGCAGGCACGGCGCTGCGTCCGGCGTCAAAGTCGTTACGCGACCAGGGCACCGGCGCGCGGCTGAAATACAGCGCGTAACCCGCGCCATCGGTAACCACCTTGACGACATTGGTGTCGAACAGCGCTGCGGGATCCTCGATGGGCTCGCACAAGGTCGCGATGCTGGCGTCGGGATGACGGACGAGGTCGTCCGCGACCTGGTCGATCAACGCCGGCGGCATCAGGGGTTCGTCGCCCTGCAGGTTCACGAGAATCTGGTCATCATTGAGTTCCAGGCGACGCGCGACCTCGGCGATCCTGTCGGTCCCCGACGGATGCGCACTGTCGGTCATGCAGACGCGGGCCCCGAATCCGCCAGCCACCCTGGCGATGCGTTCATCGTCGGTCGCGATGACGATCGCCCTTGCGCGGCTGCCGCTGGCACGCCGCCAGACATGCTCGATCATCGGCCGACCCGCGATCTCTCGCAACGGCTTGCCCGGCAGTCGGATCGAGTCATGGCGGGACGGGATAACGACGATGAAGCTCATTCAGGTTCCTCTTCGGGCGACAGCTCGCGCGCCTCGTATTCGAGCATGACCGGGATACCGTCCCGGATCGGGAAGGCCAGGCGATCGGCCTTGCACACCAGTTCGTCGGCCTGTTTCACCAGGATCAGCGGACCCTTGCAGACCGGACAGGCGAGAATCTCGAGCAGTCGTTTATCCATGATTCATTCCCCTTGCTTGATCGTGGACGCACTGGCGCCGCGCCGGGGCGCGAGCGCGAGCTTCCCGAGCATCGACAACAGTCGCATACCGACGCGCGGATCGGGCCGCGCCTCGATCGCGAGATACCAGCAGTCGTCGCCGCAGAAGCGCCGGCACTTGACGGCGTCCTTCTCGGTCATCAATACCGGGCGCGCATCGTCGAAACTGAGGTCCTCCGGCCGGAACGGATGGTGATCCGGGAAGGGGTGCTCGATGGCGGAGAACCCGAGCTGCGCCAGTTGCCGGAAGAATCGCGCCGGGTTGCCGATGCCGGCGACCGCATGGACGTCCCGCGCCGGATAGTCTTCCGGCCGGAATTCGATGGTTTCGTCCCGGACGTTTCGAATTGCGAGCGCGCCGATCGTCATCGAATACTCCCGGCGCATGACCGCGCCGCTGTTGACGATCGTGAAATCAACCTTCTCGAGACGCGCAATCGGCTCGCGCAGCGGACCGGCCGGCAGGCAAAAGCCATTGCCGAAGCGGCGCGCCCCGTCGACGACGGCGATTTCGATGTCGCGAGCCAGGCCGTAGTGCTGCAGCCCGTCATCCGACACGATGACGTCGCAGTCGCTGTGGCGCAGCAGGGCCTCTACCGCCGCGGCGCGATCCGGGCCGACCGCGATCGGACAGCGGCAGCGCCTGGCCAGCACGACGGCCTCGTCGCCGACCATCACCGGATCGCTGTCCGGCCGCACCTGCTGCGGCCAGTGCCGCGCCCGGCCGTGATAGCCCCGTGACACGATGGCCGGGCGATAGCCTTCAGCGCGCAACAGCTCGACCACCCAGATTACCAGCGGCGTCTTGCCGGTGCCGCCTGTCGTGATGTTGCCGACGACGATCACCGGGACGTCGAAACGCCGGCTGCGCAACAGGCCGGTCGCGTATCCCGTCCGCCGCGCGGCGATCGCCGCCCGGTACAACCATGACAGGGGCCGGAGCGCGACGCTGACCGCGTTGACGCTGCTCCAGGTGTCCGTCAGCGATCGCACGTCGCCGCGCCTCAATCCTCGGGTTCGCGTGTCGCGAGCGACACCTGCACGATCCCGGTCTGGCGCGCGGCGTCCATCGCCGTGATCACGGCCTGATGCGGCGTCTGAGCATCGGCGCTGATGACCAGCACCGCGTTCTCGCTGCCCGCCGCGACCTGTTGCAAGGCGGTCTTCAGGGTTTCGAGCCGGGTGTTCACCAGCATCTGGTTGTTGACGTAATAGCGTCCCTGGACATCGACGACCAGGTCGATCGTCGTACGCTCGCGCTCGGTCTCCGTCACCGCGGCTTCGGGCAAGTTGATCGTGATCTCGGACTCGCGCGTGAAAGTTGTCGACACCATGAAAAAGATCAGCAGCAGGAACACCACGTCGATCAGCGGTGTCAGGCCGACCTCCGGATCTTCCCTGCGGCGCAGGCGCAGTCTCATCAGGCACCCGCGTCCATAGCGCGCTCGCCGTGCAGGATCTCGACCATCTTCAGCGACTGCTGCTCCATCGTCATGACCAGCTCGTCGACGCGCCCGCGGAAATAGCGATAGAACATCAGGGTCGGGATCGCGACCGACAGACCCGCCGCGGTGGTGATCAACGCCTCCGAGATCCCGCCGGCCAGCGCCGCGGCATGCCCGACCCCGACCGTCGTGATCGCGGTAAACACCTTGATCATGCCGATCACTGTGCCGAGCAGCCCGAGCAGTGGCGTGATCGCCGCGATCGTGCCGAGCGTATTCAAGTACCGCTCGAGATCGGCGACGACATGCCGGCCGGTATCCTCTATGCTCTCCTTCATTATCTGGCGTTCCTGGTTCATGTTCATCAACCCGGCCGCGAGCACCCGGCCGAGCGCCGACCCGGCGCGCACCTCGGCGATGCGCCCGGCGTCGAGCTGGCCCTTGTTCGCCCACTGCCAGATCTCGCTGACGAGGTTCGTCGGGCAGACGCGCCTTCTGTTCAGTGACCAGAAACGCTCGACCACAATCGCCAGCGCAAGTATCGAGCACAGGATGATCGGCAGCATCAGCCAGCCGCCCGCCTTGATCAGTTCAAACACAGTCGACAGTCCCCTCTGCGGTTTGGAGGAAATTTCATAATCAGGCGTTCAGTGGCCGGTGACTGTCGCATGACGGGACCGTCGGCCGCAGGGATGCGGCCGTCGAGCGTACAGGGACGTATTAACAGCGTGTCCCGTCATGCGACAGTCACCGGCTACTGAACTCCTTGTTCCGGACGATGGCGGATATGATACTTGATTTTCAACAAGCCCGTAACGATCGCGGGGGTACATCACTCAATCCTCGTGCCAGTATCGCGCCCGCATCCCGCGCCATGTCTGCGGCGCGTCGAACTCGCCATCGACCGGAATCGTGTAACTGATCGCGCCGTGGTCCGCCGACGAGTATATCCGCGCCCCCAGCGCCCGGTAACGCGAGACGACCTCCGGATGCGGATGGTTCCATCGATTGAGACGGCCGGCCGGGATCAGCACGTCGGACGCATCGACCGCGTCGAGGAACGACTGCAGCGACGACGTGCGGCTGCCGTGATGCGGCGCCACCAGGATATCGGCCGCAAGCCTGTCCCGCTGCGACCGCAACAGCATCGCCTCAGCGCGCGCCTCGATATCGCCGGTCAGCAGCGCCGACCCCGCGCCGTTCGAGACGCGCAATACGCAGGACGCATCATTGCCGCGCAGGCCCGCGCCCGGCCCGGGATGCAGGATCTCGAAATGAACGCGATTCCACACCCACGCATCGCCGGCGACACAGGCCTCGACCGGCCACCACTTGACCGCGTCCGGTGTCCCAGAAACTACTCGCCCCACCTCGATGCCGGTGGCCAGCGACGCCGCGCCGCCGATGTGGTCGTTGTCGTCGTGACTGATGATCAGGGTATCGATCGCCGTGATCCCCTGGTGGCGGAGATAGGGCAGGACCACCGCGGCGCCGGCGTCGAAGGTCGGCGTGAAGCGTGCGCCGGTATCGTAGACCAGTACATGATCGCGGGTCCGCACCACGACGGACAAGCCCTGCCCGACGTCCAGCAGCATCAACCGGAATTCGCCCTCGGCAGGCGCCGGCGGCGCAAGCAGCAATGCCGGCAGCAACCATGGAACGGCGAGCCAGCGGCCGGGCAGACCGCGCGGCGCGAGCAGCAGGACGGT
>CAZJKV010000072.1:0-10822 GCA_964546765.1 uncultured Chromatiales bacterium
CGCAGCGTGTCCTGCTCATGGCCTGCGCGCAGGCCGAACCGGCGGAAGCCGTCGCTGCCGCCCTGCCCACGCAGCTCGATGCTGCGTCCGTCGTCGATGCGATCGGCGGTCTGCACGTCGATGACGCCGCCGGCGGCGTTGCCGTAGATCGCCGCGGCCGGCCCGCGGATGACCTCGACGCGCTGCGCCGATTCGAGGTCGATCGTGTCGACCTGCGACTGCCCGTCCGGCAGCGTCTCGGGCAGGCCGTCGACGCGCAGCCGGATGCCGCGCACGCCGAACTGCGCGCGCGCGCCGAAGCCGCGGATCGAGATGCGCAGATTCTGCGCGAAATTATAGCGGTTCTGGAACAGGACGCCGGGGACGCGGTTCAGCGCCTCGTCGAGTTGCAGGGCCTGGCGGCCCTGGCGCAGGTCCCGGTCGTCAATGACAGCAACCGCGGCCGGGATATGCAGCAGGTCGCGGTCGAGTCCGGATGCGGTGATCGTGATCGTCGTCCGCTCGACGGCGGGCGCATCATCGGCAGAGGCAATCAGCGGCGCGAACGCGACCGCGCACAGCGCCACACGAACCAGGAAATCAACCCGGTCAGAACTTGTGCACAAAGCCGAGCGACATCATGTCGACGTCATAGACATCGTAGACATTGATGTAGCGCTCCCATTCGACGCGCAGGGCGCTGCGGTCGGTCAGATTGATGCCGACCCCGCCGCCGAACAGCATGTCGGAGCCGCTGTCGCTGATGGGACGGTTGTCGACCGCATTGGCGACGCGTTCCTTTACCGACCAGCGATACATGCCGGCCTTGCCGTAGACATCGAACCTGCTGCTCAGTGGGACGCTCGCGTAAGCGGAGAATCCGTAGCCCTGGTTCTTGGTATAACCGCTGACGTTGCCGCTCTCCCAGAAACCACCCGAGCCATCGGACACCGCGTTGAAAGAGGTCTCGCCGAGATTCACATAAAACAGTTCCATCCCGAAATTCTCGGACAGCTTGTATCCCCAGAAGAACTTGACTCCCAAATCGTCGTCATCGACGCTGCCGCTGCCGAGCGAGTTGTCATCCCAGTTCGCGAGCACGATGTCATAACTCGTCATCCCGATCCCGAATCCGATATACGGCCCCTCGCCATAGTAGTAGTTGGCCTGCGCCACCCCCGCCGGCACAACCAGCGCCAGCGCCACTAACATCCCTGCGGGTCGGACCATCTTAACCTCCTGAAAACCAGTGCTATTCGACCGAAAAACGGGCTGAATAAGGGCTTAAACGCCCCATTTTACCGCAAAAAATCGGCGTTTAAGGGATCACGATCAATGTCCGGACCGGGTTCCCGTCCCGATTCGACCCCCGTGGCGCACGCGAAGTTCGCCATACAGCGCGAATTCGTTCTGAGACTTCGACAAGCGATTAGAGGGCGATTTTTGACCCAAAAATTGCCCGTTTAAGGCCTGAAAACACGCTATTTCAAAGTCAAAAATATTTCAAATCAGCCAGTTGCTGTGGTCCGACCCCGGTTATCGGGGTTTGCCGGCTTTGGTGGCTTCGGGGACTTCTTCGAGCTTGCCTGTCTTGACGTCGTAGATGTAGCCGTAGATCGGGATCTCGCCGGGGACGAGCGGGTGGTTGCGGATGCGGGTCACGTCGGCGACGACGCTCGCCGGGTTGTCCTTGATCGTCAGCCAGTCGATGAAATGACCCTCGGTCGAACCCCTGCCTTCGCCGCTGTCCTTCCAGGCCTTGCCGTCGAAGGTCGCGGTCTTCAGGCTGCTCGCGAGGAGGTCCGCCATGACCTCGCCGGTGAACAGTTCCATGCCGCAGTTGGTATGGTGGATCACGAACCACTCGCGGGTACCGAGCAGCTTGTAAGAGATCACGAGCGATCGGATCGCGTCGTCGCTCGCGCGGCCGCCGGCGTTGCGGATCACATGTGCATCGCCTTCGGCGAGCCCGGCGTATTTCGACGGCTGCAGTCGCGCATCCATGCAGGTCAGGATCGCAAAGGCGCGCGCCGGCGGCAACGCCAGTTTGCCGCGATCGCCGAACTCCTTTACATAGCGGGCGTTTGCCGCCAGGACTTCATCGAGTACCTTGCTCATCGTTCTTTTCCCCTCAGGAACAGGCCGACAGAAGATCACCTGTCGAATGATACACCAATGCTCGAATCGCGCCACACATGCCCTATAACCAGACATGCCCTATAATGGGCGCGATGAAGCCCGCCCCACCCTCCGATACACTCGCGCTCGCAAGCGCACTGATCGCCTGCCCGTCGGTCACCCCGGCCGACGCCGGCTGCCAGGACCTGATGATCGAGCGCCTCGAGGCGCTCGGATTCGCGATCGAGATCCTGCCGTTCGGAGCGGTGCACAACTTCTGGGCGCGGCGCGGCGACACGGCCCCGCTGTTCGTGTTCGCGGGCCATACCGACGTCGTGCCGACCGGCCCGCGCGAGCGCTGGGATTCCGATCCGTTCACACCCGAGGTCCGCGACGGCTTCCTGTACGGACGCGGCGCCGCGGACATGAAGGGCAGCCTCGCCGCGATGGTCACTGCCTGCGAGCGCTTCCTCAAGGCGCATCCCGATCACAAGGGCTCGATCGGCTTCCTCATCACCAGCGACGAGGAAGGCCCGTCGGTAGACGGCACGCGCAAGGTCGTCGAGTACCTGAACCAGCACGGCGTGCAGATCGACTGGTGCCTGGTCGGCGAGCCGACCTGCGACCTCGAGACCGGCGACGTGATCAAGAACGGTCGCCGCGGTTCGCTCGGCGGCCGGCTCGTCATCAACGGCGTGCAGGGGCATATCGCCTATCCGCACCTCGCCGACAACCCGATACATCGCCTCGCGCCGGCGCTCGCGGCGCTGTGCGCCGAGCACTGGGACGACGGCAACGAATTCTTCCCGCCGACGACCTTCCAGTTCTCGAATCTGAACGCCGGCACCGGCGCCGACAACGTAATCCCGGGCCAGGTCCACGCACTGTTCAACTTCCGCTACTCGACCGAGTCGACCGCCGAGGCGCTGAAGCATCGCTTCGAGGCTATCCTCGAGCGCCACGAGGTCGACTGCGACATCGAATGGACGCTGTCCGGCGAGCCGTTCCTGACCCGTCCCGGCGAACTCGTCGACGCAGCGCGCGCCGCGGTGCGGACGGTGACCGGGCGCGAGACCCGGCTGTCGACCGACGGCGGCACCTCGGACGGGCGCTTCATCGCGCCGACCGGCGCCCAGGTCGTCGAACTCGGCCCGATCAATGCGACGATCCACAAGGTCAACGAGCGCGTCGCCATCGAAGAACTCGAAATATTATCAAGTATCTACGAGAACATACTGATAGAACTGATGGTTTAAGCATCCGTCCATTGGCGCTGACAGCGCGCGCCGCCTATTGCCTCCCACCCCGTCTCTCGCGTTACACTGATTCCGTCACATTTGGTAATGGAATCTACCCCGATCATCACGGAGACAGACATGGCGAACGACAAGAAATCCGGACAGAAGAAATCCGAACTCACGACATCACCGGGCGCCTTCGACGAACTCGAGCGCATGTTCGGCAACCTCGCGCCGCGCGGCTGGCTGCGGCCGTTTCACTGGGACCTGCCCGGCTGGGCGGAGGCGATGGGGGGTGAAGGCAAGCTCCCGCGTGTCGACGTCGTCGACCAGGAGGATACGCTGCTGGTGCGCGCGGAACTGCCCGGCGTCAGCAAGGACGACATCGAGGTCACGCTCAGCGACAACCTGCTGACGATCAGCAGCCACACCCGCAAGGAAACGACGAAGGAAGAAAAAGGCAAGTACCAGCGCCGCGAGATCTACCAGGGCAGCTTCTCGCGCTCGCTGACCCTGCCGGTCGACGTTGACGGCGACAAGGCCGAGGCCAGCTTCAAGGATGGTATTCTCGAACTGCGCTTCCCCAAGGCCGCGCAGGCAAAACGGCGTTCGATCTCGATCAGCGACTGACACTCTCGCAAGGAATAGGTAATCCGGCGCGGAATTACCTCGTCAGGCAATCATGGGTCCTCACAGCAGGCCGATGACGTCGTCGAGTCGCTGTACCGACACGATCTCGATCCCCGTCACAGCCCCCTTGCCGATCCTGTTCGCCTTCGGCACGATCGCCCGCTTGAATCCGTGCTGCGCGGCCTCTTTCAATCGCTCCTGCCCGTTCGGCACCGGCCGGATCTCGCCGGCGAGCCCGATCTCGCCGAACACGACGGTGTCGCCGGGCACCGGGAGATTGCGCAGGCTCGACAGGGATGCGAGCGCGACCGGCAGGTCCGCCGCGGTCTCGCTAATACGCACGCCGCCGACGATGTTGACGAACACGTCCTGGTCATACATCGCGACGCCGCTGTGGCGCTGCAGCACCGCGAGCAGCATTGCGAGTCGGTTCGGATCGAGTCCGACCGAGACGCGCCGCGGGCTCGGCGCGTGGCTCTCGGCGACCAGTACCTGGACCTCGAGCAGGAGAGGCCGGCTGCCCTCGCGCATCACGGTGACGACGCTGCCGGCGACCGGCGTTTCGTGGCGTGACACGAAGATCGCGGAAGGGTTGCTGACGCCCTTGAGCCCGCGCTCGGTCATCGCGAACACGCCGACCTCGTTGACCGCGCCGAAGCGATTCTTGACTGCGCGCACGACGCGATAGCGGCTGCCGGCATCGCCCTCGAAATACAGGACCGTGTCGACCATGTGCTCAAGCACCCGCGGGCCGGCCAGCATGCCCTCCTTCGTAACGTGGCCGACGAGGAACAGTGCGCAGCCGGTCTGCTTCGCGTATTGCACGAGCCGCGCGGCGCTCTCGCGCACCTGGCTGACCGCGCCCGGCGCGGCCTGCAGCTCGGGACAGTACATGGTCTGGATGGAGTCGATGACCATGACGCCGGGCTTCACCTTCGCGGCCTCGTTGATAATCGCGTCGACATCGGTCTCGGCGAACACGCGCAAGGGTTTCGGATCGATGCCAAGACGATGCGCGCGCAGGCTGACCTGCTGCAGCGATTCCTCGCCGGTGACGTAAAGCGTGTCCTGCGCAACCGCGAGTGTCGACATCGCCTGCAGCAAGAGCGTCGACTTGCCGATGCCGGGGTCGCCGCCGATCAGCACGACCGAGCCGCGCACGAGGCCACCGCCGAGCACACGGTCGAGTTCGCCGATCGCGGTCGGGATCCGTACCTCGTCGGTCGGGCTGATCTCTGCTAGCGTGCGGCTGCCGCTATTGCCTGCGGCTGCGGCGAATCCGGCGCGCCGCCCGGCCGGGGCGCGGCGCTCGACCTCCTCACTGAGACTGTTCCAAGCACCGCATTCGCCGCACTGCCCGGCCCACTTCGGCGCCTGCGCGCCGCACTCGGCGCAGACGAAGACCGTCTTGCCGGAACCGCCGCGTGTCTTGACCGTGCTCACTGTTGCCTGCTCTGTTATTGCTCGATGATGGCGACGCGCTGGGTGATGCCGCACAGCAGTTCGTAGGCGATCGTCGATGCGCAGCGGGCAATCTCCTCGACCGGCAGGTGGCGGCCCCACAGTTCGACCTCGTCGCCGATGTCCGCCTCCGGCAACGCGCGCAGGTCGATGCAGATCATGTCCATCGAGACGCGTCCGACGATCGGGAGGCGCCGGCCGCGGATCCAAACCGGCGTGCCGTCCGTGATGGCGCGCGGATAACCGTCGCCGTAGCCGATGCCGACGACGCCGACCGGCATGTCTTCCGGACAGACGAAGGCGCCGCCGTACGCAACCGGGTCGCCGTGTCTCAGCCGGTTGATCGCGATCAGACGCGATGTCAGCGTCATGACCGGTCGCAGCTTCTCATCAGGACCGGTCGTATCGGTAAACGGCGAGGCCCCGTACAGCATGATGCCGGGCCGCACCCAGTCGGCCTTGCTCTGCGGCCAGCCGAGGATGCCGGCCGAGTTCGCGATGCTGCGCTCGCCGGGCAAGTCCCTGACCGTGTTCTCGAACAATGCGATCTGGCGCCCGGTCATCGGGTCCCGGCGGTCATCGGCGTTGGCGAGGTGGGTCATCAGGCGGATGCGCGGCACGACGTTGTGGCAGGCCCGCAGGCGCGTACAGGCCTCCCTCGCCCGCGCGGGCGCGAAGCCGAGGCGGTGCATCCCGGTGTCGATCTTGAGCCACACCGACAGCGGCCGCGGCAGGTCGGCGGTTTCCAGCAACCTCAGCTGATGTTCATGATGGACGACGACGGACAGGTGATTGCGGGCGATCTCGGGCAGTTCCGCCGCCTCGAAAAAGCCTTCGAGCAGGACGATCGGATGCGCGATGCCCGCCTCGCGCAACAGCTCGCCCTCCTCAAGACAGGCAACGCCGAAGGCGTCGGCCTCATGCAGGGCCTCTGCGGTGCGGATGATCCCGTGACCGTAACCGTTTGCCTTGATGACCGCGAGCGCGCGCGCCGACGGGGCGGCCTCGCGGACGCGCTGCAGATTGGCGCGCATGGCCTTGATGTCGATCAAGGCCCGCGCCGGGCGCGTCATGCATACCCCTCCGGCTGGTAGACGTCGGGGACGTAGTTCTCGAAGCGCGTGTACTGGCCGAGGAAGGTCAGCCGCGTGGTGCCGATCGGGCCGTTGCGCTGCTTGCCGATGATGATCTCGGCGATGCCCTTTTGCGGACTGTCCTCGTGGTAGACCTCGTCGCGATAGATGAAGGCGATCACATCGGCGTCCTGCTCGATCGCGCCCGATTCGCGCAGGTCGGACATCACCGGGCGCTTGTTCGGGCGCTGCTCGAGGCTGCGATTGAGCTGGGACAGCGCGATGACCGGCACTTCGAGCTCCTTCGCGAGCGCCTTCAGCGAACGCGAGATCTCGGAAATCTCGTTGGTGCGATTTTCCTTGTGGCCGGGCACCTGCATCAGCTGCAGGTAGTCGACGACGATCAGCCCGAGTCCCTTGCCATGGCTGCGCTGGATATCGCGGTTGATACGGCGCGCGCGGGCGCGCAGCTCGATCGGCGACAGGGCCGGGGTATCGTCGATGAACAGCGGCGACTCACTCAGCAGGCTCATCGCCGAGGTCAGGCGCGGCCAGTCGTCGTCGGCGAGCTTGCCGGTGCGTACGCGATGCTGGTCGATGCGCCCGAGCGACGACAGCATGCGCATGACGAGCTGCTCGGCCTGCATCTCCATGCTGAAGATCGCGACCGGGACCCCGTGCTTGATCGCCGCGTGCTCGGCGATATTCATCGCGAAGCTGGTCTTGCCCATGGACGGGCGAGCCGCGACGATGATGACGTCAGTGTCCTGCAGGCCCGAGGTCAGGTCGTCGAGCTCGTTGAAACCGGTCGGGATCCCGGTATAGGCGCCGCTGTGATGGTAGAGCCTGTCGATGCGGTCGGTGACCTCGGTCAGCAGTTCCCGGATCGGTCGGAAGGCCTGCCGGCCGCGTCTCCCCTGCTCCGCGATCCGGAAGATCAGCTGTTCTGCGTGATCGATGATCTCGCCGGTCTCGCGCCCTTCGGTATTGAATACGCTGTTGCCGATCTCGGTACCGACATGGATCAGCTGGCGCAGCACCGAGCGTTCGCGGACGATCTGCGCATAGGACTTGATGTTCGCGGCGCTCGGCGTGCTGCTCGCAATTTCGGCGATATAGGCGAAGCCACCGGCGTCGTCGAGCTGCTTGTGATGCTCCAGCCACTCGCTGACGGTTACGACGTCGACCGGTTCGCTGCGGGCGCACAGGGTGGAGATTGCATGGAACACCAGGCGATGATCCTGGCGGTAGAAGTCCTCCTCATCGACCTGGTCCGCAACTACTTCCCAGGCTGCGTTATCGAGCATCAGGCCGCCGAGCACCGATTGCTCCGCCTCGATCGAGTGTGGCGGCAGCTTCAGTTTGTCCATGATCCGGCCGGCGGCGCCGGCACTGGCGGCGAGGTCCTGCATCAATTACGCCTCTTGCTCAGGATTCGGGGACGAGCTCGACCTTGACCTCGACATTCACTTCCGGATGCAGGTGCAGCTCGATCTCGAAGGTCCCGGTGTGGCGCAACTGTCCCTCCGGCATGCGGACCTCCTGCTTGCGGACTTCCTGGCCGGCGGCAGCAAAGGCCTCCGCGATATCGGCGGTGCCGATCGAGCCGAACAGCTTGCCCTCGTCGCCGACCCGGCACGCGATCGTGACCATCATACCGTCCAGCTCCCCGGCGCGCGCCTGCGCCGTGGACAGGGACTCGGCCGCCGCCTTTTCGAGCTCGACGCGGCGCGCCTCGAAAATCTTGCGGTTCTCCTCGGTCGCGGGCACCGCCTTGCCGGTCGGGATCAGGAAGTTGCGGCCGAAGCCCGGGCGCACCGAGACCATGTCCCCGAGGTTGCCGAGATTTTCCACCTTGTCGAGCAGTATTACGTTCATTGCACTGTCCTCGCCTTAAGATTACACCAATCGTTGAGTCCGGGAACGGGTCATTTGTCGTCACCGGGCGTGGGGCCTGCTACCTAGATGTTAAATCAATTAAATCATTTATCGTTCTGTTTTTGATTAGGTTAACTATGTTCACCGCATCCTACGATGGCGCGCCGGGGTCGTCGTCTCGGCGTGACGGCGGACCGCCGCGACCCGCGATGCGCGCACGAAAATCCATGAAGCTGTCCACGAAGGCCGCGCTCGCGAGCACCATCGCGACCTGCGGCAGCGCGAACAGTATCAGGAGATAAAGCACGACCAGCCAGGCGATATGTGCCCCGGTGCGGGCGACGATCGCATGGGCCAGCGCAAGCCCGTGCAATGCGTACATCGCGCCGAGCAGCAGCAGCAGGTTCAGGCCGAGATCACCGGCCGCGCCGCCCGCGAATCCCGCCAGACCGACCACGACCAGCGTTATGAGCGCGACCGGCCGACCGAGCCGCAGCGTGCGAAACTCCTCGCCAAAGCCGCCGGGGTTGAATACCAGGGACTGCAACCAGCGACCGATCAGCAGGTTCGTCATCGTCGTCGCGACCATTGTCGCTGCGAGCACGCCGGTCATGATCCGGGACATCATCTCGATGACCATCTCGCGGTCACCTTCCATGATCTGGAGTTCCATCTGCTCGATGACCGGCATCAGCACATCGGTCAGCAGGCCCCGCCACCAGCCGGCGACGTCGCCAATCGTGAGGTAGAGCACGGCGACCGCGGCGGCGGCTATCCCGCCGGCGACCGTCACCGCGAGGTCGATCGAACGCGTCGATCGCAGCACCATCGCGGTAACCAGGACCGGCAGCCACATCAGCAGAAATATCGAGCCGACGATGAAATTCAGGACCCCCGATGGCAGCGCAGACAGGTAACCGATCACGCCGAGCATCGCGACCGCCGCGATCGCGATCAGCAGCCCCTCGCGAAAACCGTTGCGCAGCGTCACCAGCGCCAGCACACCGCCGCTGACATGACTGAAGAGCGGCACGACCAGCGTCAGCGCGGCCGCGATGGTTGCGACCAGGCCGGCCTGGAGTCGCCCCCGCAGAATGAAATTCGCGAATCCCCGCATCAGCGTCCGCACCGTGCCGCGGGACCCGCGCGCCGACGGCACGCGGATCGGCGGCGCCGGAATCCGCTCAGTGCGAATCGCTGTACGGCAGCAGCGCGAGATAACGCGCGCGCTTGATCGCAGTCGAGAGCTGGCGCTGGTATTTCGCACTGGTGCCGGTGATGCGGCTCGGCACGATCTTGCCGGTGTCCAGCACATAGTTCTTCAGCATCTGGATATCCTTGTAATCGATCTCCGTGATGCCCTCGACGGTAAAGCGGCAGAACTTCTTGCGACGAAAATTGCGTTGCATGACGGTCTCTATCCTCTGTTGTTCAGTCTTCATTCGGTTCGTCGCGCGGCATGCGTTCTATCGTTTCGGCATGCAGCGTGACATGACGTTCATCCTTCCGATAATCACTGCGGCTCAGGTATCCGGTGACCCGCACCCGATCGCCCTCGGCCAGCGCCGCTGCGCCGCGACCCGGGTTCGCGCCGGCCGCCGCGACGACGATGCGAAACCAGGTCTCCCGGGGGATCCCGTTCACGACCCTGCGTGAGCGGTGCTCGACCGTAAAATGCGTCAGCGGTATCCCGGCGGGGGTGTGGCGCGTCTCCGGCCGCTTGCAGACCACGCCAGCGACAATGACCCGGTTGTCATCGGGCATGTCCACCGGCCCCGGACGCCGTTACCTCAGGCCGCGGTCCTCGCGCCCCGGGACGGCTCCTCGTCGCGCGCCGGCCGCGCAAACGGCGACGGCTCGGTCACGGCACTGTCGCGCGCGATCACTAGATTGCGGATCACCGCATCGTTGAAGCGAAACGCGCTGGTGATCTCCTCGAGGGTCTTCTTGTCGACCTCGATGTTCATCAGCACATAGTGCGCCTTGTGGATCTTGTTGATTGGATAGGCGAGCTGACGTCGGCCCCAGTCCTCGAGGCGGTGGATCGCACCGCCGCTCGACTCGATCGTCGAACGATAGCGCTCGATCATGGCGGGGACCTGCTCGCTCTGGTCAGGGTGGACCAGAAACACGACTTCGTAGTGTCTCATGACGCTCCTTGTGGATTGGCAGCCTTCCGCCGTCGACAGCGCCGGGACGGTAAGGCAAGGAGTGAATCGGATTGTCTCTCGCGCCCCCGACAGGCCGGCGCAAGGAGCGAATTCTAAAGGATAATTCAGGGGCTGGCAAATCCCGGCCCACCCGCAGGACGCGCAGGGCCGGTGGCGGGCGACGCCTTCCGGGACTGTCGGCGGCAGGATGCCGCCGTCAAGCGGGCAGGACGCCGAAAAGCGTGTCCCGGAAGGCGTCGCCCGCCGCCGGCCCCGACCACTGCCCTCCGGCTGC